>NZ_KV788560.1:0-1178 GCF_001807315.1 Corynebacterium sp. HMSC06D04
CAAGAAAGTTGCACGCATCATGAAATCCATGGGGTTAAAAGGCTTTAGCAAACGGCGTCGATGCATTACTACCAGGCGTAAGCCTTGAAGTGCCCCAGGTTTTGTTCCGTTTGAGTAGATGGGAAAATTTGGAACATGCCGAGAAAATTTGATCAGGATGCGAAGGACCGTGTGGTCCGTCTCGTGGAAGACCGCATCCTGGCGGAGAACACTTCCATGCAGGCTGCCTGCGAGATCGTGGCACCAAAGCTGGGCGTCTCGTGGCACACGGCGAGGCAATGGACGCAGGCCGCTCGTCGCGAAGGTCGTGTTGTGGAATCAATGCCCGAGGACCTTGCTGCAGAAAACGCACGGTTGCGTCGAGAAAATCAAGAGCTGCGGGACACCAACGAGTTGTTGAAAGCCGCTTCGGCTTTTTTCGCATCCGAACTCGACCCGAAACGTCGGAAATGATCCGGTTCATTGATGAGCATCGGAATCGTTTCTCAGTCGAGTTCATCTGCCAGACGTTAAACACCCATCGTGAAGGCGGCTTCCTTACTTCGCGCGGGTACCGCCAGTCTAAAGCCCGTGGATTAAGTGCTCGTCGCCTTCGCGATGCTGTGCTGATTGAACACATTAGTGCTGTTCATCGCGATAATTACGGTGTCTACGGTGTGCGGAAAATGTGGCATGCTCTCCGCCGTGACGGAATTGATATCGGTCGTGAACAAACTGCTCGGTTGATGCGCCTGGCCGGTGTTTCTGGCAAAGGCAAAGGCAGGTCACCTATCACAACCCGTAAGCCTAACGTGCCTGATCTGCGCCCAGACTTGGTAAATCGTGAATTTAGGGCTCCTGGCCCTCATCGGCTGTGGGTGGCGGACATTACCTACGTGCGCACCAGGAAAGGCTTTGTGTACACCGCGTTCGTGACCGATGTATTCTCCCGGAGGATCGTCGGATGGGCGCTGTCGGATTCGATGCGCACCGAAGCCTTGCCGCTGCAAGCGCTCAACCAGGCGATCGTGTGCGCCAAAGAAACAACGGGCTTGATTCACCATTCAGACCACGGCTCACAATATGTGAGCATCGTCTACAACGAGCGCCTGGCTGAGCACGGTATCGCAGCGTCGACTGGGACGGTGGGTGACTCCTATGACAAGGACCTGACCCCTGTTTGGTAGACACCTGATATC
>NZ_KV788561.1:0-101271 GCF_001807315.1 Corynebacterium sp. HMSC06D04
TACCAGCGCGCCCAAAAGCTCGCAGCATCCTAAAAGGAGGACATCGCACTGAAAGCGAAAGTTGCCCAGCACGCGCATGATACACACGCGTACTGGGCGTTTTTATCGGCCGGTGGACTCGTGTGCGTTAGCCGCGCGTGACGGTGGGCTTTCAAGGTAGTCCCCAGTTGGTGGTGTGGGCAGCGTTAAACGGCTCGGCCTGGTCGAGGATCTGGCGTCTAATCTTGGCCGCTTCGTGTCCGAAAAGTCCAGTCCGGGCGTATTTTTGCAGCGTGGTCTCGCGCAAGATACGTGTGCTGGCGGTAAAAACTGCGCGGGTGGCAGTACTTAAGTTTCTTTCTACGAGGCCATCATCATGATCGGCGAGATCGGCGGCGACGCCGAAGAACATGCCGCACGCTACATCAAGGAGTACGTGACCAAACCGGTGGTGGCCAACATTGCTGGTTTTACCGCGCCGGAGGGCAAAACCATGGGGCACGCAGGAGCGATTGTCTCTGGAGGATCCGGAACCGCAGAGGGCAAGAAGGCTGCGTTAGAGGAGGCCGGCGTGAAGGTCGGCAAGACTCCGAGCTAGGCGGCGCAGCTTCTCCGGGAAGCGCTGAAATCTGCCTAGCAGATGCTTAACAAATAAAGCTTCATTGCTAGAATTAATTTCATGACCGAGAAGGATAAGAAGTGGCTCGATGAGGAGGAACTCGCTTCCTTTGTATCCCTCATGGGAGTCACCATCCGCTTAACCAACATTCTGGATGCCCAGCTGCGTGACGACGCCGGCTTGAGCTTCTTCGAGTACACCGTTCTGTCTCGTCTTTCTGAGTCGGAGAATCGTGAGATGCGCATGCGCGACCTTGCGTACACGGCGAACGGCTCGCTCTCACGGCTTAGCCAGGTGGTCACGCGCTTGGAGAAGCAAGGTTGGGTTACGCGCCGTCCAGATCCGAATGATGGCCGCACCACGCTGGCGCAGCTTACCGACGCCGGCTGGGACAAGGTTGTCGCCACCGCGCCAGGGCACGCCGCCCAGGCGCGTCGTTCCGTGATGGACAACCTCACTCGCACGCAGGTGCGCCAGCTCAACCAGATCAACGATCGCATCCTCGCGGCCATCGAGAGCGATGAACGCTACGGCGGGCGTTACTAGGTCTCATTAGCTTGGCGGCAGGCCTCTGCGCGCCGAGACGGTCTTGTCGAAAGGAATCCAAAAGCGCAGTGGTGCGTCTTTGTTCTTACTGATACCAATGCGAGGGCCTCGAACCCATTCCGGTTCGGAGGCCCTTTCCTTGATCGTGGGGATAGTGTCGTTGTCTGTGAGGTCGAGTCCTAACGCCTTACCGAGGTTCCCCGGCCCACGGGCGAGGTTATGGAAGTCGGTGGTGCCGCGGCGTCGGAAAGCGAGCTCGGTACCTTCGATGACCTCGCCGCCGCGTAGCAGGCAACCCTGGCCCGTGCCCTCCGGGGCGCACACGATGTTGCCGTTGCGGTGGATGCCATAGGAGGCATAGACGTAAAGGCGCCCGGGCGGGCCGAACATCGTGGCGTTGCGCGGGGTCGGGCCGTTGTACGTGTGCGCGGCGGGGTCCTCGGCGCCAAGGTAGGCCTCGACTTCCGTCAGGCGGATGCTGACGCCATTGAAGGTGAGCGTGGCACCCAAAAGCTGAGGCGCCACCACGTCTGCGGGAGCCGAGAAATCAATCATTAGCCCCGAGAGTAGTACTGCTTCCCCGGCTGTGGGGTGGGGATAAGAGTATCGAGGCTAACCGGCTCGAGCCCCTTGGCGCGCAGGCCGTCGATGACGCAGTTGGCAGCATTAACCGTGGTGGCGTGGATGTCATGCATGAGGATGATGCCGCCCGGCTGCGCGCCGCTGACTGCAGCGCTGCATACGTGCTCGGAGTTGCGGTCCTTCCAGTCCAGCGTGTCCACGGACCACATGGCCTCGGCTTGGCCGTTGGTTTTGGCCGCGGCGTCGACAGTGCCGTTGGTGGCGCCGTACGGTGGGCGCAGCCAACGAGGGCTCTGGCCGGTTGCCGCCTTGATGGCGCCGGCACCTGCCTTGATTTCCCCGTCGACGTCGCCGGCGGCGAGCTTGTTTAGCTCGCGGTGCGTGTTGGTGTGGTTGCCGATGGTATGCCCCTCTGCCTGCATGCGGCGCAGCAGCTCTGGGTGGGCTGTGGCGTTAGGGGCAAGCACCATGAAGCTGGCGTGTGCGTGTTTTTCGCGCAAGGTGTCGAGCAGTTGGTTGGTGAGGGTGCTGGGGCCGTCGTCGTAGGTGATGGCGACGCAGTTGGAGCAGTCAGACTTTTGCGTCGGTGCAGGTGCTGGACTCGGGGTGCGCTTTTGTGGTGCCGGCCTCGATGAACCGAGCTCTGGTGGCAAGGAGTTTAGGAAGTCATTGTTGAGCTTCTCGGCTTCTTGCTGGAGGTTCGGCAGTTGCATCTGCGGCAAGTTGGGGACCGGGAAGCGCGCTGCTGGCGCTGCGTGGGCTGAAACTGGAAGTGCGGCGGTTAGTAAGAGTGCAGCGGTAGCGGCAGCGAGGCGGCGCATGCAAAAGCCTTTCTAACGAGGGTATTTCTGTTCCTTGATTATGGTCGCTGCCGTTTCTAAAAGCCCTAGTGACACGCAACCAGAGTGAAAATAGTTAACTGTTGTGACCGGTGGGGCTAGCGGCTGAGCCGGCGATTTTCTTTCTGCGATACCCCTGGGGTAGCATTAAACGCACTGGGGCATTAGCTCAATTGGTAGAGCATCTGCTTTGCAAGCAGAAGGTCAGGAGTTCGATTCTCCTATGCTCCACAGCCCAGAAACCCGGCACCATTCGGTGCCGGGTTTCGTCGTTCCTGCGTTGTCCTCGGCCCGCCGTTTTCGAGACTCGCTTCTGCATCCCCCACAAAGGGAGCCAAGCAAAGGGGACCACCTCTCGAAGAGAGGAGAAGTGAAGGAGAGAAGGGGAGGGAGTTTAGTCGGGCCAAGTTTGGCTTAGTGGCCGTGCTCCCATTGCGCATAGGCCTTGGCGTAGCGCCCACCGCGCGCCATGAGTGAGGCGTGATCGCCGTCTTCGACGATTTCTCCTTGCTCCATCACGATGATGCGGTCCGCCTCACGAGCCTGGTCCAAGCGGTGCGCCACCACTAGGCAGGTACGCCCGCGGGTGACGGCCCGGGCGGCTTCCTCAAGCACGGCGGCGTGTTCAGAGCCGGCCTCTGAGGTGGCCTCATCCATGATGAGCACCGGCGGCTGCCGCAGCACCATGCGCGCCAGCGAGATCTGCTGGGCGGCTTCGGCGCCCATCTCCTCGTTGCCGGCGCCGATGCGGGTATCGAGGCCGTCGGGAAGCCAGCGCGAGTCTTCCGTCAATCCCACCTCGTGTAGGGCTGCCCATAGTTCCGCATCGCTAGCATGTGGCCGGGCGAGCAGAAGATCCTCGCGCAGGGTGCCGGAAAAGAGGTGGACCTCCTGGGTAATCAGCGCGACATGCTCGGTCACCCAGGTATTGGGCACCGTTGCTGTGTCGACGTCGTCAAGGCGGATGCTGCCCGCAGTGGGGTACTGCAGCCCGGCCACCAGTGCGGCCAAGGTGGACTTGCCTGCGCCTGAGGTGCCCACCAGCGCGGTCGTGGTGCCGGCCGCCAGCGTGAGGCTAATGCCGTCTAAGACCTTGGCGCCACCGGGGTAGGAGTAGCTCACGCCGTCGATATGCACCGCGGGGGCTTGCTCAAGCGGCGCTACTTCCTTGGTCGGCACGTCAGCGCCCAGCAGAGCCAGCGCCACAGCGCGGCCCAAGGAAGTTGCCGAATGCTGAATTTCCCCAGCGAAGAACAAGATGTTGAAAACGTGCATCTCTAGGCGCATGATCAGCAAGACCGCGGCCGTGGCCTGGCCTTGTGTGAGCCATCCCCACGCCACCATCGGAACCGACATCGAAAGTGAACCCAGCAGGAGCACTCCGAAAGCGATGCTGCCTTGGCCAATGATGCGGTTGATAAGCGGCACTTTGTCGCCCCAAGCCTGCACGGTGTGCCAAGAGTAGTCCTCCATGCGGCGCGTGGCCCAGCCGTCGAGGCGGAAAATCCGGAGGGTCTCCAAGGCGCGAATGGTATCGAGCAATACGTTGTTGCGGCGGGCCTCCACGGTGGAGACGGCGTTGGCCACGGCGGGGATATCGCGAATCGTTCCCTTGATAAACGGATACATCACAGCGACTGCGAGCATGCACAGCAAAAGGTAAGCCGGGTGGATGAAAGCCATGGTCAGGAAAGTAAGCGGCAGGATGAAGATGGTGACGGCGAGGCGTTCGCCCATCATGGCCACCGCCGTGACCACGGTGTCGATGTCCTTAGACAAGCGCGTGATCACGTTGCCGGTTCCCAGCTCCATCACGCGCGGCACGGGCGCGCGCAGCACCGAGTCGAGAGCTGCGGTACGCAGATCCACAGCCAGTCGGCGCGTGCGGGCGTTGATGAGATAGCCGCCGAGCGCCCGGCCGCTGACCTCAACGAGGAGGCAGGCTGCGATGATCCATAGTGCAGCAATCATCGCATTGCGCCCAGAGCCAATCACAGGGACTTCGCCGCCCTGGATGATATCAACGAGGCGGCCGAGTACCTGCGAGCCCAGGTTCATCATCAGGATGGTCAGAGTGAAGATGCCGAATACCAGCGCCAGCTTCGCCTTCGACGGCGCGGAAGGCAGCGTGCGAAGGAACTGCCAGGACTCACGGGCGGAGGCAGGAGCTAGGGCATCTGCTGCGGGTTTACTCATAGTTCTAGCACCTCCTTCGCGTTAGCCGCCCACGTCGACGCGCCGCTGATTACGACGGTGATCTGGTCCTTGCGCAAGCGCGCCACGCGCTCAGCTACCGTCGCGAGTGTTAGCGAATCCAAGCCCGTGGTGGGGTTGTCAAGCACCAAGATTTCTGGGTCCGCGGCAAGCGCGCGGGCAAGCGCAACGCGTTGGCGTTGACCGCCCGACAGGTTCAGTCCAGCCTCCCCAATGGGGGCATCCGGCAAGGTGCCAGAGTCATCAAAACCGCCGAGACGAGCGACGATGTCCTCGCAGGCCGCGGCCTCAAGCGCCGTGCGAACCTGCGATGCCGGGATGTTGCCGAGCGGATTGATGTTATCGGCCAGCGTCCCCTCCAGCACAGAAATCCGGTGCGGCGGGCACAGGGCGCCGTGAGCAGAAAGGCGGGATATGGTGGCGTCGACAAGCGCGCGCCCTTTGGTGGTCTCCGGTACCCAGACCTGCAGGCCAGGGCTTAAGGAAAGTGCATTGCCGTGCTTTGCGACGTCGCCTTTATCCAGATCCTCCAGCAACTCACCGATGCGCTCCACCGAGGCCTGAGCTCGCGCCCACGCCTCGGTGAGATGGCCCAGTGCGATCCCAAGGACGTTGAGCGCCGGTGGGGCGAGCATCGTGATACTCATCATCCCACCTGGGGAAATATTGCCCAGGTACATCTGCCATGAGGTCCATGCGAGCAGACCGATGGTAAATGCGGTGGGTACCATCTGACGCAACCAGTTCAGGCAAGCGCTAAGACGCAGCTCGCGCAGCATGTCGTCGAGGGCGGTGTGTGCAGCGGTGCCAAAGCGTTGCTTGGCCACCTCGTTAGCGCCTAGACCTTTAATAACGCGGGAGCCCTGTGCATAGTCCGTTGCGAGCGAAAGCGCCGTGTTTTCCTTTTGGCGGCGGGCTGCCGCCACGCTCGTCAACGGTTTTGCGGTGGCCCAAGATACCGCCGCGGTGACGACGGCACCTATCAAAAGCACGATGGAAACCACGGACGAGATCGGCGCTAGGCTGAAAATCGCACCCAGCAGATAGCCCACCATGGTCAGCGGAAAGTTGAGCACCTGCTTGAGCTGGCCGACGTAATGGGAATCCTCGTCCATCGTGTTGAGCAGGCGGCCCGGGTTAAGTCCGGAGGTAGAAGCGCTGAGCAGCTTCTCCAGCAGCCCGAGCCGCAGCGTATGCGTGGTGCGGGCCTGGCTGAGATCGGTGAAGGCATCCGCGGTGGCCTCGGCGAGATAGACGATGAAAAGCAGCAGTGCGGTCAACGCCACTGGAATGGCGAGCGTGCGCCAGGAAGGGTCGCTGAATGCGTATTGCGTGGCTTGGCCAATGACCACGGAGACAAGCGCGCCCAATGGCGCGTTGATGGTGGCGGAGATGAGAATGCCGGCCACGCCCACCGGCTGCGCAAAGAGCAGGCGCCGGGTTGCGCTGCGGGGTTTAGACCAATTGGTGGTTTCGGTGAGAGAGGTCTCCCCGGCGGGTGGCTGGCTTGGCAGGTACCAAGACCAGGTTTTCATGCGAGGATAGACAGTCATAGCTGCTTATCCTATAAGAAAAGGCTGCCTTCCTTTGCTCGGATTATCCGGAAAGAAAGGCAGCCTTAGCAGGTTTTATGCTCTGCAGGTTTTATGCAAGGTGGTAATTCGATACGTCGTATCCAGAGAACTCGCGGTCGATACCGTTGTCATCAACAGAACGGAAGATAGTGCCGTTCTCAATTGCAAAGCGGAGATTGTCAACACGATGTGAAGGATCCCCGCTGACGGAGCCGGCTGGGAAGTAGTAGGTCGCTCCGCTCTTGAGCTTGACAATGAGAGACTCGAAGCTCATTTACTCTCCTTGAGATAGGTTCGAAATACTCAAGAATTCAATCAGCTCTAGGTCTCTTAATCAAAGAATTGAGATCAAGACAACTTGAGTGCTACCCCCTTGCTCGGGGGATATTACTACTCCTGCTCGTCAGTCTGCAGGCGGTGCTTGCCCTCATCCTCGCGGTCATCAGTGATGCGGGAGGTATCGGCCTCAGCGGCCGCAGCTTCTTCCTTGTGCTTTGCCAGCTGCTCATCGATGGAGCCCAGCAGCTCCTCATCGCGCTCGACGACACCCTCTTCAGCGAGGTCGGAATCCTTCTTGAGGTCCTGCTCGGAGGTGGAGGTGTAGACCAAGGTGGAGCCCTCAGCCGCTGCGTCTGCGCCGCCACCGAAGTCCTCAACGCGAGGTGGAACCTCGGAAGGAGCTTCCTTGCGGATCTTGAAGAAGTAGTAAGCGCCGCCGGCAACTGCGGAGACAAGAGTCAGGATAAGGGCGAATGGCCAGAACTTGGAGCCCTTGTCTTCCTTGCGGAAGTTGACCTTCTTTGCCTTTTTCAGCTTCTTTGCGCTCTGCTTCTGCGCCTTGTTTGCGGCCTTACGTGCAGCCTTGGATTGCTTCTTTGCCTGCTTCTTGGTCTTCTTCTGCGCCTTCTTGGCATCCTTGCGAGCCTCTTCGAAGCGTTCAGATGCCTGCTTGCCAGCTTCCTGGCCGCGCTCCTTGAGCTCGGCGATGGTGCGCTCGAGACGCTCGTGGGCAGCCTGGGTTACAGCACCGGCGTTGCGGCGTGCCTCTGGGAAGAGATCCTTGCTGCGGCTTTCCGCACGTGCGGCGGCGCCTTCAAGGGCGGCATAAGCTTCGAGTTCTTTTTCCTCGCGGTAATCCTTGAAACGGCTCCACAGATTGTTCGCTAGACCGATGGAGGCGGAAATTGCGGTGGGGTTCATCCCAGATGCTCCTTAAATTAGTTTATGGTGCGCTTCACCCCAGCGTAGTGACGGCGCGAGGGCCCCGCCACTATAGCGTTTAATCCTTATGTGGATTTCCTAGCGTGCGAGGACGCGATCCGAAAGGATGCGCGCCACGCCAACGTTGCCGGAGTGGGTCAGGTGGTTGAAGAAGTTATGCGGCTCCGCAAACTCGTAGACGCCTCCCATCCAGCGCATGCCGGTCGGCGCACACATATTGTGGTCGATGGTGGCCGAACGTAGGTCAAAGTAGTTCACATGGTTTTCCTGGGCGGCCTGGAACATCGCGTGGTTAACGTTGTCTTCGATGGTGCGTACGCTGCCCAGCGCGGAGAGGTTAGCGCCTAGGCCTGGGTTCTCCTTGATGCGGATTGGGCAAATGGAGCCGTTTGCCGCAGAAAAGGCTGGATAGCCCACCAGGGTGATCTTGGCGTTCGGGGCGGCAGCGCGGATGCGGTTTATCTGATTGCGCATCGCGTTCTTATAAGCCGTGCGGTTCGGGTCAACGATGAAGTTCGTGTTGACGACGTCATTGAAACCGAACTGGATCAGCACGTTGCGCGTGCCCGGGTTGAGGGTGTGGGTATCAACCGCGTGGCCTACCTGCTGGACAAAGTCCGAGCGCGGCGTGGAGCCAGCAGCGGTAGCGCCGGAGCAAGCGTAGTTGATGACGCGCTGGCCCGAGGCGCGGCCGAGCTCGCGGCCAACGTTGGATGCGCCCTGCGGGCAGCCCTGTGGGCTCGGAGCGCCTGGGTCGCTGCCGATCTTCATGGCGCTAGACAGCTCGGCAATGGGGGAGCCGATTTGATCGAAGGTGGGGTTGGCAAAAATGGAGTCGCCGAAGAGGATCGTCTCAGATTGCTGAGCTGATGCGGCTGCCGTTCCAAGAGCTGCGGTGGTTACTACTGCAGCGCAGACAGCAGAGAGCTTGGTCAAAATCTTATGTTTTTTCAAGAGAGAGCCTCGATGTCGTTTGCGTTTGGAGCTGGTCGCAACTTGTTTAAGAGAGGTGGTACAGACAAGTCTGCCATTGGGAATTGGCCTTGATTCTACTGCTTTTTTCAGGCCGGTTACCCCCGCCGCCACGCCTTTTGGATAGACAGCTTGGTTCATTTTGGGCGATTTTTATTCGCGCAAATAAGCGTTAACCCCGCAGGCAGAACCGTTTTAAAGATAGTATCTAAAATTTAGCCCTCCTTTCTTAATAGACCGCTTGGTACATTTCATCTCAACGAAGTCGAAGTGACCAGCGAAGGAGGTGGGCATGACTCCGCGACTCTCGGCCTCTGCGCCTTTAGACCAAATCAATGAATGGACGGCTCGGGTGCGTCAGCGCACCGCGCTTTCCTTCGAAGTGATTCCGCCGCGCAACGACGCCGATGCGAGCAAGACATCTGAACTGCTTGCAGTGTTGCAGAGCTATCACCCTGATTACATCGCAGTAACCAGCTCGCAGCGCTCCGGATGGTTGCGTGGCACGGCCGCATTCATTGAGCAGATTGCGCGCACTACCTCGATGCGTCCCCTGGCGCATCTTGCTTGCACCGCCGGTGGCCCAGGGGAACTTAGCGAGTGGGTCGACGTACTCGTCGATTCCGGTGTCCGCGGATTCCTCGCACTGCGCGGGGATCTTCCGGAAGACGGCATGCCCGCGGGCTACCTGCAGCATGCTGATGAGCTAATCCGGCTCATTCGGCGTCGGGAAGCAGCGCAAGCGGCACGTTTCGCCGCAGGCAACCTGGCCGTCGGCGTGGCGTGCTATCCCAATGGTCATGCGGAATCAGCCAATGCTGATGAGGACATCGATGTCCTGCTGGCCAAACAGCGCCTGGGCGCGAATTTCGCCATAACGCAGCTCTTCTTCGACCCGGAAGACTACGCGCGCTTTTATCAACGCGCCCGGCTCGCCGGCGTGCGTATCCCGCTTATCCCCGGAATCATGCCGATGACCAGCGTGGCCCGCCTTGAGCGAATGGCGGGGCTGTCCGGGCTCGACGTCCCGCCAAAAGTGCGGGCAGCGCTCGCGGCAGCGAAAACCCCAGAAGAAGAACAAGAAATCGGTATGGAGCTCACGGCCGAACTCGCGCGCGGCGTTCTGCGCGCAGGCGCGGAGGGCCTCCATATATATACGCATAACAACCCAGCCATCACCCAAGACCTACTGAGCAGAATCGGAGTAAATCGATGAACGCACCATTTCCTCACACAACCATCGAAGGCTATCCGCGCGTCGGCGCGAACCGCGAGCTAAAGCGCGCACTCGAGGCCTTCTGGGCCGACAAGATCAATGAGGAGACCTTTGAATCGGCCACGCACTCGCTGCGCCTTGATACCTATGCCCGCTTACATGACCTCGGCCTGCGCGAGGATTATGCAATCCCGGCGGACGTGGCCTATTACGACCACGTCCTCGAAACCGCGCTGACGGTGGGCGCAGTCGAGGGCGAAACCCTTGCCGATGAGTTTCGTCTTGCGCGCGGAAATGCACAGGCAGCACCACTGGAGATGACCAAGTGGTTCGACACCAACTATCATTACATCGTCCCAGAAATTGCTGACGAGCAGGAGTTTCAGGCGCGTCCGCAGCGCGTGCTGAAGCTGGTAGAGGAAGCCCGGCAAGCAGGCCACAAGGTGCGCCCAGTGCTGGTGGGTCCTGTGACGCTGCTTGCGCTGTCCAAGCCGGCGGAAGGTTCCCACACCCAGCCTCTCGAGCACCTGGGCAAGCTGGTGGATTCCTATATCGAGGTGCTTGGGTACCTGCATGCGGCGGGCGTGGAGTGGATTCAGCTCAACGAGCCTGCGCTGGTGGCTGATCTGCAGGCAGCAGATGACGCTACGCTTGCCGACGCCCTTATTCAGGCCTACGAACGCATCCTCGGCACTGCGAAGCGCCCACAGATCTACCTGACCACGCCTTATGGCGCAGCTCGCAGGGGATTGGACGCGATTGCGAAGCTACGCCCAGAAGCAGTCCAGGTGGACTTGAGCGTGGGAACCCTGGCGCTGGAACCAGATTATTTGGAGCGCGTAGCGCAGTTGCCGGTGCACGTGAGCGCGGGCCTTGTTGATGGCCGCAATGTGTGGGCGGCGAACCTGCGCGATCTGCGTGCCAAGCTGGAGCAGCTTCCGGGCGCCTCGGTTACTACCTCGGTATCTTTGCAGCACGTTCCGCATACCGTCGTTGCCGAAACCACATTGCCAGTTGACGTCGCGACGTGGTTCTCCTTCGCTGATGAAAAGGTACGCGAGGTCGTGGCCCTTTTCGCCGGCCCGCTTGATGCCCCAGAGGCTTATGCCCAGGCTGATCGCGCGGTGCGTACCCGGGCGGAATCGGCGCGCACGCATAACCGGGACGTCGCCAAGCGCACGGCAGGGCTGCCGGAAGGGCAGGTCCAGCGTCAGCCGCTGTTTGCCGAGCGCATCGAGGAGCAGAAGTCCCTGGGCCTGCCGCAGCTTCCGACCACCACGATCGGTTCCTTCCCACAGACCCAGGAGATTCGTGCCGCGCGCGCCGCGCACCGCAAGGGCGAGCTTTCCGACGCCGATTATGAAAAGGCGTTGCGCAAGGAGGTCGCGCAGGTCATCGACCTGCAAGAACGTCTAGGGCTGGACGTACTCGTGCACGGCGAGCCGGAGCGCAATGACATGGTGCAGTACTTCGCGGAGCTGCTCGATGGCTTCGTGGTCACTGAAAATGGCTGGGTGCAGTCTTATGGCTCGCGCTGTACTCGTCCGCCAATCGTTGTCGGTGACATCTCCCGCCCGCAGCCGATGACGGTGGAGTGGGCCAAGTACGCGCAGTCGCTATCTGCAAAGCACGTCAAGGGAATGCTCACCGGTCCAGTAACCATCCTCGCGTGGTCCTTTACCCGCGATGACGTGCATCAATCAGTCTCCGCGGATCAGCTGGGTGTGGCGCTGGCTGACGAGGTGCATGACCTCGAAGACGCCGGCATCAGCATCATCCAGATCGACGAGCCCGCACTGCGGGAGCTGCTGCCGCTGCGTCAAGAAGAACGCCAGGCTTACCTTGATTGGGCAGTGCGTGCTTTCCGTTTGGTTGCCCTCGAGGCGCAACCGACCACTCAGATTCATACGCACCTGTGCTACTCCGAGTTCGGGCAGATCATCGATGCGGTGGCAGGCCTCGATGCCGATGTCACCTCCATCGAGGCGGCGCGCTCACGCATGGAGCTGCTGCAAGACATCGATGAGAAGTTCCACTCGGAGATTGGCCCAGGCATCTATGACATCCACTCGCCGCGCATCCCATCCGTGGCGGAGATGGCCGAGCTCATCCGTGCAGCATTACGCCATGTGCCGGCTGAGCGGCTGTGGATTAACCCAGACTGTGGTCTTAAGACCCGCGGCTACGCCGAGACGGAAGCGGCTTTGCGCAATCTCGTCTTGGCACGCGAGGAAGTGCTGGCCTCCGCGCTAGAACCCCAATTGGTCTAGGCCAGAAATATCGCCCGAGCCGTCGCGACGCAGGTGCACCGCTTGCAGCCCGGCGGCGCGGGCGCCCTCGACGTCGTTAGCCAGCGAGTCACCCACCATCAGCGTTTCTGCGGGAGTAGAACCCACCACCTGGCAGCCAGCCAGGTAGGCGGTGGCCTGCGGTTTAGGGATTCCCAGATCCACCGTGGCGATGAGACGCACCTCTGGCAGATCTAACTTGCCGGCCCGCAGCTTTGCCTCCTGCATCTCGCGGGCGCCGTTGGTGAGGACGCCAACGCGAAGACCTGCTTGCAGGGCTCGCTGCAGGGCGGGCAGGGCGTCGGCAAAAGCGCGCCAATTGCGCTGGTATGCGGCAAGATAACCCGAATAGGCCTGCAATGCGTCGTGCTCCGAAAGGTCTTTTTCTAGAAACTCGCGGCAACGGGCGATGCGCTGGCCATGATGGGTGACCTCGCCGCGCTCATAGGCGGCGAACCACTTGCGCTCGATGGCGGCAAAGCGTTCATGTTGGCCAGTGGGAAGCCCTAGCTCGCGGCACCATTCGTCGAGACCCTCGCGCATAGCCGAGGTATGGTCCATCAAAGTGTCATCGAGGTCGAAGAGCACAGCGCGAATCATAGGCTCAAGCATAGTGATCGCTTAGGGCGTTATGTCATTTGCGGCGCGCGAGCAAGAAATTCCATACAATAGTCGGCATGACTCAGAAGACCGCAACTGCAACGATGCACACCAATCACGGTGATATCGTTATCGACCTGTTCGGTAACCATGCACCGGTAACCGTGGAGAACTTCATCGGCCTGGCAAAGGGCGAGAAGGACTACTCCACCCAGAACGCAAAGGGCGAGCAGTCCGGACCGTTCTACGATGGCGCAATTTTCCACCGCATCATTGATAACTTCATGATCCAGGGTGGCGACCCAACCGGCACCGGCCGTGGCGGCCCTGGCTACCAGTTCCAGGATGAGTTCCACCCAGAGCTGCAGTTCGACCGTCCATTCCTGCTGGCTATGGCAAATGCTGGCCCAGGCACCAACGGCTCCCAGTTCTTCATCACTGTGGCTGCGACCCCGCACCTGAACAACCACCACACCATCTTTGGTGAGGTCACCGACCCGGCATCCCAGGAAGTCGTGTCCAAGATCGCCAAGGTTGATACGGACCGCATGGACCGCCCACGTGAGGACGTCATCATCGAGTCCATCGAGATCGCCTAAGAGCTCTTAACAATTGAGCCCACCACCACTTATTAAAAGTGGCGGTGGGCTCATTGAAGTTTTTGGGGAAAATATGGAAAAGACATTGCGCAACTACCTAAAACAAGCGCCGGTCACCGCAACAGTCATCGCCTTTTGCGCCTTGACGTGGGCGGCTACCGCCATCCAGTCGCATTCGCTTACTGCGTCCTACTACGGCTCTTCGCTGGCCTATGACTGGACGTTGTGGGGCCCGGACTTTGAGGCTGCACCGTTGACGGCGATAAGTGCCGGGTTTATGCATATCGATCTCGGACACCTAGCGGTGAACATGTTTCTGCTTTTGCTCGTAGGACGCGAAATCGAGCAGGCCCTAGGTGGGGCGTTGTATGCCTGTGTATATCTGCTCTCTTTGCTGGGCGCCTCAGCGGCCGTGCTAGGGATGGATTACCAAACACCGACGGTGGGGGCCTCGGGAGCTATCTATGCACTGCTGGCATTGCTGGTAGGGCTCTACAACTCTCGCGGTATGGATCTGCGGGCACCCATTGTTCTTGTAGTGGCCAACGTGGCTTATACGTTTTTGATGTCCGGTGTATCCCTATGGGGTCATTTGGGTGGTTTGTTCACAGGCGTGATTCTCGCATTTTTTGTTTTTAACAGCCGTCGGGGAGTGCGATGGACCGGAGTTTTCACGGTTTTCTTGGCTTTAAGTTTCTTTTTAGGCCTTCAAGCTGGGTTTTGGGGATAACTCCGGCGAGTTATTCACCAAAACGCTTGTGCGAAAGAATTCCACAGTAGTTATCCACAATGTGGATAACTACATTTTTGTAATTTCTCGAACGCATGGCCGGAGTTTTGCCTGATCACGCAGGCAAGAAGACTTACATCCTTGCAATTTAACCCCTGTGGAAGTGCGTGAAAACTGTTATCCACAGGCTGTGGAAGAAACCTGGGGAATTTGATTTTCACAGAGTTATCCCCAGCCTGTGGATAACTTTCTTCCCATCTTGTTGGCAACTCGGGAACGGGGGGGCAGAAGCGGGTGTGTACGAAAGGACAATTTTGGCTGCGCGCGGAGTCAAAAATAGCTGGGAAAATTCTGGAAAATGCAAGCTCAAGTGGCGATTATCCGAAAGTATCTGAGGTATTGAAGGATGCGATGGTGGCCTACTAGCGTCATGTGAGTAGTTCACAGCGCGTGGAGGGAGAGACCGCGCCGCTGTGAACCTCAAACTTCAAAAAATAGTGAATAAAAGGAAACGTAGCGATGCGCATTCCCCGCCTCCGTCTCAGCTACTACGTAGCAGCCGCCGCACTGTCTGCGGCAAGCCTCGTTGCCCCTGCTGCGGCACACGCAGAGATCCCCGCCATGCCACAGGGCTATCCGATTGAGAATCTCTACAAGGAGTGCAGCCCAGCAGAAGCTACTGCAGCGGGTTATCCGGATTGGCACTTTGGTGAAACTGGCCGCCGTTACCTTTCGGATGGCACCATCCAGTTCACCAACACCACCAAGCAGACGGTTCCGTACACCGCCACCGTCGAATCCGGTACTAATCACGAGATCGAAGCAAACTCTGCCGCCAAGTGGCCTTCCAACTGGAACACCACCGCAAAGGCAGACATCGGTCTGACTCTGTCCAACGGCTGGATAGAGGGGGAAACCATCGGGCCGATCAAGCTTGCGCCTGGCGATTCCTTCCGCGTGGAATACGGCACCGTGGAAAAAGACTTCATTTCCATGTTTGTGGACTGCAAGGATGGCATCTACACCAATATCCAGGGTGCAAATGTCATCCGTGGTACCGCACCGGCCGAGCGTTATGCCTGGGCAACCGTAATCCACGCCGACGGCACCGTTGATGACCAAGCGCTTGAGATTCCTTCCCGCGCGCCGGGTGCGAACAGCAAGGTTGTTGACGGTGGCTACAATGCCGTCTCCGGCCCAAGCCTGGAGAAGATTGCCGATGAAAAGCAGGACCATGTGGTCAACCCTGCGACCGATCTGCAGCGCGAGAATTGGCCGAGCGAAGGTGAAGAGTGCACCGCTGGCGATATGCAGTGGTACCCGAACACCATTGAGGGCGTAGCTCCTACTTTCCGAAAGCCGGGCTTTTCCCAGGACTTCATGAACTGGACTGAGGCTGACTACACCTATCGTGGCATCACCGACCACCTGGTGGGCGCGCAGTACAACGGCCAGATGAACTGGCTGGGCAATAAAGGCCGCTTGCCGGAGGGCTGGCTCGGCTCCATCGGTGCCGCACAGCGTGCCTACATGCCGGTGGGTACCGCGCTGGCGCCGCTCGACCTTAAGCCAGGTGAGCGCGCACGCATCGAATACGGCACCACCATGATGCGCGTGAACTACAGCGAGCTGCACTGTGGCCGCGACGGAAAGTACAGCCTCGTTCACGACTTCAAGCAGGCCTCTGCGCCGGCAGGTTTCTGGGCAGAAGCCACCGTCACCGGCAAGGATGGCTCGACCCGCAAGGTTGACGTCACCCCAGATGAGTGGCGTGACCTACCAGTTGCGACCCAGACCGCCTATTAACACTATCGACACCGCCTACCAACCCCACTTTCTTTCTCACTAAATAGGAGTAACACCATGCGCTTTAACCGCACTCTCGCACTGGCAGCATCCGCAATTGCTGCAACTTCCATCGCCGCTGCACCAGCAATGGCACTGCCTGCCGTTAACCACGGCGCTGCTAACCCGACCACCATCGGTGAAAAGTGCGTCAACCCAGGCGATACCGGCCAGACCGTTGAGATTGTCCGCACCTACTTTGATGGTTCCGCAGGCACCTGGACCGTCTCCAACTACAACGCTGAGCCGCTGCCACTGACCCGTTCCATCAAGGAGACCAAGACCAAGACCTGGAACGTTTCCGTAGGCGTTGACTTCGACATCTTGAAGCTGGTCAACATCAAGTTCAACGCTGGTTACACCGATTCCCAGACCTACGAGGTGGGCGAGACCGTCGGTCCGTACAACGTTGCACCTGGTAAGACCGCCGTCATGCGCGCGGGCTGGGTTGTCTCCGACTTTGAAGGCGAGAAGACCGTGTGCGGCCAGGACGGAACCTGGCAGGGCACCGGCGAGACCTTCACCGCGTCGCTGCCAGCAGAGCGCCACGTTGAGGTTTCTACTCGCGACAACATGAAGTTCAACTAAGGGAGGCAACTGTGCGCAAGTTTGCACGCATCGCCGCAGCATTGCTGGTGGCAGTAAGTGCGGCCACTCCGGCTGCGCAGGCTGTCGACGGCGCGGCTTCCTACCGCCTGCCGCAGCGCTGGAATGATGACTACAAGCCGGGCACGCACTGTGCAACACCGGGCGCACAGGGCACCTATGTCACGGCGGAGCGCATGTGGTTTAAGCAGACTGATGCCGCCAGCGTGGCTAATCGCAACGACTACACTGTTCCAGTCAGCCACACCGTGACTGATAAGCGTACGCAGACCACTGAGGTCAGCGTTTCAGTGAAGCCAATCGGCGACATTGAAAAGTACATGTCGAACACGTTTGGCTTTAACTTCGTCCACCAGATCCATTGGAGCCTCGGTCAAAAGATTGGCCCCTACGATTTGGAAGCCAATCAGCAAGGCAAGCTCGTGTGGGGCTTTATGATGCTCGACGCGGATTCGCAGGATGTACGTTGTTCTGAGGATCAGCAGTGGGTAGAAAAGGGTGCGCCGTACTTTGTCAGCGTACCGTACTCGCGCTATTCGGAGCTACGCATTGACGACGCCCCGGTGTATTAAGCCGTGTTCTAGCCTCAGTGCCTAGCTACCTGCCCCGCCTAAAATCTTGGTTACAAGATTTAGGCGGGTGCTTGCGTTAAAGGTGATGATGAGGCTGGAGACGTGCTTTTTCACCGAAGATTCTGAGATCTCCAGCGCTGCTGCGATCTCGGAATTCGAATTGCCCTGTAGCAGCAGTTTGAGCACATTGATCTCGTTGGTGCTGAGGTGATGCGTCTCGATGGCGGTGGCGACCGGATCCTTACGGGGCGCATCCCCGATGTATCCCACCAGGCGGTGCATCGCTACGGGTGCAACGACGGTGCCGCCGTGGATGGCCTCCCGGACAGCATCGATGATGGATTGCGGTCGCTGATTTTTCAGAATGTAACCAGCGCCGCCCTCTTGCAGAATCTTGAGCATGGTGTCATCGGAGTCAAAGGATGTCACCGCCAAGAAAACTGGCGGGTAGGGCCTTTCCTTGATTTTGCGCAGCAAAGTGATGCCGTCCATCGTGGGCATATGAATATCTGCCAAGACGATGTCGGCATCAACGTTGTCCAGCATCGAGAGGCATTCTGCGCCATTAGCTGCCTCAGCTACCACCTCGATGTCATCGGTGGTTTCGAAATAAAGCCGCAGTGACGAGCGGACCAGCGGGTCATCATCAACGAGAAAGACTCTTATGGACATCGAGGCTTAGTGGCGGTATTTTGCGCACCACCAGCGCTGCGGGCTGGTGGAGCAACGCAAAGCGTTTGCAAAGTCTTCCGCCTGAGAGGTGTAGTAGGTAAATCCGCCGGTGTAGGCGGTCTCAGTCTGAGTAGCAGACTCAGCGGCACTGGAAGAACCGAAGGAAGAAGCAGCGCTAGCAAATGGGGTGCTGGTAAGGCACAGTACGGCGCCGGCAGCGGCTGCAGCAGAACGAAAACGCATGTGGATACTCCTATTGGGGAGAGAAATAAAGACGATAGGCCTTAGCCTACTACAAGGTAAGTTTATCTGCGCACCATGTTGGAAATTGGGATATAAAGCGCACTTACCCACTTACCATTGTGGGGGCCGCTGCTGAAAGTGCCGTTTGCTGCAGCAACTCTTTTTTCGATTTCTGAAAGACCCAGTCTAGTCGTCATATGTTGATCTGCCTGGGCTTCAGCGATGAGTGAATGGACTTCTATATCGAGACCGCGGTAATTGCGTCGTAGTCGGATGGTGATTTCGGAACCTGCTTCGGCATATTTGATCAAGTTGGCGCTAAGTTCTGAAAAGACCAAATGCAGATCGTTGGGCAAAGCCATGGAACGCGCCAATTTCCCGAGCTTTCCTTTCACAGTGCATTCGAAACCATGGCTTCTCAGGAAGCTCTGCATCTCTTCCAGTTCTTCTGCGATGGTCGAGCGTGCTTTCTTTAACGTTGGAAGGTCCTCGTTTTTCATAAGGCGCAGCAGATCGCGGACCTCACCCATTGCCTTGCGTGCGTCATCCGCGATGGCTGTGGAGTTCTCAGCCACCTTCGGGTTGGTTTCTAGAAGGCCGAGTGTTTCTGAGCGCATGACCACCGAGGTTAACGTCGTTGCCACGGAATCATGCAGCGTGGTCATCAGCGCGTGTCGGTATTCCTGGTTCCTCTGCTCAGCGGCGAGCCTGCGTTGGCGCGCCTTTTTTAGCCAAACGCCGAAAATGATACCCAGCAAATTGATCGCGGACACCAGAACAAAGCTAAAGAGGTCGAGCGAGGTGCAGATGCCCTGTGCAGGATCGATAATGGAAAGAAGTACCAGCACCAGTCCTGGGATAACGGCGTGAGTCCATGGACGTCGGTAGGAAATTAGCCCAACGATGACTGCGCTCCATGCGACCAATAAGAACGAGCGCCATTCAGTATGCCATGTGCAAATACCAAAAAGCGCGCTATAAGCCGCAGCCGCCCACAGCGGGTGGTTCATACCGAGCGGGGTAAGTGCCACACCAAGGACGGCGAGCAACAGCGCACCGGGGGAGAGGAATAGTGGATCGATGGCCACGGTCAGCATCACGGCGATGATGAAGCCGACGCCGGCGAAGCTATAGAACCTCGTAGAGCTCATGGCAGGGTGATGAAGTTTAGCGCCAGCCCATCGTCATGAGCAGGCCGATGATGGCTAGGCCGAAACCGATGCCGTAATTCCATGGGCCCAGTTCCTGCATGAATGGGATGGACTCGCCGGCCAAGTAGTTGACCACGAGCCACAGCAGGCCGATGATCATCAGGCCCAGCATGATGGCGATGTACCACTTTGGCGTGCCCTCGGAATTGATCTTGACCGGAGTGCGGTTGGCCGCAGAGCTAGAGGACTGCGGAACGCCCGAGCTCTGGGTGATCTTTGACTTTGGCATTGCTAAACCTTCAACTTTTCTTTAGGCATTCTTTTTAACGGTTACTTTAGCAGGCGAAATTCGCTTGCTACTAGCGCGGGAGCAGCTCCGTGGTGGTGAACTCCCAGACGCGGAGCTCCACGGTTGCGTTCTTGCGAATAGTATCGCCCGCATTCACAGAAGCCCAGCCCACGCGGCCGTTATCCACCAGCGCACCGGTAGGAACAACGGGGCCGGTGCGCACGCTACCCTGCCAGCCGGCAGAGCGCAGTGCGGACTCAGCCTCAGAAGGCGTCTTGTGCAACAGGTTCGGTGCCGTGATGAGCATGCCATTGGAGACCTCAATCGTGACGGTCTCACCCTTGGCCAGCTTGCCGCCCTGGCTGCTGACGGATAGAACGCGGTCTGCCGGTTCCTGGGAGTCCACGACGTTGACGTTGACCTCAAAGCCCACCGACTCCAGCATGCTGACAGCGCGGTCTTGTGGCATACCGGTTACGTCAGGGACCTTCGCCTCCTCCTTGCCCTTGGACACGGTGACCTTGACCTTTGAGCCCTTAGACAGCTGCGAGCCGCCGGCGGGATTCTGAGAAATGATCTGGCCGGCAGGAGCATCGTCGTTTTTCTCTTCGACCTGCTCGTTGAGGGAAAGCCCGGCGTCGCTAAGCGCCTTGCCCGCCTCTTCCAAGGTCATACCGGAGAGATCCGGCACATCGGTGATCTCGTCACCGGAGGAAACAGTCAACGTAATCGAGGAACCCTTCTGCAGCTCCGAACCCGGCGCAGGGTTCACGCGGATTGCCTGGCCACGCTTAATATCCGGGTTAGCTTCTTCGTTGACGGTAACCAGCAGGCCCATCTTCTCGAGTTCGGCGACGACCTCGTTGCGTGGGCGCTTTTCTACCTCGGGAACAACGACCATATTGGCGCGGGCGGTCGCCTCCTCTTGCTGCTGAGCAGCACGATCTTCCTCGCGCGAGGCATTCCAGAAGTCCCAAGCAAAGTAGCCCATGATGGCAACCAACAGGCCCGCCAAGAAAAGCGCGAGCCACTTCAAGCCATTGCCGCCCTCTTCTTCCTCTTCCGGGCGAGTGGATTGCACAGGAGCGCGATGTGCACCCACAACGGGAGAGACCATCGAAGTCGCTTGCTCTTCCTCGCTAACGTGGCCGCGCGCAGCTTCAGTGAGCTGGCCATTGGCCATGCGCTGCAGGTCTTCGCTCATCTCCCAGGCGGATTGGTACCGATCCGCCGGGTGCTTGGCCATGGCAGTCAGAATGACCGCATCGATGTTGAGGCGCTGGGTATTAGTCAGGTGCGTCGTGTCGATGTACTGCGAAGGCGGAATCGGCTCTTCTTGAACGTGCTGGTACGCCACCGCGAACGGAGTCTCGCCCTCGAAAGGGGTGCGGCCGGTGACGGCCTCGTACATCACGCAGCCCAATGCGTAGACATCGGAGCGTGCATCCGCTGGGTTTCCACGGGCCTGCTCCGGGGATAGGTACTGAGCAGTACCTATGACCGCAGAGGTCTGTGTCATGGCGGAGGTTGAATCATCGAGCGCACGCGCGATGCCGAAGTCCATCACCTTCACCTGGCCGGTGTTGGTGAGCATGATGTTGGCGGGCTTGATGTCGCGGTGAATGATGCCGGCCTCGTGGGAAGCCTGCAGTGCATTTGCCACGGGTGCCAGCAGCTGCGCTGCTTCCTGAGCTGGAAGTGGGCCGTCTTCACGAACGATATCGCGCAGGGTACGGCCGTTGACCAGCTCCATCACGATGTAGGGGATCGCCATGCCATCGACGGTCTTTTCACCGGTATCGAAAACAGAGACGATGTTGGGATGGTTCAGTTTGCCGGAGTTTTGAGCCTCGCGGCGGAAGCGCTCACGGAAATTAATGTCACGCGCCATTTCGGGGCGCAGCATCTTGACAGCAACCGCGCGCCCCAGAACCGTGTCTTCGGCGTCATAAACCTCAGACATGCCGCCGGATCCGATGACCTGGCGAAGGTGGTAGCGGTCATTGACCATGTTCTAGGCACCATCCTGGGGTAGTAGATTTTCTAGGGGGTTATCAGGCAGCGAGTCTACTGCGGTTGGAGACGTTGGTGTTTCATTGACTTCGGTCTCCTGCTGGACAGTAGTAGGGATTTCCTGCTGCGTGGGGGTATGAACCGGCCGGGTCGGGGTGTTTTTCTCCTGCGTAGGTGTCTCCTCCTCAACCGAGTGCGTGGTGGTGACAGTGACCTGCTCAGGGGTATCTTCCGTGGTTTCTTCGGGGGTAACGACCTCGGTTGTTACGGGATCGCGGTACTCCGTAACCACGATGGATTCCGGCGGAGTGGTGGGCTCCGTGGACTCACCTGCGCCTTTGAAGAAGTTTGCCGCGAAGAATCCCAATGCCGCCAAGGCGGCCAATGCGGCAGCAATAAGAAGGCCTACACCAAATCCAGAGCTCTTCTTTTTCTCCTTCGGCACGGGGCGTGGGGTGTCCTTGACCGGGGCGCGTTCCGGGGTGGCGGTTTTGGGGTTGGCCACGCTGGCGAGCATCTCCGTGGACGCGGAGGGGGAAGGCTCGGCCGCCATTGGTGCCAATGCCCCCGACTTAGGCTGTGGCGGGCGTTGGCCGTTGCGCACTGCGGCGACGGCGTTGGTGAACTCGTTGCCGTCCGCAAAACGGGTGGTGGGATCCTTGCGCAGAGAAATCCCGATGAGCTCACGAGCGGGGGCGCTAATCGACGTCGAGAGTGGCTCTGGCGCCTGGCTGATGTGCGCGAGCGCGACGGACACCGAGGAATCGCCGCTAAACGGGCGCTTGCCGGCGAGCATCTCGTAGCCCACGACGCCCAAGGAGTAGACATCGGAAGCCGGCGTGACATCGAGACCCTGTGCCTGCTCTGGGGAGACATACTGCGCAGTGCCGACCACCATGCCGGTGCGCGTGAGTGGAACCGCAGCTGCTGCCTTGGCAATGCCAAAGTCGGTGATCTTGACCTGCCCGTTCTGGGTGATCATGAGGTTGCCGGGCTTGATATCGCGGTGCACCAAACCCATGCGGTGGATCACGGCAAGGCCATGTGCTGCCTGCTCCATGACATCGAGCGCGAGGGTCTCCGGCAGGGCGCCCTCGCGGGCTAGAAGGTCAGCGAGCGACTCGCCGCGGACGTACTCGAGCGCCATGAAGCAGAAGGTGCGGCCGTTGTCCTCGAGCTCGCGGTAGTCATAAGTGGCCACCACGTTTTCAGAGTTGATGGATTCCGCTGACTGAGCCTCGTTGCGGAAGCGGCTGAGGAATTCGGTGTTATCAGAAAACTCAGGGCGCAGTACCTTGATTGCTACCTCGCGGTCACCGCGGACGTCGTCAGCCAGCCACACCGTGGACATGCCGCCGTGGCCGATGATCCACTGCAGCTGGTAGTCATCACCGATGAGGGCTTGGAGATGCTCTTTATTATCTGAGTTGCTCACTTTTACTGTCCTTCATATGCGCGCAGGATGGCGCGTCCAATAGGGGCAGAAACTTGGCCGCCGGTGGCGGACTCGCCAAGGTTGCCGCCATCCTTGACCACGACGGCGACGGCAATGTCGCGGTCTGGATCGAACGCGACGTACCACACGTGCGGGGCAAGGCCATCGCCGTGCTCTGCGGTGCCGGTCTTGGAAGCAAAGGAGTTGCCGTCATAGCCGAAGGTCGAGTGCTCCGAGCCGTACATCAATTCCTTGATCGTGTTCGCAACATCCTCCGTTACTGCTTGCTCGGCTTGGCGAGGTTTGGTTGCGCGGATCTCATTCATCTGTGCATCGGTGATGCGGTTGATGAGGTAAGGCTCCATGCGCTTGCCCTTGTTGGCAACGGTGCCAGCCATAATGGCCGCCTGCAGTGCAGACATGGTCACGTCTCGCTGACCGATAGCGGACTGGGCAACCTGGGCGCCGTCGGCAAGCTCGCCCAAATTGCCGGCAGCACTGTTGACCCCGAGATCATATTGTTCGCCCACGCCGAAAGCCTCCGCGTACTTGCGCAGCTCATCAGCACCGATGGATTCAGACATCTCCACGAAGGCGGTGTTGCAAGAAAGCGCGAAGGCAGTCTGCAAGGTAACGGACTGGGAGCCGCCACACATCTGGTTTCCATAGTTGGTCAGCTCCGTCACGGAGTCCGGCAGCACGATGGAATTAGCACCCGTCAGCGAGGACCCGGGATTAAAGCCATTGTTGAGGCCGGCGGCCGTGGTGATGATCTTGAAGATGGAACCAGGAGGCAGGGTTTCCTGCGTGGCGTGGTTGAGCAGCGGGGTGCCCTCCTGCTCCTGCAGCGCGCTCCAGGTCTCGTCGGCGTTTTCTCCTAGCAGGTCATTCGTGTTGTAGCTCGGGGAGGAGGCCATGGCCAGGATCTTGCCGGAGGAAGGCTGGATGGCCACCGCCGCACCGTTGTAACCCGGGCCAACCAGCTGATCATAGGCCGCCTGCTGCAGCGCAGGATCGATGGTGACCTCGACGTTGGCGCCTACCTTTTCCTTGTCGGAAATGGTGTCGAGCCAGTTCTGGGTGAGGAGGGAATCGTCGGTGCCGTTGAGGATCTCATTCTGGGAAGCCTCCAACTGGGAAGCACCGAACTGGGTGGAAAGGTAGCCGGTGATGTTGGAAAAGGCCGGCGAGTCGGTGGGGTAGGAACGCGAGTACTTGCCCTCGGAATCCTCGGTGGACTTAGCCAGCACCGTATCGCCGGTGAAGATCTGGCCACGCGGGGTGGTCTGCATGGCGTAGAAACCGCGCATGTTCTTCGGGTTATGTGCGTACTTGTCATCTGAAAATGCCTGCACCACGGTGAGGTTTACGAGCAACACTGCGGTCAAGAGGATGGCAAAGAGAGAGACGAGGCGGATCGACTTATTCATCGGGTTGCCTCCTGTACGGCGGGGAACATGGAAGTATCGGTAGGCGCATTGCTGCTGGTCTCACGCGCTGGGCGACGAGCCGCGTTAGAGATGCGCAGCAGGATCGCCAGCAGCATGTAGTTAGCCATCAGCGAGGAACCGCCAGCCGACATAAATGGGGTGGTCAGGCCGGTCATCGGCAGCATGGCGGAAATACCGCCAGTGACCACGAAGACCTGGACTGCCAGGGTCAGCGACAAACCGGATGCAACCAGCTTGCCGTAGGAATCACGGGACTTCAGCGCGGTATTGAAACCGCGAGAAGCCAGCATGCCAAACATGACCAGCACGGCGGCTAGGCCAATGAGGCCGAACTCCTCACCGATGCCGGCGAGGATGAAGTCGGAGTGCGCCACTGGGACGATCTCTGGGTGGCCTTGGCCCAAGCCCGTTCCGGAGATGCCGCCGGAGGACATGCCGAACAGTGCCTGGGAAAGCTGGTAACCGCCGCTGTCGTAGTTGCCCAGCGGGTCCAGGAAGTTGGAAAAGCGCGTTTGGATCTTCGAAGAGATCTGGTAGATGCCAAAACCACCAACGCCTACCAAGAGCAAGCCAATGAGCAGCCAGCTGACACGGCCAGTTGCCATAAACAGCATGCCGAGGACGGTGCTGAACAGCAGCAGCGCCGGGCCGAAGTCATTGGAGATGCCCATGATCACGATGGCGATTCCCCAAATCACCAGAATCGGCGCGAGGTCACGCAGACGCGGCAGGGAAAGACCCAAGAAGCGGTAACCGGCAACGGTGAACAGTGAGCGCTTTTGGGTAAGCAACATGGCGAAGAACAAGATGAGCATGATCTTCGAGAACTCGCCAGGCTGGATAGAAAATGGGCCCAGCCACAGCCAAATACGCGCCTCGACTCCCGGCGGCTGCGGCCACACCAGCGGCAGCGCCAGCAGGATGAGGCCGGCTGCGCCCAGGATGTAGGAGTAGCGGGTAAGGGAGCGGTGATCCCGCAATACAACCAGCACCAGCACGAAGAGGATAAGGCCGACGATCGTCCACATCACTTGCCGCCGGGCCAGGACACCATCATTGACGAGGTCGAGGCGCGCCAGCATGACCAGGCCGGTGCCATTGAGCAGGGACACAATCGGCAGCATGAGCTGATCCGAATGCGGCGCCAGGAAGCACAGCACCAGGTGGGCGACGGTAAAGACGCCGATGAATCCACCGATGAGGTAGAGGACGTCCATGGTCAAAATGTTGCCCTGGGAAAGTTCCAGGCTGACGGTGGTGATGGCAAAGACCACGGCCGCCAGAATCAGCAGCCCGAGCTCAGTGCCGCGGGAAAAGATCTTCTTCACTTAGCTCACCTCCCGGCACGTGATTCCTGGTTTAGCGGTTTTCTTCTCTAGCTTCTCGTCCGTCTTCTTGCTCGGCGTGCTGATGCACGGCTTGAGTGCCTTGGAGGACAGGCTCGAAAGCTGGGTTTGTACCTCGGCATAGGAACCCGAAGGCAGGTTATCTACGGCCGCGCGCTCGGAATCTGGCAGGTCAGTGACCTTGAACGGGGCGAAATCCCCCTCACACGGAGTGGACCCGAGACGCAGCGTATTTGCTTTATCGACGCAGGCATTTTGGTACTTGTGGTGCAAAGAACGCCCAAAGACTGAGAAATCTACGCCTTGCTCGATGCTGAGTGCCCCTTCTTCGTCGGTGGCGACGTAGAAGTTGTTAGAAATCTCGTTCTTGGTCCAGAATCCGCCGCCGATGACGAGCGCGAGCACCACTACGAGGGCGCCGATTACCTTCCAACCAACTTTCTTTTTTGGACTGTGAGGTTCCTCGGTGTCGTCTTCCTCTTCTTGGGGCGCAGGCGACGCCTCTCGTGGCCTTGTTAGCGCAGCCGCACGGCTGGCGGAGGAATCCGGGTGCGTCGGCTCAGGCACGACGCCTGCGATGGCGCCGACCTTGACCGGCGAGCTATCGCCCTTGCCCTCGACTACCTCGGC
Source organism: Corynebacterium sp. HMSC06D04 (assembly GCF_001807315.1). Lineage (NCBI taxonomy): Bacteria > Bacillati > Actinomycetota > Actinomycetes > Mycobacteriales > Corynebacteriaceae > Corynebacterium > Corynebacterium sp. HMSC06D04. Next base: position 26,233 of record NZ_KV788561.1, read on the forward strand.
CAAGACGATGGTGACGTTGTCTGGGCCACCAGAACGCAGGGCGAGATCGCGGAGGGTAACCGCGGCGTCGTCAAGCGTGCCTTGCGAAAGTGCCAGTTCGATGGTGGCTGCCGTAACCGGATCCGAAAGACCATCGGAGCACAGCAGCAGGCGGTCTCCGACCTTGGCATCCAACATAAACAAGGTGGGATCCACCGGGCGACCAGTGTAGGCCTTGAGAATCAGCGACTTCTGCGGATGGGAGGAAACGTCCTCGGGGTCGAGGCGACCCTCATCCACCAGAGACTGCACATACGTGTCATCGCGCGTTACCTGGGTCAGCTTGCCGTCGCGCAGGCGATAGCCGCGGGAGTCACCTACGTGGCATACGCCGAACTCGGTGCCGTTGAACATCATCGCGGTAAGCGTGGTGCCCATGCCCTCGGTCTCTGGATGCTGCTCGACGTGTGCGGAAATGGACGCGTTTGCATCCTCTGCCGCGGCGCCCAGCAGCGCGAGCATGTCATTGTCTTCGGGGTCTTGGTCGAGGTGCTCCAAGTGCTCAACCATGAGCTGGGAGGCCACCTCGCCGGCGGCGTGGCCGCCCATTCCGTCTGCCAATAACAAAAGATGGGGACCAGCGTGGGCGCTGTCCTCGTTGTTTTGGCGTACTAGACCGCGATCTGTGATCGCGGTGAATTTAAGGCTTAAAGTCATGCCATCAACCTCACGGTCGTGCGGCCAAGTTTGATGTCGGTGCCAACGCCAACTCGCTCCGGCTGATCGATGCGAACGCCACCCACGAAGGTGCCGTTGCGGGATTCCAGGTCTTCCACAAACCACTCGCTGCCGCGGCGGAATAGGCGCGCGTGATGACCGGAAGAAAAGTCATCGCCGGTGACAAAGTCACAGTCCTGCGCACGGCCCATGGTGCACTCTTCGAGCGTGCCGAGCTGCATGTGGGAGCCACGCAGGGGCCCGTCCACGATGTTAATCTGCTTGGGCGCTTCGCGACGCCGCGGAGTGGCCTTCGCCTGCGCCGAAGGCTGGTAGACGCCGGCAGCCTTATTGGCGTCCCGGCGCATTGCGTTCAAGGCCACCAGGATGAAAAGCCACAACAGTGCCAGAAGGCCGATGCGAAGAGCTAGCAAAACGACTGAATCCATGGTGACCTCCTTACTTTCTCGGCGGGGTTTAGTAGTTGTGGTTGTTCTCGGTGCCGGTGATACGGACCTCGATGTGGGAGTGTCCCATGGTAATGACGTCTCCGTCGGCCAGCAGCCAGTTTTCAATTGGCGTCTCGTTGACAGTGGTGCCGTTGGTGGATTGCAAATCTACCAAGACGGCATCCTGTCCGTTCCACGTAATCTCCGCGTGCTGGCGGGAAACGCCAGTGTCGGGCAGGCGAAGGTCAGCGTCGTTGCTGCGACCGATGATGTTGGAACCTTCCCGCACGTGGTACACGCGGGAGGAACCATCCTGCAGCATCAAGTTCACTGCGGGGCCCTGCGAGTGTGGCTGCTCTGGATTTTGATCCGGTGCCATAAAGGTGGTGGTTGCTGCCTCGTCTGCATTAAACGGGTTACTCATGTGGTCCTCCTGACCATCGTCTTCGTGGAAGATTGCGTCGAATCCGGTTTCCTCGGCGGGTTCGTGATCAATAAACGAAGACACTCGAAGCTGTCCTGTACGTAATCCTGATTCCTCCGCAATGCGTACGATGACCGGGCCGGCGAATGACCAGCCGTGGTTTCTAACAAAGCGGGTGAGTTGGTCGGCGAAATCTGCGGGCAGATCTGGGTCACGGGAGAGGTTTTCCAAGTCCTTGGAAGATACGCCTACTGTCATGACGTTGGGGCTGTAGAGGTTCTCGTCATCACCGCGTGCGAGATTGTCCTGCGCCTCCTGTTTGAGGAGCTCTTCAATCTCCGCGGGAACGACCTTGCCTCCGAAGACAAAGGCCATGCCATTGTCCAAGCCTCGTTGCATGGCGGAATCCAGCTTCGCGAGCTTTTCAAAAATTGCCACGTGCTGTCCTCCTTTTCTATGACAGGCTAATTATAGGGTGCCTACCCCTTCTAAACGTAGCCGCGCCGCCTAAAGTTCCGATGCTTTTAGGGGGCTTTTCCCCAGAAAACTTCGTGTTTGCCTGCGGATTTGTAGATTCTTAGCTCCTGCATGCTAATGTTAGTTGGTCGCCAAGACACTTAATACCCAGCCCGGGTGGCGGAATTGGCAGACGCGCTGGCTTCAGGTGCCAGTGTCCTTATAGGACGTGCGGGTTCAAGTCCCGCCCCGGGCACGCTGTGAAGTCTCGAGACATCGTTCCTTTTGGATGGTTTCTCGAGACTTTTCGTTTTACCTTTTAGAAAGTGCTTCCAAGGCCCCGCAGATGATTGTTGGAAGGGATAGCGAATGCTGTACATGGTTCCGGGTGCGTTGGCCGGAGGGCTAGTTTATGCAATTCTCCTAGGGCTCAGCTGGGCCATCAGCGTCATTTCTGCGCGGAGATATCGGCTTGGTGCGCATGGTCGATTCATTGTTTATTGTCTCATTGCTGTGGGGTTCATGATCTTTTTGGTTGTGGCCGGAGGCGGAGGCAACTGGGCCACCCATATGCAGGCGAGTGGTTACATTTTGGCTGGCTGCATCTTGAGTGCCATAGACAGCAAGATTGTTCCAGGGGATGAGGAGGCCGAGTCATGAAAGACCCGTTCCGGTTGCGTGGGCCGATCTAGAGACCACCTAAGAGATCCCACTGCGCTGCTTGGGCGCAGAATTCCTCCTTGCTTAACGAGCCTGCGCCGGCAGGAATACAGCCGAGCAGTGGCACGCCGGTGACCTTGGGAAGCTCCGCGATATTGAGGAGAGTGGCGAGGTCCGGCTCTTGTGGCAGCATGCCGCCAATCAGCCCTTTGACGTGAATGCCGCGGGCGCGGGCAGCTTCCACGGTGAGCTCAGCGGCGTTGAGGCTTCCCAACATCAAGCTGGTGACTATGAAAAGTTCGGCGCCGAGGTCACGGGCGACGTCGGCAAGCGTGAAGCTATCTGCGAGCCTAACCAGCAGGCCGCCCGCGCCCTCCACGAGTACGACGTCTGCATCGATGCTGCGAATCCACGCCAGCACCTCCTCTTTTTCGGCCTGCGGTAATCCCGCGCGCCGGGCAGAAAGGTTCGGCGCTAGAGGCTCCGGATAGTGCTTGAATTGCCGGGATTCCACGCCGGTAAGGCGTGTGATCGTGGCGCAATCGCTCGTATCTCCTGTTTGCAGCGGTTTCGCCACCACCACATGCTTGCCCGCCGCCTGGTACTGCGCGGCCAGGGCCGCCGTGGCAATGGTCTTTCCCACATCCGTATTGGTTCCGGTGATGCAATAGATCATGCGACCTCCCCGGCGGCAACGACGGCGCGGCAAATACGCGCTACTTCCTCATCGGTACAGATATATGGCGGCATCGTGTAGATGAGCCTGCCGAATGGGCGCAGCCATACGCCTTCTTCAAGGGCCGCCGCGGTGGTCGCTTCCATGTCCACGTCATGGTCCATTTCCAGTACACCGATGGCGCCGCGCACGCGGGTGATGCCGGGGGCGTCGCTAAGCCCTGCGCGTAAACCTTGCTCAATGCGTGCGACGTCCGCGCGCCAGGTGCCTTCTGCAATCATGGCGGTGGACTCGGCCGCCACCGCGCAGGACAGGGGATTGGCCATGAACGTCGGCCCATGCATCAATGCGCGTGGCTGCATCGTCTCCGCCACTTTTTGCGTGGCCAGGGTTGCTGCCAACGAGACAAACCCGCCCGTTAGCGCCTTGCCCACGCACATGATGTCGGGCGTGATTCCTGCCGCCTGCGTCATGAAGAGCTCACCTGCGCGACCAAACCCGGTGGCGATTTCATCCGCGATGAGCAAGACTCCGTGCTTATCGCATAGCTCCCGCACGCCTGCGACCAGCTCTAGGTCGTGGAAGCGCATCCCGCCCGCGCCCTGCACGCCGGGTTCGATGATGACCGCGGCGACTTCTTCGGTGATAAAGGACTCGAACTTATCCAAGTATTCCGCCCGCTGCTTAGCCGAGGCGCCTTCCGTGGGCGGAGCTGGGGCAAAGATCTGCTCGGCAAGGATGCCCTTCCACATAGTGTGCATGCCGCCTTCCGGATCGCACACGCTCATCGCGGCGAAGGTATCGCCGTGATAGCCCGAGCGCCAGGTCAAAAGCTTGGTGCGGCCGGGCGGCGAGCACTGCAGCGCCATCTTTACTGCCACTTCCACCGCGACGGATCCGGAATCGGAGTAGAAGACCTGCGCGTACTGGTGGTTGGTCAACTCCATGAGGTTTGCGGTAAGCCGCGCCGCCGGTTCGTGAGTGAGCCCGCCGAACATGACGTGGCTGAACCTATCGATCTGATCCTTCGCCGCCGCCACCAGCCGCGGGTGCGAATGGCCGTGGCATGCCGCCCACCAGGAGCTCATGCCGTCGATGACGCGTTGGCCATTCGCGAGTTCTAAATAGGCACCATCGGTGCGCAGTACCTGCAAGGCTGGCGCGCCGGGCGCGGCATAGGGATGCCAGATGTGGGTGGAGTCGATCGCAGCGACTTGAACACTGTTCAAAAAAGGCATGGAATTATCTCTACCACAGCAATAATCTCTTTTATGACTGTAATTGAACAACGTTCAAGGCTGGGTGTAGCTCCTGCGCTGTTCTTTCTTTCCTTGGTTATCGGAACTTCTCTAGCAGGCAGTCAAGTATCTTGAAATCATGAGGAAATTTGTTGCCGTTTCGAGTGCTGTAGCTGTAGTTGCGTTGAGCGTTGCTGGTTGTTCATCGGAATCCGAAAGCGATTCTCCGAAGCCGGTCTTCCGTGAGACTGCCGAACAACAAACCGAGTCCACTGAGAAAACTGAGTCCACAGAACAGACCCAGCAGCAAGCAGACCCGCAGCCGGTAGTAACCGAAACGGTAACTGCGGAAAATAAAGAAAATGAAGAGGAAGAGTGCGCGGACGGCGGCTCTGATTTGCAGAAGCGATTCGCCAACGGCGCAAAGGGCGTCCTCAACACGGATAAAGATAATTTTAAGTTCCACTACACGGTCAGTGACGGCGCCTATGATCCGTGCGCGGAGCTTAGCTACGCCGTACTGGATGGCGCCTTCGGTGATGAAAACGGTCCTGCCGGAACGGGTGCATCAATCGCAGACGGAATCCTCATTTGGTCCGAGGGTGAATTGGTCGGCGGCCACGGTATTACCGCTTCTTCCGTGGAAGAGGCTTCCGTGGTGGGAGACGATGAAATCGAGCTCACCGTGGGCAATCGCGGCCGTTCTACCGCAGAGGGAATTACCGAAACCGCACGCGTGCGCCTAGAGGTTGAAGATGATCAATTGGTCCCAGTTGGCGGAGACATTGAGCAGTACAAGTCCTTTACGGACGGACGTGCGCAGCTGTATCCCTAAAGTTTGTGGCCAACCCGCATTTGAAGCCGGAAAGACCCATAAACATCACGCAAGCTTGCACAAGTAACGCCTGCCACCAGAAGCCGGTGAGCGCGTATTCTCCTGTCATCCCGTGGTTCATGAGCAAGACGATGAAGAGCGTGAGCGCGGACAGTAATCCCGTCGTGGTTGCTGTCAGCGCGAAGGCTTCACCGATTTGTACCCGGAAAATGCTGTTCCTGGCAGCACCCGCCAAAGTTAGCGCCCCTGCGTCGTGAGCGATCCGCTTGCGCATTAACAGCGAAGTAGTAAACGCCGCCATCACGCTCGGCGCGATCGTCGGCCCGAGTACCACTACGAACACCTGCCACGGCGACATCGTAAACTCCTCCTCCATGCTCAACATGGCGCGGAGACCTGAGCCCACGGCGATGATGAGGCCGCCGAACAAGATCCACGGCATGATATGTGGTGCGGTGAAGTTGCTGCGTACGCGCACGTTCGCGCCAGCGATGCCGAGAGGTCGGGTCCACTGCATAAGCAGTGGCAACATCCATGGAACCAGGAATGCGAACAAGGGGATAAGGCCCAAACACGCGGACATTGCATCTATCGGATCTTCGATTAAGGTGCAGGCAAACAAGATCCCGGCACCAAGGATTAAAGCGAGCGCACACTTGGCAGCTGTCCACCGTGGCATCCCCGAACGGTAGATACGCCGCAATGACAAGAATCCACCCAGTACTGCGGCAAGTACGCACACCGCACTAGCAAGCACAACATCGCCCATCGTCACGGAGATACCGTCCACTCGAATGTTGTCGCGGTGGAAAGCATCGAGTGCGAAGTCCGTGAGAAATGTAGCGCAAAAGGCGCCAGGAACCGCACCGCACGTAGAGACCGCCGCAGTCTGACCCAGCACGAGTACAAAGATGAGCCAATTGGGCATGCCCACCATGCGCCAGCTGCGGTAGATGTGGATGTGCTCGTCGATGATGAGCTTCATCTGCGAGAAAATGACGAGAATATTGGAGCAGATAGCCAGCCCGAGGATGGTTCCGCCCAGAGAAGTTGTGTCATCACCGGTTGCGTTAATGAGCGCTACGGCGAGCGAGAATCCCATTCCGGAGATAAAACACGTCAGCGCCACCGCCAGCCAGGAAGGCCAATTGCTGTGTAGATCCTTAAGCCATACGGACATGGTGTTCCTCCAGCTTGTAGATGCGATCGGCCTTCGCGGCGGCCGCGTGCGAGTGGGTGACCATTACCACCGTGCTGGGTACGCGGACGAGATGATCCATGACCACGTCCGCCGTGTCGTCGTCCAACGCACCGGTGGGCTCGTCGGCGAAGATGAAGGGGGCGTCGGCAAGCAATGCTCGCGCCACCGCGACGCGTTGCTGCTGTCCGCCCGAAAGCTGTGCCGGTAAGCGCTTTTCCAGCCCGCCGATGCCCAAGCTCTCAAAGGTCTGGTGCAGCTTCGCCGGGCCGCATTTGCGGCCAGAGAACTTCGCCGTAAGTTCCGCGTTCTGCTGGGCGTTAAGCGATTCCAGGAGGTTATAGTCTTGGAACACGAAAGCGCGGTGCTTGCGCCCCGGTGCATTGACCTTGCCGGTTGTAGGTTTGTCGAGGCCAGAAAGCAGGCCGAGGAGCGTTGACTTGCCGCTGCCGGAAGGGCCCATGATGGCCACGAACTCGCCCGGTTCAATGCGCAGCGAGAGATGGTCTAGCACCAGATTCTTGCCGTATTTCTTCGTGAGATTTTTTGCGATGAGTGTCATGCTTTCGATTTCACGTTGAAAGGCGCAGTATTCCGATGGGGGAGACTCCCAGAAATTTAGGGGAGCTAGCTCCACTGCGTGTGTCCGAAGTGCGGATTAGGGTTGTACTCTATGGCAACTTTCAAATCCGTGGCGTGGAATCTAGTGCTAGCGCTGCTGTGTATTCCCGCTGCTGTGGTTTCCGTTGTCATGCTGCCGTGGATTCCGCTCGTTGCGTCCCTCATGGCCGTCATTACCCGCGGCGGCGCACGGTGGTTGGGCGTGAAGATTCGCTACCGCACCCCACATCGCTGGTTTGATTGGCAGCAGTTCTATCACCTTCTGATTCAGCTTTTGCTCTCGATTTTGAGCATGGCGTTGTGGCTGTTCGTGGGGGTTATGACGGTGGTATTCTTCATCGCTCCTTTCTTCACGGATAGGTTCAACATCGGTAGCCTCGTCATTGAAAATCGAGCCCTGGCTATCGTGGTGAGCTGGACGTTTGGCTGCCTGTGCTTGCTGGTCCTTATCTTTGGCGCGAAGTTTTTAACCTTTCTTTCCGTGAGCACCACCCGCCTGGCGTTGGAGAGCGATGCGCGAGCCACGCTTATCGACGCCTTCTCCGGCGAGCGCCGCCGCATCGAACGGGAGCTACACGACGGCCCGCAGCAGTACCTCACCGCGCTCAAGCTCAACCTAGCCGCGGCGAAAAGGGGAGACACCGCGGCTCTCGACGCCGCCGACCACAACGCCAGCCTTGCTCTCTCTGCCTTGCGCGACACGGTCCGTGGCATCGCACCGCAGGTCCTCTTCGATAATGGCCTGATTGCGGCTCTCGAAGAACTCCTCGTCCATTCTGGGCTGGAGACCACCCTCGAATGCAAAGGCGAAGAACGCTCCCTTGATGAAACCAGCGCCTTGTTGGCATATCACTGCGTGGCAGAGGGACTAACCAACGCCGTAAAGCACGGTGAGGCCACCGCAGCAACTGTGAAGCTGGACTACCGAGAAGGGATAAAGATTTCCATCACCGATAACGGGCACGGGTTAACCGCAGGCGAGGGAACCGGCATCGCCGGCCTGGAAGAGCGCGCCATAGCCCTGGGCGGAAGCGTGAAACTAGAAGACACTGATCAGGGCGCACGGTTAAGGATGAAACTGCCATGAAAATTTTGCTTGCTGAAGACTCCGCCCTGCTGCGTGCGGCAATCGAACAACTCCTGCGTTCCTTGGACCATGAGGTCACCACGGTCGAAGATGCTGATCAATTGCGTGCTGCGGCAGAAGGATTCGACATCATTGTCACCGACGTCAGGATGCCGCCGCTTTTGCAGGACGACGGCCTGCGAGCAGTCAATGAGATTCGCAAACGTACGCCCGAGCAGCCCGTCGTGGTGTTGAGCCAATACGTCGCCGCCAGCTACCTGGACGGACTCATCGAACACGGCGGATTCGGCTATCTTCTCAAGGAAAGAATCGCCGATGTGGATGAGTTCATCCATGCACTGGATACGGTCTCTGCAGGTGGCACCGTGGTAGATCCGGAAGTCGTGAGCACTTTGCTCTCCTCCCGGAAGATGGGCGTCGATAAGCTCACGCCCCGAGAACGCGAGGTACTAGCCTTGATGGCACAAGGCGCCAGCAATCGCGAGATCGAAGGCAAGCTCGTGCTCACTGCCGGTGCAGTAAGCAAACACGTGGCGAATGTTTTCATGAAGCTCGGGTTCAGCCCCGAAGACGAAAACCGCCGCGTCAAGGCAGTCCTGGCATGGCTGCGCACCAAGCGAGAATGGAGATTGGAATGAAAAAGATTCTGGCGGCATCTGCAGCAGCAGCGCTTTTGGTTGGCGGCGGCACTGCTTTCGGTGTTGCCACGCTTGCGGCATCTCCGGAGCAAGCAGATTATTCCGTCGAGAGGTCCGCAGACGTCAAGGTCGAGATCATGGATCCCGAAGATGTCTTAAACCCCGATGACGAAGCACGCATGCGTCGTGACGTTGAGCGAATCCACTTCGCAGCTCCGGTCAAGCAGCTGAACTACCTTGTCTTCAAAAAGAACAAGGACGAGGTAGAAGATTCCGTCGAAGAGTATCTACGCGATAATCACCCAGACCTCATTGGCGATGACCATTTCACCGATGGCCAGCTCTTCGTTGGCGTGGGCCTCGATCCACGTCAGGCTTTCATCTTCGCGGGCAACGATGTGGGGAAGGACCTGTCCCTGGAACTAGAAGATGGTCATTTGGAAGACGCAATCGAAGAGATCAAACCGGGCGTGAAGGCAGGAAATATCCCGGCAGGTCTTTTCGCTGGCGCTGACTATGCTGCCGATGCAGACAAGGTCAGTGAGGAGCTTTATTCCGATGCTAAGGCTAACCGCGGTCTCGGTATTGGCTTTGGTGGTTTCGGCGCGGGTGCGGCTGCCGGAGGAATCGTTGCTGCGGTGGGTGCTACGCGGCGTCGGAAAGCGCAGCGTATTGCGACCGCCCGTGAGGATTGGAAATACGTTTCACGGGCTTATGGGGATATCGCTCAACGCTTGAATGCCATCGACGTGCGTGCGCACTCTTTGCAATCAGCGCTTGTCGACGCCCGGATGCGCGAGGAATGGGAGCAACTGCGCGACGAGTTCCTCAACCTCGACGATACAGTTAGCTCTTTTGCCAGCCTGAACGAGCAGTCCTCCGACGAGGAATTCGACCAAGCGGTGAGTGGAATCGAGGAAGCGAAATCCATCTGTGGCCGCGTAGATACCGCAGAACACAACATCGACCGTCTGTATGCCATCGAGCATGCTGACGTTAACGCGCGCCGCAAAGAACTCTATGAGCTACGCAAGGACCTGATTGAGGCGCGCACGGAATCCACGGGCGGGGTCGCGGAAGAAGCATCCCGACTGATTGCCGTTTCCGAGGAGATCGATGCGGCCGCGCCTGAATTTATGGATCGTTACCTCGAGCTAGTGGAGCGCGCAGCCACGCTCTTTGGGCAGATCCAAACGCAGTTACAAAAGGAAAACGAAGCGGATGAATTGGCGGCGCGCCCGCGTATTGACGAGTCTTCCTTCTATCCGGGAGTGGGTTATCACGGATTCGTACCTTTTATGGCGATCAGCTCATGGAACAGCGCTTCCGTAGCTTCTTCACCCAACGTGAGCAGCAACTTTAGCTCGGGGTTCTCCGGCGCTGGTGGTGCCTCGAGTTTCTGACACTTTGAGTATTGTCCGAACGTACACACCCGGCTACCCTATCTTGAATAAAATCCGTGAGCAGGGTCTATTCTGTGGGGCATGCGTCGAATTACCACCTTCCTCACGGCTTCTTTTCTAGCCGCTACCGTGTCCATCGCACCTGCTCAAGCTGCCACTTTTGAGACCTCAGTGCCAGAGAGCTATGGCATCAACGATCCGAGCTGCGTTTCTGATGTTGAGCCAGTGGTTCTCATTCATGGCACCAGCGATAATTCCTCGGCCTGGACGGATCTGATTCCGCGGCTGCAGGAGCAAAACATGTGCGTGTGGGCATTCGACTACGGCGCGGACGATGTCACGTTGCAGAATGCAATCCCGGCCATGAAGGCGATTGGGGATCTTGATGCTTCTGCTCGCGAGATTGCAGAGCAAATCGAGTATGTTCGGTCCGCTACTGGCTCTGACAAGGTCAACCTCGTGGGCCATTCCCAGGGCGGGCTGCACACCAAGACTTTCACGCAGCTCTACGGTTCCCCAGAGGAGGTCTCCCGTGTTGTCGCAATCGGTGGCAACTATCACGGCACTACGCTGAGCGGTATGGGACCTGCGTTGAGTGATATTGCCAAGGTTATGCCGAAGCTGGCTGCCTTCTTGGGCACTACGGCCGGCATTCAGCAGCTGCAGGGCTCGGACTTTATTGAGAAAATGAACAAACTGCCCGATACCGCGCCGGGGGTTAAGTACACCTCGATCTATAGCCCGGCGGATACCACCGTCACGCCGAACGAAACCTCGAAGCTTACTGCGGTACCAGGCGCCGACGTTGAAAACGTCAGCTTGGGCGACGTCTGTGAGGCCCCAGCAGCGCATCCAGATCTGCCGCACGATTCTTGCGCGCTCGATCAGGTTATGTGGGGTCTTACCCGCTAATGATTCATGGGGCACTCGCTTGTCGACGTCGTGGCAAACAAGTGCGCTACCTGCCGCGAGTGGTTCGCCTGCACGCGGACGAGTACTTTCTGCCCTTCTAGAAGGAAGAAAGCTGCGAAACCTGGGACTGTGCCTGGGAGAAGAGATCCTGGATGATCTTGTTGATGTCCGGAATGCGGAAGACCTGCGGGCCAACCGGCACATCAACCGTAGGCTGACCCGGAACCACACCAACCGAAATTACGTTTGCTGGGGCAGGTGCTGGTTTTGGAGCTGGAGCTGGGGCTGGTTTTGGAGCCGGAGCGCCACCATTTAGACCACAACGCGCGATCGCCTCATCCGCGCGCGCGATGGCATCGCGGATTTCGCCACCACGCGGGTGGAAATTAGCAGCGGCGAGCGCCTGGGACTTCTTGGAGTTGTAGTCGGAAGCGTTGGTGTAATAGCGGCTTGCCTGATCGCAGGAGATCTGGCCCGCAGGAACCTTCGCGAGGTAGTCATCCACCATGTCGGCGGAGGCGGCTGGGGTGGCAAGGGAAACGGTGATTGCGGTGGCTGCAGTCAACAGTGCGGACTTACGTACTTTGCTCATGCAGGCCATTGTGCCATGAAAGTGCAGTAAGTGGAAGGTTTACTCGGCCAAGGACAGCATCTTCAACATATCGCTCTGTGCTGCTCATGACCGCAATCTAACAATGCTTCTCGCGTAGTGCAGGGGTTTTCAGAAGCGGTGCGAGTTCAACGTGAGGTTCGGCCAAATCTACCCATGCGTACTCGGCAATCTCCGCTGCAATGTTTGGGATGACAGGGGATGGATAGCTGAAGACATCTGCAATGACCTCATGATTTTCCTCGTTGGCGGCGGCTGCGCGGAAGGTGCCGCGTGGGCTAAGTAGGGCACCATCAAGCGTGACGCCAATTTCCTCTCCTACCTCGCGCACTGCAGCTTGGAGGGGCGTTTCGTCGGGGTCTGGTTTACCACCCGGAAACTGAAACGCGGTGGTGTTTTTCTTTCGCACGCAAAGGACATGGCCTTCTGAGTTGTGGAAAATGACAGCGCTTACGTGAATTTCTTGTGTTGGCATGGAGACGAGCTTATCAGGACATGAAGTAACCCCCTTCCAATATGTAGTACATGTGCTATCTTCTTTAGTGAGAATTGAACCGAAGGGAGTGTAATGACTCGAGTAATTGAAATCGACGGCCTGGCTTTCTCCTATGGTGCGAAGAAAGTTCTGGGCGGAGTGGACTTGCATGTTGACCCCGGCGAGGTGGTGTGCTTGCTTGGCCCAAACGGTGTGGGAAAGACCACGCTGCTGGAAAACATTGTGGGCACGTTGACTCCAACTACCGGCAGGGTTCGTGTTTTCGGGCAGGACCCTCGCAGGGTAAAGGCCGGGTTCTGGTCTCGTGTGGGTTTGGTTCAGCAGAATTGGTCCGACCACCCCAAGTGGCGCGTTAAAGACCAGTTGGCATGGGTTGCGGGCATCCATGAAACCCACTCACCGGCAGCAATGGGGGTTGAGCAGGCGCTTGAGTTGGTGTCTTTAGGGGATAAGGAAAATCAGAAGATTTCGAGCCTGTCCGGTGGCGAGCGGCGTCGCCTAGATTTTGCGGCAGCGCTCATCGGTGGGCCTGAGTTGTTACTCCTAGATGAGCCGACGACGGGGCTCGATCCGGTCTCGAAGACACAAATGCACGACGTGATTATGGACCACGTGGATCGTTCCACCACGGTCCTTATGACCACCCATGACCTTGCAGAAGCTGAAAAGCTCGCCAGCAGAATCATCATCTTGGGTGAGGGAAAAGTCCTAGCAAACGGCAGCCCTATGCAGCTGCGCTCAGCACATTTGGGAACTGCGGAGGTCTCGTGGGTTGCAGATGGGGTGCGCAACGTTCATGCCACGGAAACGCCAGAGAAATTTCTGCAGAGCCTTCCTCTTAGTTCCATCTCTGAATTAACCGTGACGCGTCCGACGCTAGAGGATGCCTACCTTTCCATCGTGAAAAAGAATGGGGAACAGTAATGAAAATCTTCAAAGCAGCCCTCCGCCAGGCGGCAAGTGACATTCGGCCGCAGCTTGTAGGCGTCGGAGCGTTCATGGTGTTCGCGCCCGTTCTGTTTATCGTGGTGATGGTTCGCCAAAGCTCGCAGGAGATGATTGAGCAAACTTCGACTTCGTCGGTAATTCTCGCTGGTTTGGTCGGCAGCTTTTCGACGTTCGTGATAATGCAGATTGCTGCCGAGTTCTATAGCGACAGATTAGGCGGCGCCTTAGTGCGCGCGCGAATGTTGCCTAATGGCTCGTGGGTGTGGGCAATCGGCAAGACAATCTCTTGTGTAAGCGTCGTATTCATCATGCAGGCAGTACTGCTCTTTGCCGCACTTTTTATCTTGCCGAACCTAGAAATTTCATGGGGTCGTATTGTTCCCATGCTGGGCATCGCTTTGCTCTCGAATCTAGCCGCAGCACCTTTGGGGCTGGTGCTCGGTGCGTTCATGCGTGGGACATATTCACAGCTTGTCGGTTATGCCATCGTCATAGCGCTGTTTTCTACCAGCGGCAGCTTTATCTCCTTGGCTGACGTTCCTCGCTGGATACAGATTCCGCAGCTCATCCTGCCCTTCTACTGGTCCGGACACCTATCGCGGTGGATCTCGGATAATCCTGCGCAGTGGGAGTACGGCGGAGAATTCACCCCTGTGCTAGCTGTGGGGGTTCTTCTTACTTGGATCATCGTTGGATTTATAGTTGTTATTGCCTTGCTACGCTATAGCTTCCGCAAGGAGACTTTTGGCTCCCTCGCCAATATCCAATCCAAGACTCGGGCCCAAATCGGAATTTAGAAATGACTGAAGACATAGTTCACAACCGCATCGCTGTGATGCGTACTGACCGGCGAATCAGCCGGCGTGAACTCGCCGAGGCCCTAGGCATTCACTATCAGACGATTGGGTACCTAGAGCGCGGCGAGTCTGCACCGTCGTTGCATCTTGCTTTGCGTATTGCGCAGTATTTTGGAGTGTCGGTGGAATCCGTTTTTTCCTTGGATGAATTCCCGCCGTTGTCTTAGCGGTTTGCCACCTTATTCACTTGCTTTTCCATGAGCTGGCGGAGTGCTTGCTCATCGTGCGAGCTGACGCTGACGACGGCGCCGTCGACAAGCGCGTGCGCCACGAATTCGCTCTCGCCAGGTTCACCGACTAGCGGGTTCCCAGCGTTCTCGATGGTTACCTTTGCGGCCTGCAGGTTCTCGGCGCCTTCTATCTGCAAATCGAGCGGTGTGGTGGAGTAATCGCTGACGATTCCGCTGACGTCATTGGAAAAGGAAGCACATTCAGCGAGGTCAGCGGGGAAGGGGAGCGTCTCTGGGTTCGTGCTGAGAGAGACCGTGGCATTGATATCCCCAGCGCTGAAATCGGCGGCGGAGAATGTATCCGGATTCTTGTAGATCTTGGCGATGAAATCCATCGCTGAGGTGGCAAGCGGTGCGCATTGCTCGGGGGTCGTGGTCTTTTCGGAGTCGCTGGAGACGAGGTCCTCGGTGAGAGCTTGGTCTTCGGTGCTCATTAGCTCGTTGATGTTTGAGTATTCGTATCCTTCTGGCGCATCTTCTGCGGAGAGAATGTGATCGTGGGCGGAAACTGGCGGCTTTGGTGCTGCGGGTTCTTGCTGGGAGCAACCAGAAAGAAGTGCGGCGATAAGAATGAAAGAGATCTTTTTCATGCAAAAATTATAAATGGAATTTTTGTTTTAAGTAGAGATCCAGATATTCACTGAAATCAAGGCAACAAGCACGATGATTCCGCCAATGAGGTTTGTTCGCAGCGGTTCTTGTTCAACCTCGCTCCACCGGCCGCGGAAGATGAAACCCATCGGGGCGAAGGTGAGCACGCCGAAGTCGGAAATGCCGACGAGGATTTTTCGCCGATACTCAGCGATACGTTACTGACAGCAACATAAAGTAGCTGCAGAGCACACATCGCTGCGGTGCCAATGAGCCACGGCCAGAATGCCATTGCCCACTGGGCTTTGCGGTCATCCCCGGCGAAGCGCTTGATGTACGGCGCAAAGTGCCAAGCGGTGGCGAACATGCCTGCCACACCCACCGCGCACATGACTAATTGCACCCATGCGGGCCAACCGAGTGCATCCACAACCGTTGCTGTGTCACCAGCGCCAGCGGGCGTGATGACGAAATAACACACGCCTTCCATGATGGAAGCAAAGCTGAACCAGATCCACACCAGGCGTCTCGGTTGTAGCAGCGAGCAGATGATACCGCTGAGCAGGCTAAAGATAGGCCCCGCGGCAGCAATCAAAGCGGTGTGCGGGTCATGGTTGTAACTAGCTCTTTATCTCCTCCTTTAAAGCAACGGCCTGCTCATGGGCCTGGCGACGCCTACTTGCGATGGCCTGCGCGAAAGTTTGCGCCCAGTTTTTCTCAGCGATGGGCCCGGTGGGCTCGGTGGCTTTCCACGTCCCATCTTCGAAGAGCCAGAAGATATCCCCGGTGTATGGGTCCATGATGTAGAAGGCTGTGCCATCCGTCTTGATGTTGTGGTGGTGTTGGCACAGGCAAGCAAGATTTGCGGGGGTTGTTGGGCCACCGTCGGCGAAGTTGATGCGGTGGTCCGTCTGGCATTTATAGGCCGGATGGTTGCAGCCCGGGTAGCGGCAGGTGCCGTCGCGGCCTTCGACGTATTTTCGAATGTTCGCCGGAGTGGTGTAGCTCTTGCTCTCGGCGTATGGGTCGACCTCGTGGACCTCCGAAGGGGAAACGGGAGTACGGGACCAACCATGGCCTTGGATGAAGGTTGGCGCGCCGGGGATGTCAGTTGCTTGGTAGGTGTGCAGGATAACCTTTGGCTGGGCCTCGCCGAGGATGAGGCGCGTCATGGCCTGAGCGAGTGGAATCTGCTCGGCCTCGGCGAAGGTGCGTACCGCCTGGTCGACGCTCGCGATGGTTTCTGGATCTGCTTCCAGCGTTACGGAGAATGGGTCGGTGCTGTATCGACCACGGCGGCGCGTATCTTGCAGGGCAATCGTGTCATCTTCGGCGCTAATGAGCTCATTGAGTTTGCGCTTGATATTTGCTTGCGTGGGCGGGACTTGGTTCGCACGCTTTGGAGTGAGGTACTTGGTGATGCCTGCGTCGATGCGGGCGAGGGCGTCGGCAAGCGGTTCCCCAAGCTTGTCTAAGGACTCGTTGATGGCGATAAGCCGATCTAAATCTAGGTGGAGGTAGCGCTCTTGGAGAGCATGTAGTTCTGGCATGGATTCGAGGCGATCTAAAGCCATGAAAATTTTGGATATGCGCGTAGGGCTAACGCCGGTGGCAGAAAACATTCTCTGCACCGCGAGCTCAATTTCGTTATCGAATTCCGGCAGATGCTCGCGCCAGAAGCGCAGCTCTGCATGCCGGATTTGTGCGGCGGCTTGGGCTATTTCGTCTTCGGGGTTGGTGTGAGAGTGGTAGGGCACTTTCATAGCAAGAGGTTCCTCACCGTTAAAGTGTTTCGAACTAACTTACGAATAACACTTTAAAACATGCCCCGGACACGGCTTGACGACGCCGACTTTTCCCAGGTAGTGACCTACTTTTCGGAAGAAAGGAACCGCGTTACAAGTGAGTCATAAGCGCGCACTGTAAGCTCCAAATCCTCGAGATAAAGGTGCTCGTCGTGGCTGTGTAGCTGGGAGTTGGCGCTCGCCATATCGCGGGCTTCGGCATGCATGGCAAAGCCATAGGCGTTGCCGCCCATACGGCGCGCGAAACGCAGATCGGAACCACCCGTGGCATGGACTGGAACCACATCTTTATCGGGGAAGAACTCTTTGGAGGTTGCCTCAATCGCGTGCCAGAGCTTCGTATCGGTGGAAGATTGCGTGGCGTCTTCCGTAATCAGGTGCTCGATTTCTACCTCGTCAGCAAGATCTCCTAGTGCCTCGCGCAGAAAGTCATCGAGCTCATCCTGGGTCTGGCCTGGGAAGGGGCGGATATCCATCTCCAGGTAGGCGTGGGAAGGCAGCACGTTGATTGCGCCGCCAGCACGTAGGACGGTCTCGGCGATGGTGGTGTGGCTAAACGCGTGAGCGTAGGCGGCAAGATCGCCGAACTTCGAGTAATCGCCGGTACCTGCAATTAGTGCCGCCTCTGTTTCTGGATCGAACTTGAAGGTCTTGACGAATCCCTCCCAGATCTCATTCGAAGCAACGGGCGGTTCAGCAGCGGCGATGCGGCGTGCGACCTCGCCGATCTTCAAAATTGCAAAGTCCTTGCCATAGGGCGTGGATCCGTGGCCGGCGTCGCCATGCACGTGGATGCGGCGCTGGCCGGCGCCCTTTTCGCCCACATTAAAGCCCACCGCGTCGGGTAGGTGGCTGCCGCCGGTCTCGGACAGGCAGTTCTTCCACGAAAACGCATCCGGGTGCTGCTCCGACATGAACTTCACGCCGAGCCCGCCGCGGGCTTCTTCGTCGGCCATGCCTACGAATGCAAGGGTGCCGCCCGGGTTGCCCTCCTGGGCAATCTTGCGGGTGACCGCCGCCATGGAGGCGGTAATAAAGAGCATGTCGACGGCGCCGCGGCCGTAGAGCTTGCCGTCTTCAATGAGGGCGTCGAAAGGCGGCTTGGTCCACTTCGGCTCGTCAACGGGAACCACATCCGTGTGTCCCATGAGGGTAAGCGGCTCTTTTTCTGGATCGCCTGGGACGGTGACAACGATGCTTACGCGCGAGGGGTGGGATTCATAACGCGCGATGGAGACGTCGGTGCCCGCGAAGAACTTCTCCAAGGTGTCGGCGTTGCGCACCTCGTTGCCGGAGTCCGGCGTGAGGTCATTGACGCAGGCATTGCGGATGAGTTCTTGCAGTAGTTCCAGGGTGTCGTCGTAAAGCGTCATGCGTTTAAGGGTAGTCGCCGGGTGAAATTTCGGTTCTTTTAACAAAAATTGAACGACGTTCAAGTACGCTGCTCTCCATGAGCATTATCGATATCGCCCGTGATAAAGCCCTAGGCCAGGGAATTGGTCTCAGCCAAGAAGAATTGCTGGAAGTGCTGCAGGTTCCGGATGAGCAGCTCGAGGAAATCGCAGACATTGCGCACCAGACCCGCCTGAAGTGGTGTGGCCCGGATGTTTCCGTGGAGGGAATCATCTCGATTAAGACCGGCGGTTGCCCGGAGGATTGTCATTTCTGCTCACAGTCCGGTCTTTTTGAATCCCCGGTGCGTGCGGCCCGCCTGAACATTCCGGAGTTGGTGGAGGCCGCCAAGAAGACCGCCAAGACTGGTGCGACGGAGTTTTGCATCGTTGCCGCTGTAAAGTCGCCGGATGAGAACTTGCTTTCCCAGGTCGCGGAGGCAATCCCAGCGATTTTGGATGAAGTCGATATCGAGATTTCTTGTTCCCTTGGCACGCTGACCCGCGAACAGGCGCAGCGCCTGAAGGACATGGGTGCCCAGCGCTATAACCACAACTTGGAGACCTCCCGTTCCTTTTTCCCCAACGTGGTGACTACGCATACCTGGGATGAACGCAAGGAGACCCTGGAGAACGTGCGCGCGGTGGGCATGGAAGTATGCTCCGGCGGCATCATCGGTATGGGCGAGTCCCTGGAGGATCGCGCCGAGTTCGCGTACCAGCTTGCGCAGCTAAACCCATGCGAGGTTCCGATGAACTTCCTCGACCCGCGCCCCGGCACCCCATTCGCGGATTACCCGCTGGTTCCGCTGGGTGAAGCGCTGCGCGCCGTTGCCGCTTTCCGCTTGGCGATGCCGGCTGTGACCTTGCGCTTTGCAGGCGGCCGCGAGCTTTCGCTTGGCGACGACGGCACGGAGAAGGGTCTGCTCGGCGGCATCAACGCGATCATTGCGGGCAACTACCTGACCACGCTTGGCCGTCAGATTGAAAAGGACGTCGACATGCTGGGCCGCATCGATCTTCCGATCAAGGCTCTGTAATGGATGAGTTGGCTGCTGCCGTATTGGCAGGGGAGGAGCCAATCTTCCATCCGAATACCGGCGAGCCGTTTAAAGACGCGCACCTGCATCCAGCGGCGGCCGCCGGCTTGGACGTGCCGCGTTTTTGCCAGATCTGTGGCCGCCGCATGGTGGCGCAGGTCCGACCCGATGGATGGAGCACGAAGTGTTCGCGCCACGGAGAGTTGGATTCGGATTGGCTCTACGTGGAGACGCTTCCCTAGCTTGGCCCGAGTTGTCCTAAATTGGAGGCATGGATCCCGCCGTTGAATTAGCCCACAAGCCCGCGTTGCGTTCTATTGAGCGCGTCGTCACGGAGACCGCGGAACCGACGCAGCCAGGGCTTGCGCTTAGCGACGTCGCCAAGCAACTGCGTGCAGGTGGCGTCATGGTGCTCACGGGGGCGGGGGTGTCCACGGAGTCGGGCGTGCCGGATTGTCGCGGCCCGAAAGGTTCGTTGAGCGGGCATCGACCCATGACTTACCAGGAGTTTCGGTACGATCCCGCGGCCTCGCACCGCTACTGGGCGCGTGCCTTTGTGGGCTGGCGCGTGATGGATGCTGCGCGCCCGAATCGCACGCACTACGCCTTGGTGGAGCTCGAGCGCGCCGGGCTGCTCAGTGGGCTTGTCACGCAGAACGTCGATGGCCTCCACAAGGAGGCGGGGCAGAAAAATGTCGTTGCCTTGCACGGTGACATGAAGCACGTGGTTTGCCTGAACTGCGGGAACGTGGAAGAGCGCGAGCTTTTCGACGTCCGCGCGGAGACCCTCAACCCGGGCTTTTTAGCGCGCTGGGGGGTCAGCGAGGACCAGGTCAACCCGGACGGTGACGTGGCGCTTTCGCAGGAGGCCGTCGATGAGTTTGTGATGCCGCCCTGCGTTGTGTGCGGCTCACTGCTCCTCAAGCCGGACGTGGTCTACTTTGGGGAACCGGTTCCGGCCGCGAAGAAGGATGCGGCCTATGAGATTCTGGCTGGATCGCGCTCCCTGCTGGTGGTGGGCTCCTCGCTGGCCGTGATGAGCGGTTTCCGTTTTGTGCTCGACGCCAAGAAAGCGGGTAAGCGGGTATCCGTGATTAACGGTGGTCCGGGGCGTGGGGATAATCGTGTGGATACGCTGTGGCGGACGCAGGTTGGTCCGGCTTTTGACGAGCTGCTCGACGAGCTGTCCATATAGGGTTCAGTCCCGGCATAAACCAAATGATGAGTGCCGCAACGAGTGCACTGAGTACACCTACGTGAAGTAAGTACTTGACCGGCGTGAACCACCACGCCGCCAGCGTGCCCGCGATGATCAACAACCACAGGGAGGGGATGACGTAGCCGGATGCCACGGTGGTGTTTTCATACCAATTGAGGTTGGGGAAGCGCCCGCGTGCTTCCGCGCGGATGCGGCGCTGCGGTTTGTGCGTTTGAGCCACGGCGCAGAAAAGGACAAATGCGAGCCCAGCGGCCCCAACGATGAGGTTCCCGGTTGCTCCGCCGAATACGAGAGTGGCTACGGCCACGGCGATGGCGATGCGTTCGCCTACCGTGAGCGGTAGGCCGACTGCTGGATCTACATCGGGGTAAATGTTGCGGAAAGCGTCCACGGAGGGGGTGTTTTCTGTGGTCAAAGAGGGGTACACGGTTGACGCCTGCCTTTTAAGTTAGGTAAGTATAACATGCATTAAGTAAGCCTAGCCTATCTAAATCTCTTCGTTAAGGTGACTCACTCTCATGAAAAGAACCCTTCTTGCATGCCTTGCCTCCGCGTTCTTGGTTGCAGGTCCGGCCGCTGCGCTGACACCCCAAACAGCCCATGCGGCAGAAAACTGCACCTGGAACTGGGGAATTAAGCAATCATTCCGCAACTACATCAAAGGCAACATTGCACATGGTTCGTGGGGCGCAAATGGCATTGGTTTCACAGGTGATGAACGCGGTCAGGGTGCGTTTACCTTCACGCCGACAAAGGCCAGTGTGGAAGGGGACTCGGTGGTGATCCCCTTCAACGGAAACCTCAGTTTCAAGGGGCACAACGGCGTCCTTGACATGAACTTGTCCGACTTCCAAGTCCACGCCTCGGGAAACCGCGCAGAGATCTCGGTGGACTACGTCTCTTACGAGCTCGATAGATCCGCCATGGCCCGAGGCCAGGAAATCCGGGGTGACAATGAAGTCATTGCGATTATTGACCTGCAGAATCCGGTCAAACCCGAGAGCGGCTCGGTCAACCTCACCGGCTCCACCACTTTGACGCAGGGCGGAAATCGCCTCTTCACCGGCTTCTACGAGCCCGGCGAAGCCTTGGATCCTTCCTCGGGAACCGTGGGCCTTGATGGTAGTTGCGCGGCAGGCAAAGGCACCGGCGATGTTCCAACGTCGATCACTGGTAAATTTACCGGCTTCAACAAAGAGGCCATGGCAATCCTGTCCGAGACTAACGACACCATGAATGGCATCACCACGTTCATGGGTAACACCGAGAAATTCTTGAGCCAGCTCAAGTCCTTTTATGGCGATTCCGCTGGTAATTCCGGTGGTACTGCGGCAGGCGGCTCCAACGGGGCATCGCACAGCGCAGCGCAAAAAGGTGGTGACACCAAGAGTACGGGTGCGTCTACAGCTTCCGGAAACGGAAGCCAGTCCGCAGGAACCAAGGCCGAAACGGGAACGCAGGCTGCAGGAGCTGCGGCTGCAGGAAGCGCTGGCAACGGGGACGAGAAGTGCGAGGCCACTGGCGTTACCCAAGCTAGCGCTGCATGGGGTGTAAAGAAGTCCTTCCAGTCCTACATCACTGGCTCGATTGCGCAGGGCCGCTGGGACCTTAACGCAGTGGGTTACGAAAATGAGCGCTTCACCTTTAACGGCAACTCCGGCGCTGTAAACGGGAACGCAGGCAGCATTCAGTACTCCGGCTCGATGCACTTTAGCGGTCACCACGGCAAACTCGATCTTAATATCTCCAATCTCGCGGTCACCTTCAACGGCAACTCCGGGCAGCTGATTGGTGACGTCAGCTCTTCCAACATGGAAGGCGAAAAGAAGGACTTTGGCCGAACCGTAATCGGTGATCTCAGCTTCAGCTCCCTCGACGTGGGAGAAAACTCCCTACAAGGTGAGGCGAGCGTGGCCCTGAGCGAGACCGGCTCCGAGGCTTTTGCTGGCTTCTATGAGCCAGGCACACAGCTGGATCCGCTCTCCATCAGTGCAGACCTAGGAGGCAGCGCAGATTGCGCTGCCGTCACAGGCGGTGGCTCTGGCGCCGCGGGCACCTCCGGCGGATCTAAATCCGGATCTACTGGTGCTGGCGCGGCAGGCAAGAACGCAGACGCAGCATCGCTGACAGGCGGCGAGTCGCAGGGCTACCAGGACGGATCTGGCAACTTCAAGATCAAGTCTGCCGCAGCGCAGGACAAGGGCTTTGAGTGGGGCGACTCCCGCACCTACCTGCTGCTGCTCATCGCCGGACTCGTGATCGCGGGCGGCTCTACCAGCCGCTTGGTCATGCAGAACCCGGTTTAACCAGCTTAAAAAGAGAAAAGACCTAAAACATGAAAAAGTTCTCCTCTATTTTTCTGACGCTGGTGTGCGCGCTGACTCTCGGCGCGTGTGGCGTCCAAGGCGGGTATGAGGACCTAACGAGTGAACTGCCCGCAGCAGATAGCGTGAGCGACCCTCGTTCCTTTACCGGACTAAGTAACGTCAGCGACTTCAAAGACATCGAACCAGTGGCGGATTCCGTGGAACCGCAGCTGCCAGTAGAACTCACGGACGCTGACGGCAACGATGTGACCGTCAATGACGTCTCGCGCATCTTGGCTCTCGACATCTATGGCACCTACACCAAATCGCTGACTGGCTTAGGCCTAGCGGACAACATCGTCGGTCGCACTGTTTCCTCAACCGAACCCAACCTGCAGGATCTGCCGGTGGTTACCGAAGGCGGACACAATATCAATGTTGAGGCTGTTCTCTCGCTCGAGCCCACGCTGGTGATTGTCGATCACTCCATCGGGCCGCGCGACGCAATCGATCAGATTCGCGCCGCTGGCGTGACCACTGTGGTCATGGAACCGCAGCGCACCATCGATTCGGTTGGCGAGGACATTGCGAAGCTTGGCGGGGTCGTCGGCCTGCCCGAAGAAGCAAAGGAGCTGGGGGAGAGGTCAATTAAGGAAATCGATGAGGCGAAGGCCGCCATCGCCGAGCTGGTGCCAGACGAGCCCATGCGCATGGCATTCCTCTACGCGCGTGGCAACGGTGGTGTCTTCTTCATCATGGGAGAGGGCACGGGCGCCCGCGACCTCATCGAGGGAGTCGGTGGCGTGGATCTCGGAACCGAAAACCATCTGTCCTACGCCGAACCAGCAAACGCCGAGGCCTTGGCCAAGATCGACCCCGAGGTGATCATCATGATGACCAACGGCTTGGAGTCGACCGGCGGAATCGACGGCCTCATGCAGCGCCCAGGTGTCGCACAGACCACTGCCGGAAAGAAGCAGAGAATCGTCACCATCCCGGATGGGCAATCCTTGGCTTTCGGGCCGATGACGGGGCAGACGCTCATCAAATTGGCGAAGGCAGTTTATGCTCCAGACGCTTAATACAACGCTGAACGCACAGCCTGACGTTTTTGAGAAGCGCCAGCGCAAAAGAACGTGGGTCTTCATCGTCCTGGCGGTGCTGCTGTGTGCCGCTGCGCTGGTCTCCATCGTGTTGGGCCAGTACTACGTGCCTGTGCAGGATCTGTTTCCAATCCTTGCCGGCGGTCCGCACCAAGAGGCCTTGTCCGCCAATGTGGTGTGGGAGATTCGCCTTCCACGAATCGCACTGGGCTTTTTGGTCGGGGCGTCGCTTGGCGTGGCTGGCACCTTGATGCAGGCCGTCTTTGCCAACCCCTTGGCAGAGCCCTCCATCATCGGCGTGACCTCCGGCGCTGGCGTGGGCGCCGCCGTGGTCATCGTCTTCAACGTCTCCTTGCTGGGCACCTTCATCGTGCCTGCCGCAGCTTTCCTCACGGCACTTGCCGTTACCGCGTTGATCTATCAACTCGCTCGCCATGGCGGACGCGTGGCCGTTGTCAACCTGATCCTGACCGGCATCGCTATTAACGCAGTGTGCAATGCGGTCATCTCCTTCATGGTTTATCTGGCGCCCACCGCCAACCGGGAGCAGATCATTTTCTGGCAAATGGGATCCCTTAACGGCACGCAGTGGAAGCACGTCTGGGTGGTGCTGCCAGTGGCTGCATTAGGAGCGTTCGTGGCTTTCCGCTTGGGTGAGCAGCTCGACGCCTTAGCCTTGGGCGAACGCGCGGCGGGGCATATCGGCATCAACGTCCAAAGGTTGCGTATCGCCGCGATCGTTGCTTCTGCGGTGCTGACCGCGGGCGCAGTGTCCTTTGCTGGCCTCATCGGTTTCGTGGGACTCATCGTGCCGCACCTGTTGCGCACCATCGTGGGGCCTGCGAACAAAATCTTGTTACCAGCCTCGGCTCTTGCTGGCGCGGTACTCATCGGGTTTGCCGACGTTGCTGCACGTACGCTGATTCCCTTTGCGGACTTGCCCATCGGAATCTTCACCGCGCTAGTGGGTGGCCCCTGTTTCTTTGTGTTGTTGCGGCGGATGATGCGAAAGGGGATGCACTCATGATTTCGGTGCGGGGACTTACTGTTGAAATTGGGCACCGCAAGCTTGTCGACGCCGTTTCTTTCGACGCACAACCTGGCGAGGTTACGGGTCTCATCGGGCCGAATGGCGCCGGCAAATCGACGGTATTGGCCGCGGTCGCGGGAGACCTTGAATACTCCGGAAGCGTACAGCTGGCTGGGCTTGACCCCACGGGGCTTTCCCCAAACGAACTGGCCCGTCTGCGGGCAGTGATGCTGCAGGATGTTGGAGTGTCCTTCGAGTTCTTAGTGCGCGACGTGGTTGCGATGGGCCGAAGTCCGTGGGCGGGCACTTCATCTGAGGCTGAGGATGAAGAGATCGTCGCCGCGGCCTTAGCTGCTGCCGACGTCGCGCATCTGGCCGGCCGTGACGTCGTTACGCTGTCGGGCGGTGAGCGGGCACGGGTTGCTTTGGCCCGTGTGCTCGCGCAGCAAACCCCGGTTATCTTGCTCGATGAACCCACCGCTGCCCTGGATATCCACCATCAGGAGCAGGTACTTTCCTTGGCCCAAGCACTGGCTAAGCAAGGCGGAATTGTAGTCCTTGTGGTGCTGCATGACCTCAACGCTGCTGCCGCGTATTGCGATCACATCGTGTGCATGGCGGACGGGAAGGTGGTGGCCCACGGAACCGTGCCGGAGGTCTACGCCGATGCGGTCTTGTCCGAGGTTTATGGATGGGACATCACGGTAGCTGAGATCGATGGCCGGCTGTGCGTGTTGCCGCAGCGCTGTCCGCCCACGGGCATCGACTCACTTATCTCCACATACAAATTGTCCAGCATTTAAATCGACCAATACTCAAATCTCAACACTTTGTCTAAGGAAAAATCATGCGAAAACTAGCCCTTGTTGTCGCGCTCTCCAGCTCCCTTCTCTTGGCACCGCAGGCGAGCGCCGAGCAAACATGCGACCCCACCCAAACCTGTGCGGAACCAGCACCGCAACAGACCTCCAGCTTCGCTGAAGCATGGAATTACATCTTGGGCTTGACCGCGCTCGGTGGAATGTTTGCCATCATCGGTCATGCGATCATGAAATCGGGGCTACTTCCCGCAATGCCAGCGCTGCCGAGCATCTAGTTAATGAGCTCAAGGAGCGTGCGTACGATGGCGTGCACACGCTTGTCCAGTGGCATGTCCTCGTGCATGACGACGGCGCGTTTGTCGAAGTCCTGAACGTAGATGTTGCGCACGGTGCCGTCCTTGACCTTGCTGCCGTCTAGGAAGCACGTCTCGGGAGGAACCACCACGGCGTCGTTCTTCGTGGCGATGCACGTGTAGGTCACGCCGGGCTCGAGGTCGCCGTCGACGTTTGTATCGAGGAGGATCTTACTTCCGACGATTTGCTGCATGCCGGCTGGTCCGAACCAACCATCAATGATGGAGCGCATCACCGCTTCTTGGCGTCCGCTGCGCACAAGTCGGCTGACGATTCCGCCCTGCGTCGTGCCGTGGTTGGGGGAGCTTAGGCAGATGAGATGGCGGACCTTTTCGGCGCCGCCATCGATGCGCATCCAGTAACGGGCTAACAGCCCACCCTGAGAGTGACCGACGAGGATAGCTTTTTCTACGCCGGTAACGTTGAGGACTGCATCAATGTAGGAGCCCAGTTGTTGAGAAGACTCAGGGATGGGCTGGGTTGCTCGGTTGCCGTAGTCAGGGGCAAAAACTGCCCATCCGTCCTCGCGGAGTTGGGTGCCGAGCAGCTGCCAGATGCCTTTAGTGTCGCAGGTGCCGTGAATGAGGATTACTGGCCAGGGCCGCTCCGGCGTTGGGCGGGCGGACCAATCGTCCTCGAAGATGCCGCGGGGTTTGATG
Source organism: Corynebacterium sp. HMSC06D04 (assembly GCF_001807315.1). Taxonomy (NCBI): domain Bacteria; kingdom Bacillati; phylum Actinomycetota; class Actinomycetes; order Mycobacteriales; family Corynebacteriaceae; genus Corynebacterium; species Corynebacterium sp. HMSC06D04. Next base: position 52,986 of record NZ_KV788561.1, read on the forward strand.
CGTGCGCCGAAGGGGAGGGTGGCTGCGGTGTCCGCTTCTAGGATCTTTTCTCCGGGCGTGGAGTCGGGGCGTGCGTGGAGGCGCGAGGCGATTTCTTGGGAGACGTCCTCGCGCAACGAGATTGCGGTTGCAGGGGTTGCGATTCCATAGCGCGGTGAGTCTTCACTGGGGCGCCAAAACTTCCCGAGTTGCTCGAAGATTGAGTTTCGCAATTCAACGATCGGATCTGGTGCCATGCGTCAAAATTGTACCCTTCATCCATTTATGCACTTCATGGGCAGTTTTATGAAGTAGTTTAAAAAGTTTGGAAAACGCTTGACCATCATCCAAAAGTTTTATAAACTAAGGCTTGCCTAATCACGGGCGGTTACTTGGGAAGATGCGCTCCACTTCTTTACCAGGTGCCGAAGATTAGTCATGGGGAGAGGGCCCGCCAGTGCGCAGCTGGTGGGCCCTCGTTAATTCAATAGCCTTGGGGCAGTCTAGCGGTCCCTCGACGGTTTCCCGGCACCGTTGAAGCTGCCGAAATGGTGTACCCGAATTACACTCGCTGGCATGACTGACCTGCAGCATGCCCACTTTGTTGAAGAGGCAGTATGCCGTCTCATCGAGCTCTATGACAGCTCGTGCTCCGTCGCGCGTAAATCCCTCGCGACGGGGGATTTCGATCGTTATAGGCACGTGGTCTATCCCAAAATCACTGTGCACGTGCGCGAATGGCAGCCCATCGACCGTTCCGAACCCTTTGGATATGTGGACCAAGCTGGCCGCTTTTCTGCCGTCATTTCCAAACCTCAGCTCCTGCGTGATTACCTCACGGAGCAGCTATCAAGGCTGACGGAGAACTATCCCTGTGACATTTACGTAGGCCAGTCGAATGAGCTCATTCCACCGGAGTACATCCGTGACGCCGGCTCAGTGCCCGAGAACCGCGGTGAGATACCGCGCCCCACTCTGGACGAGGTCAACGATGCCATCATCGACGGCGAGTGGAAGGCCTTCCACGGTAAGGAAAAACCGCTCTTCCACTTTGGCCCGCAGCGCTTCGACATCGCGTGCGCGCGCATCGAGCACTACACCGGCATCGAGGTCGACACGGTGCAGAAGTACATCCTGTTCACCAACTATGCCATGCACACCACGGAGTTTGTGAAGTTTGGCCTGCGCGAGCTCACCAAAGAGGATTCCCGCTACACGGCGCTGGTGTTGCCTACTGGGGAGACGATCCACTCGAATGACGCCGTGCTTCTCGACGTCGACGAGCTCACCCTAACCTCCCGCTATCAGATGCCACGCTTTGACCTCATCACGGCCAGCGGGGACGGAATCACGATGATCAACATTGGCGTTGGTCCATCCAACGCCAAGACAATCACGGACTGCCTTGCTGTCCTGCGCCCCGAGGCGTGGATCATGATCGGGCACTGCGCTGGACTGGACGGCCGCATGCGTATCGGCGACCTTATCCTGGGTAATGCCTATCAGCGCGAGGACCACATTCTCGACCGCAAGGTGGGCGCGGGGAATCCGATTCCCGCTATACCTGAAGTGCAGCGCATGCTGGAGGCCTCCGTGCGGGAGGTCTACGGTGACGATAATCCTTTGATGCGTACCGGCACGGTGCTCTCGACCGACGACCGCAACTGGGAATGGCGCACCTCCCGCGACCTGTGGGAGTGGCTACAGCACTCCACCGCTGTGGCGGTGGATATGGAGTCCTGCACGCTGGCGGCAAACGGTTACCGCTACCGCGTTCCTTATGGCACGCTTCTGTCCGTCTCCGATTTGCCTTTGCATGCCGTCCCCAAGCTGCCCGCACAAGCGCAGGCCTTTTACTCGAACTCTAAGGAAGCGCACGTGATGTGCGCGGTGCGCGCAGTGGAGCAGCTAGCAGGAAATCCCTCCCGTTTGCACACAAGAAAGCTCAGAAGAACTTTGGGCGAGGTTCCTTTCCGATAGACTATACGAAAAGATTCGTCGGTCGAAGGAGCAGGCAAGCCGCATGAGCGTCCCAGAATGGTTTAACTCAGAACGCGAGAACCTCACGTGGGAAACATTCGGCGAGGCAAGCCGAGCGCTCTCCCAACAAGTCATTGATTCTGGGTGGTTCCCTGATCTCATCGTGGGCGTGGCCCGTGGCGGCCTCATCCCAGCAGGCGCCATCGGCTATGCAATCGGCGTCAAAGAAATGGGCGCAATCAACGTGGAGTTCTACACCGACATCGGTGCGACCTTGCCCGAGCCAGTTCTGCTTAACCCGCAGCTGGATATCGAATCCTTGCAGGGCAAGAAGGTTCTGGTGGTCGATGACGTGGCCGATTCTGGAAAGACCCTCGATCTCGTGGTCAACCTGCTGGCGGAAACGGCCGCTGAGGTGAAGTCAGCCGTTATTTACACCAAGCCCACGACCATCTTTGAGCCGGATTTCTCGTGGAAAAAGACAGATGCCTGGATCAATTTTGCGTGGTCGGTTCTGCCTGTTATCACTGTTGACGGTTCTTTTAGGGAAGGGGCCTAGGGGCCGCTAGAGTATGTGCGGTGTCTCAACAACCCGCACCTACTTCTGTTCTCGGCAGTTTTAAATACGCATTTTCTTCGCCAGCGCGCTTTCGTATGGAGGTCTTCGGCGGCCTCGCGGTAGCGCTGGCGCTGATTCCTGAGGTTCTCAGTTTTTCCATCTTGGCGGGGCTCGATCCGCGCGTGGGTTTGTTTGCCTCGGTGATCATGGCAATCTCCATCGCGTTCACCGGCGGACGCCCCGCGATGGTTTCTGCGGCGGCGGGCGCGGTGGCCTTGGTTATTGCGCCGTTGTCGCACAGTCACGGCCTTGACTATGTGGTGGCCACCATCATGCTGGCCGGCATCTTGCAGATCATCTTGGCGATGCTGGGCGTCGCCAAGCTTATGCGTTTCATCCCGCGCTCGGTGATGACCGGATTCGTCAACGCTTTGGGCATCATGATGTTTACCGCGCAGCTGCCGCATCTTAAGCATGTGCCGTGGATGGTATACGTGCTGGTGGCAATGGGGCTGGTGATCATGCTGGTGCTGCCGCGGCTGACCACGGTGATCCCTGCGCCTTTGGTGACCATCCTGGTGGTCACGGTGTTGGCTATTGCTTTCGGGTGGAAGGTCCCGGACGTGGCCGACCAAGGTGAGCTGCCTACGAGCCTGCCGGGATTGTTTATTCCGAACGTGCCGCTGAATCTGGAGACGCTCGAGCTCATCGCTCCTTACGTGGTTGGCGTGGCTCTGGTGGGACTGATGGAATCGCTGCTGACGGCGAAGCTCGTCGACGACATTACGGACACGCACTCCGATAAGACGCGCGAGTCCTTAGGCCAAGGCGTGGGAAACATCTTGTCCGCACTGATTGGTGGAATGGGTGTGTGCGCGATGATTGGCCAGACCATGATCAATGTGAAGGGCGCGCAGGCACGCACGCGCTTGTCGACGGTCCTCGCCGGCGTCTTCCTGCTCATCCTCGTCGTGGTCTTGGGGGAGACCGTCGGCCGCATTCCTATGGCGGCGTTGGTAGCGGTGATGATTATTGTCGCTGGTACGACCGTGGATTGGCATTCGATTAACCCGCGCACGCTGCGGCTTATGCCGCTTTCGGAAACAGTGGTCATGTTGGTAACCGTGGTGGGCACCTTGCTTACCCACAACTTGGCAGTGGGTGTGGTCGCCGGTGTGCTGGCGGCGTCGGTGGCTTTTGCTCGCCGCGTGGCGCATTTCGTGTCGGTGGACTTGGAGGGAAACACCTACTTTGTGCGTGGGCAGCTTTTCTTCGCGTCCTCGAACGATCTGGTTTATGCCTTCGACTACACGTTGCCGGAAGAGCACGTGGTTATTGACCTAAATGGCGCCGAAATTTGGGATGCCTCCACGGTGGCGACGCTGGATTCGGTGCAGGAAAAGTATGCCGACCGCGGGGTCGAGGTGGAATTCCGGGGCTTGGATGGTGCGAGCTTGCAGCGCTTGGAGCGTCTGAGCGGCAAGTTAGACAGGTAGTTCTTTTGGTTGATTTTCTCCTTAAATATTGATTTTTAGGTAACCCTAACTTTAAGTTGGTTTCGTTAAGTTAGGTAAGCATTACTTTTCTAAGGAGAATTTATGACCATTGCGCTAGATCGACCGTTATCGCTGGCTTTGCGCGAGGAGACTGCGCGTGCCCACGAGGCGGCGGAGGGATCGAGCTTTATGCAGCGGCTCATGGCGGGAGAGCTAGATGCCAAAGCTGTCGCCGATCTGACCGGTCAGCTGTGGTTTGTGTATGAGACATTGGAGCGAACAGTGCGTGCTGTGGCGGAAACGGCCACCGCGGGCGCTGTGGCCGATCCGCGTTTGGAGCGCCGCGATGCTCTCGAGGTCGATCTGACTCAGCAGCTGGGAGGGGATTGGCGTGATAAGGTTCGCATCTTGCCGGCTACCGCGGCTTATGTGGCCCGCCTTGAGCAGTTGGCTACACCTGAGCATGCAGTTGAGGTTGTGGCGCATCACTATGTGCGCTACCTCGGTGACATTTCCGGCGGCCAGGTTATTGCGGCGCGGTTGGGTGCACTGTATGGGATTGATCCGGATGCGCTTAACTTCTACGACTTCACCGCGATCGGGAAGATTCCTCCTTACCGCAATGGTTACCGACAGCGTATTGATGAGATGCGATTGGCAGAAGCAGAGCGGGCGGCGCTTATCTCTGAGGCCCAGGCGGCCTTTGCGTTTAATTCGGGCATCTTTGCTGAGTTAGATCGGCGACACTAAAACAGGTCTTGACTTTAAGCTTAGCCTTGCCTAACCTCTGTTAGGTATAGCAAAGCTCAGTTTGCATACTCTCATCTACACTCTTTCTGATTCGGAGAACTAAATGAAGCCAATCTCTGTACTCACCGCCACCACTCTCGTGGCCGGTGCTCTCGCGGTACCTACTGCTACCGCTGCCCAAATTCCTGCCCTCGCTTCCGGTGAGCTCAACTGGCCCATCAAGGAGTCCTTCATTTCCTACGTACAAAAGCCTTTTGCGAAAGGTAAGATTGAGGCCACTGATGGTGCCGTCCTCGCTGGCAAAACTTTCAAGCTTCCAGTGAATGCTTCCGCATCCAAGGTTGACGCAAAGGGTAACGGAACCATCGACACTAATGGCTCGCTGCACTTCCAAGCGCACCCGGGCCTGGGCCCAAATGGCAGCTTTGGTCTCGATATGACGTTCAGCGACATCAAGGTAGTGGTTTCCGGCACTGATGCCACCATCACGGCGGACGTGAAGGCCACCGGCACCAAGGGGCCAAGCAGCAAGGAGGCACTTGAGACCAACCTGGATGACGCAAAAATCTCCACTTTTAAGTTGAGCGAGGCAATTGTTCCGGCAGCAGAGAAGACCTACACCACCAAAGGTGCACAGACGTCCATCACCCAGGTTGGCAGCGACGTGATGCTGGGCACCTACAAGCCAGGACCGCTAGAGGACGGAAACACTGACCTCACTGTCACCTATGGCAAGGCGGCTGCTGAGCCAGAAGTGAAGCCAGAGCCGAAGCCAGAGTCGAAACCAGATCCAAAGCCTGACGCGGGTTCTTCCGCGGGTGCAATCGGCGGCATTGTAGCCGCGATTGTTGCGATTCTGGCTGCAGTCGGTGCTGCCTTCTCTGGTGCGATTCCGGGCCTGAAACTGCCGAAGCTGTTCTAGGCAAGGGCGGCGTCGTCAAGCGTGGCTTGGTTGTGTCGCGGTTGTCCTAAGGGGGAATGCAGTGGTGGATATCCTGAGCAAAGTTAGGAGATCCAACCCAAAAAGTTGCCTTGACCGGCATGTTTGCTAAAGCAAACCTTCCTAGCGCGACGGAAATAAATCTGTATTGTTGGTGTTGCACTTAATGAATCGCCCCGGTTTGATAGGCAATTGTACTTTCCGGGGTGTCTTAGAGAAAGGTTCCTGACATGGACGAGAAGCTGCAAACCCTCCTGAACAATCAGGTCAACAACGAGCACGGCGCTGCTCTTATTTACACCCAGCTGGCATACGAGATGGATAACCTCTCCTTCCCAGGTATGCGCGACTGGTTCTACGCGCAGGCAGAAGAGGAGCGCGCGCACGCGCAGAAGTTCGCGCAGCACCTGCTGGACCGCGGCTACCGCGTTGAGCTTTCTGACATCTCAGTTCCTTCCATCAAGGCAGCTACCCCGCTGGATGCTTTCGAGGCGGCTTTCGCGCACGAGCAGAAGGTCTCTGAGCAGATTCGCGAGATCGCGCGCACCGCTGATGCGGCCGGCGATCTGGATTCCCGCTCCATGATCAACTGGTTCCTGGAGGAGCAGATCGAGGAGGAGTCCACCGTCAGCGAGATCGTCGACCAGATCAAGCTCGTGGGCAACGATGGCTCTGGCCTCCTGCGCATCGACGCAGAGCTTTCCTCCCGCGGCTAAGCCTTTAGCTCGAGCGGCACGCGCAGCAGGGGATCGAGCGCAATTGCGCGGGTAATCGCCCCCACGATCTCCTGATGCGAGGGGATGAGACGTAGCTGGGCGGACTTTCCGGCTTTTTCTCGTACGACTGCCGCGAAACGTTTCGGCGCTGCAGGGTCATCAAGGAATGCTCCACCGGCGAGCACAACGGTGGTGGGCTCATGCTCCTTGATGAGCTGTGCCGCGACAAGGCCTAGATGGCGAGCGCGTTCATCGAGGATCTCGCGGTGCGCGGAGGTATCGACGCTGTCTAGCTTTTTCTGTACGGCGGCGGTAGTTAAGGTTTCCTCTGGGTGGGGCACCTCTGCGATGGAAGGCAGGGGGATGATCTGGGAGACTTCGTCGCCGGTGGAAAGCGCGGCGCCGATCGAGTCATCCGCAAAAAGCACTAGAACCGGATCGGTATTTCCAAGTTCCGCGGCTTGGGTTTCGGAGCCCAAGATTGCGGGCACGGCGGAGGAAACCACAACGGGCACGCTGAACTGATAGCGCAGGCGCTCTGCGATGTCGACGTCGACCCAGCCCAGGTTTGCGGCGGTGACGCGGCCCGCGGCGTCGACAGTGCCGGAGGTGGTAATGCCCACGGAGACCAGTTTGCGGTCGAGGCCTGCGCTTAGGCGATGGACGCCGGCCATGATGTGCTCGATGAAGTCCTCCTCGCTCAGCTGCGCGACGGGGGTAGGTACGTCATCTTCGCGGATGGTGCGCCCGAGCGTGTCGTAGAAGCCGATGTGGGTCTGCGAGGTACCCACGGCAATTCCGGCCAGGATCCAGTCATTTTCGGCAACTTCGAGCGGAACCGTGGGGCGCCCGCGGCCTCGGGAACGGGTGAGATCGTTTCTTTCCTGGATGAGGCCCGCCTGGAGCAGTGCTGCGGTGGCGCGGGTGATGGTGGGCTGGGAAAGTCCTGTTGCCTCGACGAGCTCACTGCGCGTGATGATGGGGTTTAAACGCACGAGGTGAAGGCACTTAGCCGCTGGGGTGCGCGGGCGAGTGAACACGGGGCCAGGTTTGAGCATAATTAGAAGTATAGATTTTCTAGACCGTATTGTCTAGCAGGTATTCGCAAGATTAGACAACATTGTCTAAGGACTTCTTTCTATAGTGTGGTGTCCATGGATTCAATTGCGGTTTATTGCGGCTCGGCCACCGGTAACTCGGAAGCATATATCGAAGCAGCCCGTCAGCTGGGCGGGCAGCTGGCAGATCGTGGAATCAACTTGGTTTACGGCGGCGGCAACGTGGGGCTCATGGGCGTGGTAGCGGATGCATGTCTGGCAGGAGGCGGAACGGTCACCGGCGTGATCCCCGAACAGCTGGTGGACCTAGAGCTTTCACATCCTGGCCTGACCTCACTTGAAGTGGTGGAGACCATGGCGCAGCGCAAGACCCGCATGGAGGACTTGGCAGATGGCTACGTGTGTCTGCCGGGCGGCGTGGGCACCCTCGAAGAGCTCGCGGAGGTGCTGACCATGCAGCAACTAGGCCACGTCGACGGCCCCGTTGGCTTGGTGGACGTCGCCGGATTCTGGCGTCCTTTCGTGGACATGTACGCGGGCATGTCAGAGGCGGGCTTCGTGCAGCGCCGCTTTGTGGATGCGATCGTGCTTGAGCCAACGCCAGCGCAGGTTCTGGATGCCTTTGCGGGTTGGACTAATCCCGGGATGAAGTGGGATAACAAGTAGCTAACAAGCTGACAACGTTTGGCGCCTAGGTTGGCCCTAGGCTCCAGGTAAAGGATAGACTTCACCCTCATGAGTTCAGAGCCAAACCAGAGCCGCCATCCTTCCCTCTTGGACGCGGCCTGCGATAACTTTGTGCACGATCTTGCGGAGCTAAGCCCTACCGAAGCAACGGCGTGGGGCATCCCGGGATTCGAAGGCGAGCTGCAGGATTTCTCGCCGGAGTACTACGCGGCTATTGCTGACCGCACCCGTGACATGGTCGCTGACGTCGATGCTCTGGATGACACCACTGACGAGTCCGATGATGAAGATGACTTCGACGATGTGGATTACGTGACCGCAGCCGTCTTGCGCGATCGCCTTTGCCTAGAGCTGGACTTGCACCACCACGGCGAGGATATGCGCAGCCTCAACAACATCGCCTCCCCGGTGCAGACCATTCGCGATACTTTGCTGCTGATGCCGCAGGATACCCCTGAGCAGCTTGATGCCATTCGCTCGCGCCTGTCCAAGGTCGGTGGCGCACTAAGCGGATACAAGGATTCCTTGCAGGAGTCGGCGGCACATGGCCTGATTCCGCCGCATCGCCAGATCAACGAAGTCTTCGTCCAGTGTGAGCGGCTTGCCGACGCCGGTTCCATGCTGGAGAGCCTTGGCGTCGAGGGTACTGAGGTCGAGGCGGCAAAGAGCGCTTTTGGGCAGTTCGCTGATTGGCTCTCCAATGAACTACAGCCGCAGGCTTCCACCGAGGATGCGGTGGGCCGCGACCGCTATGAGCGGTTTTCCAAGCTTTTCGTCGGCGATACCGTCGATCTTGATGAGGCCTACGAGTGGGGCCTGGAGCGTGTCCAAGAAATCCGCGCTGAGCAAGAAAAGATCGCGCACGAGTTGTATGGCTCTGAGTGCACCGTGAAGGCCGCGATGCGCAACCTCAACCAAGAGGAGCGCTACGTGCTGGAGGGCACCGATGCGCTCGTGGAATGGATGCAGGGCACGGCGGAGAAAGTCATCAAGGATTTGGATGGCACCGAGTTCGACATTCCGGAGCAGATCCGCGATATCGAATGCTGCATCGATCCTGCCGGTACAGGCGGCATCTTTTATACCCCGCCTTCAGATGATTTCTCGCGTCCCGGCCGCATGTGGTGGTCAGTTCCGGCTGGCCAGGAGCGTTTCCACACCTGGCAAGAGCTGACCACGGTTCACCACGAGGGCGTGCCGGGCCATCATCTGCAGCTGGGTTCTGCGCTGGTCCAAGATGATCTCAACCTGTGGCGCCGTGCGGTGACCTGGAACTCGGGCCACGGCGAAGGCTGGGCGCTTTACGCTGAGGCGCTCATGGCGGAGCTGGGTTATATGGAGGATCCGGGATTCCGCATGGGGCTTCTCGACGCCCAGCGTTTCCGCGCCGCCCGCGTTGTGGTGGACATCGGATTGCACTTGGGCAAGAAGCTGCCGGACTGCAGCAACTCTGGCAAGTGGGATAAGGCCCACGTGAAGACCTTCATGCGCGAAAACACCGCGATGGATGACGCGAACCTCAACTTTGAGGTCAACCGCTACCTGGGCTGGCCGGGGCAGGCGCCTTCCTATGCCTTGGGCGAGCGCCTATGGCAGCAGACCAGGCAGGAGGCCGTGGAGCAGGGAATGAGCGTACGGGACTTCCACTCCGAGGCCTTGGCGCTCGGCTCTGTCCCCATGTCCGTGCTGCGCGAGGCTGTACTGGAGACTGACTAAGGGCGCAGACGCTTTGCCAAGCGTAGGAGTTGTGGCAAATAACCAGCGACGACGAGGACCGCTATGAGGCGGGTGAGCTGGACTGCGATGACCGCGGGGCCGGCCCCGCCCTCGGCCGAGAGTGCGAGTACGGTCTCCAGCGCGCCGGGGCTGGTGGCCAGGTAGGCCTCGAAGTAGGAAATGTGTAGCCACATGGTCAGCGGCCAGGCGGTGGCCGCGCAGATGCCGATAATGACCACGATGAACAAAATTGTGGCAGGCAGCTGCTTGGCAAAGGCCTTGAGCGCCGGCAGCGAAAGCCCGCCGCCGCAGACCCAGCCGATGGACAAAAACGCCATCACCTTAAAGGCGTAGAGTGGCTCGAGCGTGTGGCCCTCCGGCAACACGAAAGAGGCTAGCACTGTCAGCAGCAAGGGACCGAGCACCGCGGCTGCGGGGAGGTGGAGGAACCTGCCTACCTTTTCGCCGATGAAGGCAATGGCGATCACTAGGGCAACTATCCACCAGGTGGTTTCGCCGTCGACCGAAAGATCCGCTCCCTTGCCGGCGGGCGTGTCCAATAGGGCGACCACGGCCGGTAGCGATACCGAGACTACTAAGAGGCGCAGGTATTGGGTGAGGGCGACGTAGCGGAAGTCGGCACCGAGTTCGTCGGCAAGCGCGGGCATGAGCGAAGCACCACCCGGCAGCATAGATAAAATACCGGTTTCGGAAGAGACATCCTGTGGCCGTGCGCGGTGTAAGAGTTGGCCGCCGATAACTCCCACCATCAGAGTGACAAGGGAGATCGTCAGGGCGGCAGGCAGGAAGCCAAGCAATTGGCCCACCGGAACCACGGTCAGCGGGATGGCAGCCATGATGCCAATAAAGCCGCGCGACAGGCTATAAAAACTCCGGTTTACGTGCAGATCTTCCCCGGTAAAAAGCGCCATGGCGCCGGAGGAAAGGATCGCTGCCAAAATCCAGGCCGCAGGTACGTGCCACATGCTAAAGAGCCAGCCCAGTACGACTGATGCTGGAATAACAATGGCCCACCGTGCCACGGTACGGGCACTAAGCCGGGTGCCTTCCTGTTGTGCGGCCATGCGAGCCTCCCGGTTCTGCTGCGGAAAAGTATAATGCCTGCTTTTCTCCACTACGGGGAGGGCAGTAGGCGGGTTATCACCTTACATCATTCAAGATTTATGATCGGGGGCGTGGAAATCGATGTGGTGCAGTGGATAATTCTCTTCTTTGGTACTGCGGCCGCGGGATGGGTCGATGCGGTCATCGGCGGTGGCGGATTGATCTTGATCCCGATGCTGCTGGCGGTCCTGCCGGGCCTTGCTCCGGCCGCTGCTTTGGGCACTAGCAAGCTCGCCGCGGTGACCGGCACCGGATCCGCTGCCGTGACCCTCGCTCGCAAGGTGAAGCTGGACAAGGCAGAAATGGCGCGCTTCATCCTCATCGCGCTGGTCTGCTCCGGATTGGGGGCCAGCGTGGCCTCGAGCCTCGATAAAGACATCATGCGCCCCATCATCATCGTGCTCATGGTGGCCGTGGGCATCTTCGTTGCCTTCAAGCCAGATTTTGGCAACAGCGACTCGGCCGGTATCCGTGGCGGGTGGCGGACCGTCGTGGTCTTGGTGCTCTCCGGCATCATTTCCTTTTATGATGGCATCTTCGGTCCGGGTACCGGAATGTTTTTGATCATGGCGTTTACCTCTATTTTTGCGCAGAATTTTTTGACCTCTGCGGCCATGGCCAAGGTAGTCAATACAGCTACCAACCTCGGTGCGCTTATCGTATTTATTATTGGCGGGCACGTGTGGTGGACGCTTGGCATCGTGCTCGGTGTAGCCAATATCGCCGGCGCACTCCTCGGCGCTCGTACCGTACTTGGTGGCGGCGCCAAATTCATCCGCTACGCGTTACTTACCTTGGTCGTGGTCATGAGCTGCTACCTGGGCTGGCAGCAATGGGGCTAACTACATTCGGTTTTTGGTGCGCGCGGTAGCAACCGCGTTCCACGGGTCCTCCGGCCACGGGTGTTTGGGGTAGCGCCCGCGCACATCGGCGCGCACGCCAGCATAGGGGCCGGACCAGAAGCTGGCGAGATCATCGGTCACCGCGAGTGGCCGCCCGGCGGGGGAGAGCAGGTGGAATTGCACGCGGTGGCCGCAGTATTCGGGAGATGCGGCCAGGCCGAAGCATTCTTGTAGCTTGATGTGAACCACGGGGCGATCGCCGGACCAGTCGATTCGTGCGTCCCGGCCGGAGGGGACTGGGAGGCGTTCAGGGGCGAGCTCGTCCAGGTGGGTGGCTTCTGGCCAGGGCAGAAGGCGTTGCAGCGCGGGGTACATGTCGAGCTTGGCGGCGGGGGTTCCTTCCGCGATGCGGTGGAGTTCGGATCCGAGCCACTCGGCGGGATCCGCCTGCTCCACGTCTGGCCACGGCTCGCCAAAGTGGGCGTGCAGGTGGCGCAGGCGGTCTTTTAAACTTTGGGCCTTCTCGCTGAAGGTAAAGAGGCCTAGGCCTTCTTCACGGATGCCGGCGGCAAGTGCCCCCTCGGCTGCGGGGCCGGTGACTTTGACAGGGGTTTCAGAAAGCGTGATGGCGCCCGCGGCCTTGACTTTGACGCCGCGCACACGGCCATCGCGCAGGAAGGCGCGGGTTTCTTCGGTGACGCCGATGGCCGCCAGAGCTGCGGTTTCCTCGATGCGGGCGGCCGAGCGGATGATGGCATTGCCCGCATTAGACAGGGAAACCTCCGCGATGGCGAGCCACGGGGAACCGGTGAGGCCCGAGCTATCGAGCAGGCGCGCGCGGGTGCCGCTAGCCAGCAGGTAGTCCTCGCCCATGCGCTTGGCCACCTGCTCGGGAAAGGCGGTGGCGACGACCTCCCCGGGATCGGCGGGGCCGAGATCGTCTACGAGACGTGCAAGCCGCTTGACCTCTTTTTGAGGTGGGCGGTGACGGGTGAGATCGGGGGTTAAGGGGGCGTCGGCAAGCGAGGCGATAACGGGCGCGGCCTGGCTGCCGTGGCGGAGCAAGGAGGCGCCGAGGCGCGGATCGGTGGGCAGGAGGGCAAGCTCCTGTGTGGCACCAATGCGCTTGAGCGTTGCCTGCGCGGATGCGAGGGCCTGGGCTGGGGGCGGATCGAGCAGCGGGAAATCGGGGCCCGCGCCCCAGCAGTCCAAAAACAGCGCGGCCTGGGTTAGGTCCGCGGAGAGGATCTCCGGAGTAGTGTGTGGGGAAAAGTGCTGATAATCGTCCTGCGAATAGCAGCGAATCACGGTGCCTGGTGCCTCACGGCCAGCACGACCAGCGCGCTGGTCGGCACTCGACTTTGAGGTAGACACCGTCACTAGCCCGGACATGCCGCGTTGGGTGTCGCGCCGGGGAACGCGGGAAAGCCCGGCATCTACCACCACGCGCACGCCCGGCACGGTAAGCGAGGACTCCGCGATAGAGGTAGCTACGACGATGCGCTGTTCATCGGTATATAGCGCGGCGTCTTGCTCCGCGGTGGTCTGCTTGCCGTGCAGCGGGAACACATTATGGCCCTGCAGCGCTTCACAGACGAGGTTTACTTCGCGCACGCCTGGCACAAAGACCAGCGTTGATTCCTGCTGACAGGCTGCCTGCTTGGCGACGTCCCCGTAAAACTCCCTCGTTCCCGCCGCCCTGCCCGGCAGGGGCGCGTAATGGATATCAAGCGGATGGGTCACCGCCTCGGTCACGTGCACGGGTGCGTCCATAAGTTGGGAAAAGCGCTGTGCATCCACGGTGGCGGACATGGCGATGACGCGAAAGTCCTCACGCAATTCGGTCAGCTCCAGGCACATGCCTAGCACCAAATCCGTATCGAGCTGGCGCTCGTGGACCTCATCGATGGCAACGGCGGACACGCCCTCGAGCTCCGGATCCTTAAGCAGGCGGCGCAGCAGCACGCCCGGCGTGACGAACTCGACCTCGCTGCCCTTGCGGGACTCGCCTCGGATGGCGAAGCCGACCTTGTCCGGGGTGCCGCTAAGCGTGCTTAATCGCTGCGCGGCCGCTCGCACGGCCACACGACGTGGGGCGGTGACAATGACTTTGCCACCTCCTGCCGCATGATTGGCTAGCGCCGGTGGCACGAGTGTGGTCTTACCCGTGCCGGGCGGGGCCTGGATGACGACGTTTCCGGTTTCCGGCAGCGAATCGATGGTCTCGGCGACGGGCAGACCATCGCCGATGCGAGCGAGATCAAACATTTACTTGGCGGCTCCAAAACCTTCGACAGGACCGTTGAGATCCTGGCGTTCCCAGACCTCTTCATTGTCTTCCAGCTCGCGCACCACGCGGCCGGGTGATCCCAGGACCAGCGAATTATCCGGGATATCGGTGGTAATAAGTGTGCCTGCGCCGATGACACAGTTCTTTCCGATGGTGATGCCTGGCAGCACAGTGACGTTGGCACCGAGCCAGGTGTTGTCACCGATGGTGATGGGCTTGGCTATCTCCCACCCACCAGCGCGCATCTCATGATCGTTTACCGGATGCCCCACCGTAATCAGGGAGCAATTGGGGCCCACCATGACGCCATCACCGAGCATCACCTGGGCCTGGGCCAAAATGGTAGCGCCAAAGTTAATGAAGACGCGCTCGCCGCATACTAGATTGCAGCCGTACTCCAGATTCAACGGCACATGCAGGCCTGGCACCGCGGAATCTTCCGGCAGTATCTCGTGCAAAATGCCTTCGGCACGCTCCTGGTCCGTATTGTGCAGCTCGTTGAGCTGCTTTACCAAGCGAAAAGTGCGCTGGTGCTCTTTCTTCGCCTCCGGCATGCTCGGCAAGAACCACTCCCCACCGGTCATTCGCTCCCATGAGCCGTAGCGTTCCAAGTCCTGCCGCTCCTGTGCATCCATGGTGGTCATTGTAGAGGGTGAGTGGATCGATTTATTGGGGTGCTCGGATTAGGGTGAGGTCATGCTTTTTGATTCGCTGCCGCGGCCGAGCGTGCGTGTGGCTCCGGGGGTGGGGCATGTGCCGGGATGGGTGGGCGTCGATAAGCAGAAAGCCTTGGTAGAGGAGATGCGCGGCATTGCGCGCGAGTATGCGGCGACACCGATGGCGATGGTGCGCCCGCGGTTGAAATCCGGCGGGCAAATGAGCGTTTTTCAGCTGCATTTGGGCAGGTATTGGCATTATCCCAGCTATCGGTATGTAGATAATATGGACGGCACGCGGGTTCCGCCGGTTCCGGAAAGCCTGCGGCGGATTGCTCCGGGGGCATTGCGCGCCGCGGCCGAGGTGGCACCCGAGCTGGAGCCATGGGTCGAGACTTTCGTGCCGGAGATGGCGCTGGTGAATTACTATCCACCGGGATCGGCCATGGGCATGCACGTGGATGCCTTTGAGGAATCACCTGCGCCGGTGATTTCGCTTTCCATTGGGGATGAGGCACTTTTCCGTATGGGGCATACCGAGGCGCGCACGCGGCCGTGGGACGATATCACGCTGTGTAGTGGTGATTTGGTGGTCTTTGGCGGACCGAAGCGCTACGCCTACCACGGGGTGGTGCGCGTCAATGACGGCACGCTGCCGGAGGGCTGTGGGCTTAGAGAGGGACGTATCAACATCACCATCAGACAAGTATCTGCACGGTCTGTAATCTAGAGATGTTACATAAAGCTTGAAGAAAAGAAGGTTTTCTCATGTCTCGTATTGGCATCATCATCGGCAGCATCCGCGATAAGGCCGTCGGCAAGGTAGTAGGCGAGTGGCTCAACGACGTGGCCCAAGGACGCCAGAATGGCGTGGATTACACGTTGCTGGATCTCAAAGAATTCGATATTCCGGTTCTGACCACCGAAGTTGTACCGGCTGCCGCTAATAAGCAGTACGAGGACGAGAAGGTCCAGGCATGGTCTGATGCAGTGGACGCCTGCGATGGCTTCATCTTCATCACGCCAGAGTACAACCGCTCCGTGCCAGGCCCGTTCAAGAATGCCTTTGACTGCTTGGCCGCAGAGTGGGCGGGCAAGCCCGTTGCCTTCGTTGGCTACGGCCCATCCGGTGCCGTTCGCGCGATCGAGGCATGGCGCCCTATCGTGGTGAACTTCTCCATGCCACAGCTGCGCAACCAGATCGAGTTCTTCCTCGCCACCGACTGGGCGGAGGGCGAATTCCGTCCGGTCGATTTCAAGGTGGAGCGCACCACTTCCTTGCTGGCTGAGCTGGAAGACGCCGTTTCCGCATAATCAGTGCCCGTTGGCCGCATATAAAAAGCCAGCCCCCGCGCTCTTTCCGAGCAGCGGGGGCTGACTTTTATGTGGCCGGCTTAGTTACTGCAGGCCAAACTGATCCCAAGCGGCAGGGGAGAGGTTCTGGTACACGTGCTTGTGCTCCTGGTACTCGGCAAGGCCGGTCGGGCCGAGCTCGCGGCCGTTGCCGGACTGCTTGTAGCCGCCCCACTCGGCCTGCGGCAGGTATGGGTGGAAGTCATTGATCCAGATGGTGCCGTGGCGCATAGCGCGTGCCATGCGCTCAGCCTTGCCGGCGTCGCTAGTAAATACGGCGCCTGCCAGGCCGTACTCGGTGTCGTTCGCGGTAGCGATGGCTTCTTCTTCAGTGGTGAAGGTCTCCACGGTGACAACCGGGCCGAAGGCCTCGTCGTGGACGCATTCCATGTCCTTGGTGGCGCCATCGATGATGGTCGGCAGGTAGTACATGCCCTTGCCCAGGTCCGTGTTGCCGGTGCCGTGCTGGCCATTGGTGTCCTCACTGGTAGCGGCACGGCCGCCGGTGAGAATCTTTGCGCCCTGCTCACGGGCCTTGTCCACGTAGGCGGCAACCTTCTCGCGGTGCTGCTCAGAAATCAGTGGGCCGGTCTCCGCCTTATCGTCGGTCGGACCGCCGATCTTGATGTTGTTGGTGCGCGCCACCAGTGCCTCGATGAACTTATCGTGCAGGGATTCTTCCACGATGATGCGGGAACCCGCGGAGCAGACCTGGCCGGAGTGGAAGAAAGCGCCGTTGAGGGCGTTATCTACAGCGACGTCGAAGTCCGCATCGGCGAAGATGACGTTCGGGTTCTTGCCACCGAGCTCCAGCGCGGTGCGCTTGACGGTCTCCGCAGCGTTCTTTGCGATGATCTTGCCGGTGACAAGGCCGCCGGTGAAGGAGACCATGTCCACGTCCGGGTGCTGGGAGAGCGGGTTGCCGCAGTTAGCGCCAGCGCCGGTGATGAGGTTGCCTACGCCGTCCGGCAGACCGCACTCCTTGAGGGCGGCCATGAGCAGCATCGCGGTGTGTGGGGTAAGCTCCGCCTGCTTGAGGACGAAGGTATTACCGGCGGCCAGGGCCGGGCCGACCTTCCAGGAGACCTGCAGAAGCGGGTAGTTCCACGGGGTAATCAGTCCGCAGACGCCAACGGGCTCGGCGTCGATGCGCGATCGCAGGTTGGGATCCTGCGGGTCGACTACGCGGCCGGCCTGGTGCTGGGCCAGGGTGCCGAAGTACTCAAAGGCGTTGGCGATGTCATCCATATCGCCCAAGGACTCCTCATAGCGCTTGCCGGTATCAGCGGACTCGGCGGAAGCGAAAAGTTCCTTGTGCTCGCGGATGAAATCGGCCACGCGGATGACCAGCTTGCCGCGCTCGGCGGCCGGGGTATTAGCCCACTCGCCGCTATCAAAGCTTTCACGGGCAACCTTGATGGCGCGCTCGGTGTCCTCGTTGGATGCCTCGGAAACTTCGCCCACCGTGGAGCCGTCTGCCGGGCAAATGATGGTGCGGGTGTCGCCGCTTTGGGCGGCTTCCCACTTACCGTTGATGAACAGGGACTTCGGGGCGCCATCAGCATGTACGCCCTTTAGCAGCTCGGTCTGGGTGGGGTCGAACAAAGTGTTCTGGGTGCTCAAGTGAAAAGCAACCTTTCTCTCATAGAGGTAGTTGTAGTGGCCAGCTTAGCTATCTTCGCGCCAGGTGCGCTCAGGCTCGGCGCCATCAGAGACATCGGAGTCACCCGGCTGGGTCTGCTGCATGTAGAGGAAGGCCAGGTGGCGCTCGTAGAGGTCCAGCACGTTATTGATGATTTGGTTCTCGGAATAGCCGTAGACGTCATAGCCCAGCGAACCGGTCATATCGTAGACCTCGAGGCGGTAGTACTCGTCGCCTTCGCCTGCGCTGAAATCGGGGCGCTCGGCCGCTACCGGGAAAAGCTGGTAGCGGAACATGCGCTCATTGTGCAGCTTTACTTCTAGGTCGAGTTGGGGCAGTTCGACGTCGGGAAGCTCACTGGTGAGCAAGATGGCGTCGTAGCCGCGGGTACGCATGTGCGTTGCCACCTGCTGGAGGGCGTAGGTAGCGGTTTCGCGCAGGTAGGTATCCATCTCCTGCTTGGAAGGGAAGGTATTGGCCCGGTCGAGGCGGTTCTTCCAGAGGTCGGCATTGGCCGGTTCGCGCTCGGTACGGGAGGAAATCACTCCGTGCATAGCGGTGGTGCGGGCCTCGCGCTGCACGTTTTCTAGGCGCAGGGACTTCCACAGGGAGAACATAATGAGGTAGACCACGAAGGCGAAAGGCAGGCCCATGACCACGGTGGCGGACTGGACTGTGGTGATGCCATCGATCTGCAAAAGCGCCAGGGTTAGTGCGCCCACGGTGACGGACCAGAAGATGCGCATCCACTTCGGGCCGTCCTGGCGGCTATCCGTAATCTTCGAGGTGAAGTTGGACATCACCAGCGCACCAGAGTCGGCTGAGGTGATGTAGAGCAGCAGACCGATGAACGTGGTCAAGAAGATGACGATGGATGCGCCGGGGAACTCGGCCAGCATGTCGTAGAAGCCTTGCTCCGGTGTATTGATTGCGGCTTCGGCAAAGTCGGGGTATTCGCCGGAACGAACCATGTCCAAAGCGGTGTTGCCGAAGAAGGACATCCACATCAGGATGAACAGGAAGGGGAAGGTCAGCACGCCGAAGATGAACTGCCGCAGGGTGCGGCCGCGGGAAATACGGGCGAGGAACAGGCCGACGAAGGTAGCCCAGGCAATCCACCATGCCCAGAAGAAGAGGGTCCAGGACTGCATCCAAGTATCTACGTTGGCTTGGTCTTCGGCGAAGGCGAAGGTCTCCATGGTCCAAGATGGGAACTTCGAGACGTAGTCACCGATATTGGTCACGATGGCATCGAAGAGGTAGGCGGTCTTGCCAAAGACCACGACGTAGACCATCAGCGCGATGGCCAAATAGACGTTCAGCTCGGAGAGGAAGCGAATGCCCTTATCCACACCGGATACAGCCGACAGTGTGGCAATGGCCACCGCAATAATGATGAGAGCGGACTGCAGGCCAAGGCCCTGCTCGATGCCGAAGATGAGGTGGAAGCCGTAGGACAGCTGCACCACACCGATGCCCAGGGAGGCGGTCACACCGAAGACGGTGCCCAGCATGGCAGCGATATCGACTGCATCACCAACTGGGCCGTGTACGCGCTTGCCGATGAGCGGATACAGCGCAGAGCGGATAGCCAGTGGCATGTTGAGGCGGTAGGCGAAGTAACCGAAGGCCATGCCCATCAGCGCATAAAGCGCCCAACCGGTGATGCCGTAGTGGAACATCGCCCACACCACGGCCTCCTTGGCGGCCTCCATGTTTTCGCCTTCCCCGACCGGTGGGGTGACGTACATGGTCACGGGTTCTGCGACGGCGAAGAACATGAGGTCCACGCCGATGCCGGCGGCAAAGAGCATGGAAGCCCAGGAGAAGGTGTTGAATTTCGGCCGCGAGTGGTCCGGGCCGAGGCGGATATTGCCGGCATTGGAAAAGGCAATATAGAGCACGAAGACCACGGCGATGGTGGCGGTGAGGACATAGAACCAGCCGAGGTTGTGGCCGATCCAGCCGGTGACGCTGGCGAGGGTTTCCGCCGCGGAATCGCGGCCGAGCCCGGCATAGAGCGCCATGGCAATAATGAGGACGCCGGAGATGATAAATACCGGCCAGTTTGTCTTGGGAGCAGGGACCTGATCCGCGCCTACGGCATCGCCGGTTTCAGCCTTGTAGCTGCCGACGAGGGCACGAACTTGGTAGCGTGGGCTGCGCTTCTTGGGCTCTCCAGAGGGGGTTGCGAGAGAGGTGTTTTTACCCCCTTCTTGGGGGGCTTTACTTGAAGTGTGAGACTCCTCAGGATCGTGAGGGTCAAAGTTAGCCATCTACTTCTCCTAATGTTGGTTGGTTTGGGCCGAATCTTTCGCACGGGTGCCTCAAAATGCTCACAAGATCGCAGGGAGAGAAAGGTGAGTGAAATGAATCATATTCGGGCAACCTATGTGTAAAGACTTCGGATTTCATCTCCAGAGACATCCATCCGGACAAGGTAAATATACATTAAGATGGGCAAACTTCTAGAGGGATGTGTACTCTGGAGGTGGTGCCCGCACATGAGGCGATGTGAATAAATACAGACTTTTGTATAAATTACAATATTTTCACTTCCGGTGGGACAAACTTGACGTGTGAAATATTTCACAGAAAGAAGGGGATTTATGGGTTTTATGGACAAGCTGACCAAGAAGCGTTCCGCTAAAAAGGTCACCGATGAAGTAAGCGACGTAGTCGTCGTTGGCGGTGGCTCCGCAGGCTCCGTCATCGCCGAACGCCTGACCGAAGACAAGAACACTCGTGTGCTGGTCCTTGAGGCCGGACGCAACGATTCCCTCTGGGATCTCTTCGTCCACATGCCTTCCGCATTCTCTTTCCCGATTGGTGCAAAGAACTACGACTGGATGTACGAATCCGAGCCGGAGCCAGAGATGAACGGCCGCCGCATCTACCACGCACGCGGCAAGCTGCTCGGTGGCTCTTCCTCCGTCAACGGCATGATTTACCAGCGTGGTAACCCGATGGACTACGAGAAGTGGGCCAAGAACCCGGGCATGGAAAACTGGGACTTCGCGCACTGCCTGCCATACTTCAACCGCATGGAAACCGCCGCCGCGGCAGAAGATAACGATCCGCGCCGCGGCCACGACGGCCCGCTCTACCTCTCCCGCGGCCCGGCAACCAGCGAGCTCTTCCAGGCGCTGTTCAAGTCCGTGCAGCAGGCCGGCTACCACCTGACCAACGACGTTAACGGTTACCGCCAGGAAGGCTTTGCTCCTTTCGACCGCAACATCAAGCACGGCAAGCGCTGGTCCGCCGCGCGTGCATACCTGCACCCGAACCTAGACCGCGAGAACCTCGAGGTTCGTACCCGCGCGTTTACCACCAAGGTCCTCTTCGAAGGTCAGAAGGCCATCGGCGTGGAATACGAGTGGAAGGGCGGCGTCCACCGCGTATTCGCTGATAAGATCGTCCTTTCCGCTGGCGCCATCAACACCCCGCAGCTGCTGCAGGTCTCCGGTGTCGGTGACGAGGAGTTGCTGCGCAAGCATGGAATCGACGTCGTCAAGCACCTGCCGGGCGTCGGCGAGAACCTGCAGGACCACCTCGAGGTCTACATCCAGTACGAGACCACCAAGTCCACCGCTTCTTCCCAGCCTTACCTGGACAAGTGGCGCTGGCCATTCATGGGCCTGCAGTGGATTCTCACCAAGAAGGGCCCGGTTGCAACCTCCCACTTCGAGGGCGGCGGATTCGTTCGTTCCAACGAGAACGAGGAATACCCGAACCTGATGTTCCACTTCCTGCCGATGGCAGTGCGCTACGACGGCCAGAAGGCCGACGTCAAGCACGGCTTCCAGTGGCACGTTGGCCCGATGTTCTCCGATACCAAGGGCCATGTCCGCATCAAGAGCGCCGATATCCACGAAAAGCCGGAGATTCTCTTCAACTACCTGAAGACCGACCAGGATCGCCGCGAGTGGGTCGAGGCAGTGCGCGTTGCGCGTTCTCTGCTGGACACCGAAGCCATGGCTGAGGTGGGCGCCCGCGAGTTCAGCCCAGGCCCTGACGTGCAGACCGACGAGGAGATCCTCGAATGGGTACGCAACGACGGTGAGACCGCACTGCACCCGTCGTGCACCACCAAGATGGGTTCCAAGGATGACCCAATGGCGGTTGTGGACCCAGAAACCATGCAGGTCTGGGGCATTGAGGGTCTCTACATCGCTGATGCTGGCGTCTTCCCGTCCGTGACCAACGGCAACATCTACTCGCCAACGATGATGGTGGGCGAGAAGGCCGCCGATCTGATTGCCGGAAAGAAGCCTTTGGCACCGCTTAACGACGTAACCTGGTACAAGGCCGGCGAGGACATGCCGCTGTACGCCCCGGGCGAGGCAGTGCGCGATCACAAGCAGGCCGTGAAGGGTGCTTACTAGAAGAGCCAAGAGAAGGGTCGGATGACTTTAGCTGCATTAGCTTCGCTGCTAGGAGTGTGGGTGGCGATGATCGTCGCTCCCGGCCCTGATGTAGTGCAGGTCATCCGCGTCGCCCCGCGCTCCACGCGTGCCGGAATCATGTGCGCGCTGGGCATCTGCACCGGCATCGTCGTCTGGCTCACCGCCTCCCTGGCAGGGCTATCTGCTCTTATCGCCGCTCGCCCCAGTCTGCTCGGTTTGCTGCAGCTGGTGGGCGGGGGCTTCCTTCTCTGGATGGCCTATGGCTCTATCCGCTCGGGCCTGACGCAACGGCGCTCTGCCCTTAACTCTGCCCGCAGTACTTCACAGGACTCAGCGGAAAGCGCGGGAAGCTTCGATGAGGAGCACATCGAGCAGGCAGTGAGCACTGGCGACGTCGAGGACATCACCGCTGGCCGCGCCTACAAGCTGGGCATGCTCACCAACCTTTCCAACCCGAAGGCGCTTGTCTTCTTTGGTGCCGTCTTTGCCCAGTTCATTCGCCCTGACATGGGGCTTGAATGGACCGTGTTCATCGCCATCATCCTGACTGTGGTCTCCGTGGCGTGGTTTTCTACCTTCGCGCTCATCGTCCGCGCGGCGGCGCGTTTCCTCACGAAGTATTCGGCCCATCTCGATATCGGCTCGGGACTCATCTTCGGCGCCTTGGGCTGCGTGATGATTTATGAGGGAATCCTCACGCTAGTTAGGTAATCCTAAATCGCGTACAGTGACCGACATGAGCAATTCCACCGCACGCGTTTCAACCGATCGCCCGACACGCTATGGCAAGCAGCTGGCATCGCATTTCTCTGCCAAGATTGACGCCCACTGGGATCCAGAAACCGAAACCGGCCGCTGCGTCTTCGAGCGCGAAAACACCCGCGGTACCCTCGACCTTTCTGTTGAGCCCAACATCCTCCTCCTCAACATCGAAGCAGACCCAGAAAGCATCGAGTCCGTCGAGCACGTTGTGGCCCGCCACCTCGTGGGCTTTGGCAAGAAAGACGACTTGAAGGTCGAGTTCACCCGCGCCGACGGCACACCGGGCGTGCACTTCGGCGTCGCTGATCTTCCCCCAGAACGCAGGTAGTCTAGGGCTCATGATTTTCACCACTACCAACAACGTTGATGGTCACGAAATCACCGAGTACATTCGCGTCATTGCGGGTGAGACGGTGACCGGTATTAACTTCCTCAAGGACTTAGGCGCCTCCTTCCGCAGCTTCACTGGCGGCCGCTCCGCTGGCTATGAGGAAGAGGCAGTCAAGGCCCGCGAGGCTGCCCTTAACGAGCTGTGGAACCGCGGCCAGGAGCTGGGCGCCGACGCCGTCGTGGGCATTAGCTTTGATTACTCGCCTATGGGCCAGGCCAACGACATGCTGATGGTCACCGCCACCGGCACAGCAGTAAAGCTGCGCGCTCTCTAGATAGGTGCGCAAGTATCTTTTAATAGCGCTGTGCCTAGGCTTGAGCGCGTGCTCGCACGTCGATGAGCCGGGGCACGGCCCTTATGATTATCCTACGGACATGGCAACGGCCTCGGAAAAGGCCGAGCTTCCTTCCCAGGGCGCAACGCAGACCGGCCACTATCGCACCATCGAGCTGCCCAGCGGCAGAAGCTTCATCGCGCACGTACCCGATAACTATGACGCAGCGCAGCCCGCGCCGGTGGTCATGGTCTTTCATGGATATAACAGCGATCCCGCGACCATCTTCCAGGGCACTGAGCTCTATGAGGCCAACGCCATCACGCTTTTTCCGGCGGGTATTGGGGAGGCTTGGGCGCCTGCACCTTATGCGCAGACTTCCTTGGGGGAAGACTTCGCTTTGGTCGATGACACCTTGGCCTGGGTTAAACAGAATTACAACACCGATGGCCGCGTCTTTGCCGCAGGCTTTTCCAATGGCGGCGGTTTCGTGCGCGCCCTAGCCTGCAACCGGCAGTTGGACGGCGCCGCCACGGTTTCCGCGGCGAACTACGATGCCGTGGATGAAAACTGTGAAGGAAAGCCCACCCCTTATTTTGCGGTGCACGGCACTGCCGACGTCGTTATTAATTACGGAGGCGGCACCGCCCACGGTGGCCACTACCGCGGTGTGGAGGAGACCATGGCGGAAATCGCCGAGGACAATGCCTGCGATCCTTTCCCCGCCGAGCACCGGGAAGACGCAGTCACCCGCTTTACGTGGGGATCGTGCGCTATTCCTACCGTGAGTTACAAGATTAAGGGCGGCACGCACACCTGGAACGGTGGCGTAACGGATCGCAGCGGGCTTGTCCCGCACGATTGGGCAACCAACTCCATTTTGGACTTCTTCAAGGTTGAGTATCCCGGCAAGGTGCCTTCTCGGTAAGCTATGCCGCATGTTAGAAGTCTCAATCAAGGGCGATTCCATTAAGCTCGGCCAGTTCATCAAGCTGGCCTCCCTCGTGGGTACCGGCGGTGAAGCAAAGGAGCTCATCGCGCAAGGCGAGGTCCAGGTCAATGGGGAAGTGGTGACCCAGCGCGGCGCCACCTTGTACCCAGGGGATGAGGTCAGTATCGATGGCACTTCTGCGCGCGTGGCCGCCGCAGATGACGACGATGATGACTACTTTGACGAAGCCACCGCAGACGATGACTTTGATCCGGAGAAGTGGAGGAACATGTAATGCCCGCTTTCGAAGCAGAAGTAGGCATGCCCTACTGGATCGACCTGACCACCTCCGAGCCACGCAAGTCCGTGAACTTCTACGAGCAGGTGCTGGGCTGGGAAGTAGATTCCGGTAACGAGTACCGCGTGGGCCGCGTGCAGGGCCTGCCGATTGCCGGCTTCATTCCGCAGCCAGAGCAGGCTTCCATGCCGGATACGTGGGTGACCTACTTTTTAAGCAAGGACATCGACGGCGATTGTGCGCGTGCGGAGCAGCTTGGCGGCCGGGTGTTGGCGCCGGCAACGCAGGTGGAGCTGGGCCATATGGCGCTGCTTGTCGACGTCGCAGGTGGCATGTTTGGCCTCATTCAACCGGCGGGCGCGGACCAGTTCGTGGCCGGCGGCGAACCGGGCACGCCGGTCTGGCACGAACTGACTGCCACTACCAGCTACCAGCAGGCCTTGGACTTCTACGGCGAGCTGTTTAACTGGGAGGTCCGTGGCGGCGATGCTTATGCCACAGCGGAGGAAGATGGCGCGCCTTTCGCCGGCTTCTGGAACGCCGAAGGCCAGTTCCCGCCGCAGGTGCCAAGCTTCTGGCAGACCTACCTCGGCGTGCGTGATCTCGAGGCGGCTGCTGCCAAGGCAGTAGAGCTTGGCGGTGAGGTAATCCGCGAGCCGTGGGATTCGCCTTTCGGGCGCCTGTGCCTGCTGGCTGATTCCACCGGCGCTACGGTCACTCTGGCCGAGGTCGAGGACGCGCCGGAGGAAGAGCCGCGCGAGTCAGATGACGTGCTCAACCTCGACTTTTAGATGAAAAACAGGGTAGAGGAAGTAGCGGAGGTCGTTCGGCGCATTCCGGCCGGCAACGTCTCTACCTACGGGGAAGTGGGCAAGGTAGCGGGCGTGGGTGCTCGCTACGTCGGCTGGGTCATGAAGAAAGCCGAGTCCGTGCCGTGGTGGCGCGTGGTGCGCGCCGACGGCACCTCGCACGCGCCTGAGCGCTCAATCCCACGCTGGGAAGCCGAAGGAATTACTCATAAAGACGGCCGCGTGAACATGCGCCGCCATGGATTAGATGCCCGCGACTTGGAAGGGCTGATCGATTGAGAGCTTGGTTCTTCCTCTTGCTGGCTGCGGTGCCAGCATGCATCACGCTGTATGTGGTGTCCTCCCGCGCGAACTTGTTGCCGCGATAGACCAGGTAGATGTTCAGTGGGTAGAGCACCAGCCCCACCAGCACGTATTGAACCGGCATCAGCGTGGTGTTCTCCGGCAGGTAGTTCCAGCAAAAGTGCAGGCCAAAGGCTAGCAAAAGGAAGCCAAAGATGGAGCCCAGGCGCCACCACACTGTCTTGTTCGCGCTGAACAGCGCCCAGCCTATTCCCCAACCCGCCAGCGCGGTGAACAAGATGTGTAGCGCCGGACCCGCGATGAGGCGCACGCCCCACATCTGAAACATTCCGGTCCAGTCAGAAAGCGGGTGCATCGTGCCGCCGACGACGCTGTACAACACGTTCTCGAGGGTCTCAAAGCCTAAGCCCACGGTGGCGCCCACGACCCAGCCGTGCCACGGCCGGTTGAGCTGACGGAATGACAAAAGAATGAAGAAGACTCCGGTGGCCTTGGAAATCTCCTCTGGGTAGGCACCCGCCCACGACATCGTGGCGGCCTGCCACCCGAAGGATGACGCCAGCGTCATCAGCGGAGTAGAGGAGAGCAAAGCCATGCCCACCGCGGTGCCGCCACCCCACAGGAGCGCCGCCCAGACCCATCCGCGCGCCGGGAACATGGGGCTTAGGCGAAGCAAAAAGAGGACGAGGGCCACGTAGGCGCCGCCGATGAGCACGCTGGGTACCACCAAAGCAGGAGTAATCAGCAGGTAGCTGATTAGGTTAGCCATGATGCTCACCATGCCCAGAGCCAGTAGTACCCACAGCGAGTTGCGGAAGAGTTTGCTCATGATGCCACTACTCCCGTCTCCGCTTTCACCGGCAGCTCGCGGTGCCCAAAGGCCTGCCAGATGAGTTCCGCGGCGTGGGTGAAATCGCCGCCGGTGAGCACCACGATGTAGTCAAAGTCGGTAAAGTCGCCCTCTTCGTCGCGGGAGAGGACGATTGCGTCGGCGGGGGCGTCGTAAAGCGCGAGTGCATCGCCCTCCCTGTGGATCTTTGCCGTGGAAACTTCGCCGTAAGCATAGCCGCGGACGGCGCGATGCATCGCCACCTCTTCGTCGACACCGTCGAGGCCCTCAGTGCTGACCACCTGCACGAGCGTCGCACCGCAGTCCCAGGCTTGGTTCGCCATGGTCTCCGAATTAGGCGTGCAACGCAGACCCGGGACCTCAATGGTCCAGGTTTCATCCTCGCTGAAACCTGTTGTCGCAGAATCAAGCACCACCTCCTCGGTCTTCGGCTCGGGCGGGGTCACCGTTGCTGCGATAAGCGTGGGGATGACGAGCACTACCAGCACGAAGCTAACGACCGCGAGAAAATATCCGCGGAGTTGTGATGGTGGGAACCGATAAGTTGGCATAGTCCACACCTTAACCGGATTGATTCGCCTAGAGTGGCTGGCATGAAAGATCTCTACCAATTTGTCAACGGACCTTGGCTACAATCCCACGTCATCCCCGATGATCGTGGCGTTGATGGCACCTTCCACAACCTGCGTGACGAGGCGGAAGAGCTCGTGCACGAGATTGCTAAAAATGACACTGGGCGCCCAGGAGCGCTCTACGCATCGCACCTTGATACCGAGGGCGTTAATGGTGCAGGCATGGCGCCAATCGACGCCGACCTCGACCACCTCACCGCAGCCGACCCTCAAGAGCTGGCGCAGCGCCTCGGCGAACTCGAGCGCGAGGGAGTCGGCGCCCCGGTGACCTTCTGGGTGGAAAAGGATTCCGGCTCCGAGGAAGCCGTGGCCTACGTCATCCAGTCTGGCCTGGGCCTGCCGGACGAGGCTTATTACCGCGAGGAAGCGCATGCGGAGACGCTGGCTGCATATGAAAAGCACGTGGCGCAGATGCTGGGCTTCCTGGATCCTGCCCGCCTGTTCGGCTTGGGCGCCGACGTTGCCGCCACGCGCATCGTGGGTTTGGAAAAGGAGCTGGCTGCCGGTCATTGGGATGTCGTTTCCACGCGCGATGCCGTTAAGACTTATAACCCGATGCCTTTCGAGGAGCTGCCGGAGTTGGCACGCGCCATCCTTTCAGGTGGCGGCCTGGAAGCACAGCGTGTTGTGAATATGATGCCTTCCTACCTCGAGCACTTCGAGACGCTTTTCACCGCGGACCGCATGGCAGATTGGCAGCTGTGGGCCACCTGGCACATCCTGCTTTCCCGCGCGCCGTACCTGCCGGAGGAAGTCGGCGCGAAGAACTTCGAGTTCTACGGCACCCGCCTTTCAGGTGCTACCACTCAGCGTGACCGCTGGAAGCGTGCCGTGGGCCTAGCGGAGTCCCTGGTGGGCCAGGAGATTGGCAAGGTCTTTGTGGACCAGCACTTCCCGCCGGCATCTAAAGCGGAGATGGACACCCTGGTTGATTACTTAACCGCAGCTTACCGCGAGCGCATCTCCCAGCTCGAGTGGATGACGCCCGCTACCCGCGGGCGTGCCTTGGAGAAGCTTGCCCAGTTCAAGGCCAAGATTGGCTACCCGGATAAGTGGCGCGACTACTCCGATCTTTCCTTCAGTGCGTCGGGCAAGGACCTGATTGCGAACGTGCGCGCTGGCAACGCGTGGGCACACGACTTCGAGCTGCGCAAAATTGGCAAGCCGGCGGACCGTGACGAATGGTTCTCCACTCCGCAGACGGTCAACGCTTTCTACAACCCGGTGGTCAATGACATCACCTTCCCGGCCGCCATCCTGCGCGCGCCGTTCTTCGTGCCTTCTGCTGAAGGCGGCGACGTTGCAGAGAACTTCGGCGCAATCGGCGCGGTCATCGGCCACGAGATCGGCCACGGTTTCGATGACCAGGGCTCGCAGTACGATGGCCAGGGCAACCTGAACTCCTGGTGGACCGAAGAGGACCGCACGGCATTTGAAAAGCTCACCGCGAAGTTGGTGGAGCAGTTCAACGGCCGCGTGCCTTCCGTTCTGGAAGGCACTGATTCCGCGGGCGTCAATGGCAGCTTCACCCTGGGTGAGAACATCGGTGACCTGGGCGGACTGGGCATCGCAGTGGTGGCTTACAAGAACTACTGCGCGGACAACGGCCTCGACGTCGCCGGCCAGGTGGCCCCTTTCGAGGTAGAGGACGCATCTCCTGCGCTTTACGACGCCGAGTACAACGGCCTGCAGCGCCTCTTCCTGTCCTGGGCGCGTGTTTGGCGCACCGCAATCCGCCCGGAGATGGCCACCCAGTACTTGGCCATCGATCCGCACTCCCCGGCGGAGTTCCGTTGCAACCTCATCGCGGCGAATGTGGCGGAGTTCTACGAGGCCTTCGAGGTAGAGAAGGATTCTCCGTTCTACCTGGCCGAGGAAGACCGCGTCACAATCTGGTAAGACGCGCCGCGAGGTAGTCGGTTCCGGTCTCGGAGTCGACTACTCGTAGTTGCCCAGCCTCCGGTGGGGTGACGGTAAGGGTGGGCAAGAACTCGATTTCGCCAGGTAGTCCGCCGGTGCCATAGGCGTGGAAGCGCTGTGGGCCGGTGGAGTATGCGGCGGAGGTTTCCTCGTTTTGTACAAGATGGACCCATTGCGTGATGGCGACTGGGTCGTCTTTGGCGCGGGCTACCGAGCGCTTTCCGAGCACGGAGTGGTCCATGGCGCACAGTGGTTTGTCGGTGGCATTGTCGGCGGCGCGGTAGGTGACGGGGAATTGGACGATGTTGCCGGCGTAATCGTGGCCGAGGAGGACCTCGATGCCAACTTCGTCATCAGGATCTACTGCGCGGTAGCTTCCAATGATCTCGTCGATGTGGGCGTACTTAGCTGCGATTTCGGCTTTAGTGGGGGATAGTTCGGCGGTGGGGTGGAGTTTGGCTACCTTCGTCATGGCAGCCATGGTAGCGGTAACCTCGAATGCATGACTTCGATTGAGCAGTGGCAGATTGGTGGCCAGGACCGCCAGTTGAGCGAGGAAGAGCAGCTGGAACAGCTCTATTCCTACATGCAGGTCCACTACCCACTGCCGGATTTCCGTCCGCCGTGGGCTGGCGGCGGCTCGCCGGATGCTGACCGCTACTGCGCGCTTTTGCCGGATCGCATCACGCAGGCTTCCATGATGGTCTTGGGCACGGCGGTTGACCACGCGCTGCCGGGCACCAAGTTCACTGATGGAATCACGCAGCGTGACCATGAGGTTGGCGCCATCTTCGAGCCCACTGCGCCGAATGGCAAGTGGGCAGTTTCCCTCCACTCCGGCGGCTGGTGGCGCGGTGACGGCAACGCGCTGGAGATGCAGTGGCGCCCCGAAGTCGCCGCCGCAGCACAGTTGTCCGGCACCACCATCATCGACGTAGATTACCCGCTAGCGCCTGAGCACACCGTGGCGGACATGGTGGAATCCGTCAACAAGGCCATCGCTTATGCCTGCGAACAAGGTGCGGCTTCCGTGACCGTGTGGGGCTACTCCTCGGGCGGCGCCTTGGCTGCACTCGTACCTGCCGATGCGCTCATCCTTACTTTCCCTGACTTCGCTGCGCTTTCCAATCTCCCCGAGGAGCTGCGCGCCGGCTACGAGCTGCCAAACGAGTACCCGCGCACACTCGTCCAGACTGCGGTGCAAGACGAAATCGCCGAGCGAGTCACCATCCCTGCCGCCGAGACCGCCGATTACGTCTCCACTCACCGCATC
Source organism: Corynebacterium sp. HMSC06D04 (assembly GCF_001807315.1). NCBI lineage: Bacteria > Bacillati > Actinomycetota > Actinomycetes > Mycobacteriales > Corynebacteriaceae > Corynebacterium > Corynebacterium sp. HMSC06D04. The sequence goes on from NZ_KV788561.1 coordinate 83,624, forward strand.
TCAACTCCGGCAGTGGCCCGCCAGCGCATCATGGACACCGCGGACTTCCTGCGCTCCGTCTAAGCCGCCTGGTTTTAGCGTTTAGCGGTTTGGTCCCATTGGTTGGATCCCCTTGGGGGTAAAGCTACCCAATGGGGCATCCCGCACGGCTTCGCTACTCGTAAAGGGACCATTAGAGGGGGACCCAACCAGGGAAACCAAACCGAATTGAGGGCAACCTGACCACTGCCGGCAAAAGTTCCCGCGATTCGAAAGGATCACAAGAAAACTTTATCGGGAACTATTGCTAATAGCGTCGCGACTATTCACCCATGAGTATTTCCAATCATGGTGCGATGTCGCGCTTACACAAGACAGCCGGTGTTCTCATAGCGCCGTTCCTCATCGTTGCAGCGCTGAGCGGGTTCTTCTACGCCTTGGCCCCCAGCATCGAGTCGGTGGTGTACAAGAATGAGATCGCGGCGTCAGGAAGCGGTGAAGCACACAGCCTCGACGAGCAGATCGCAGCAGCCCAGAAGGTCTATCCGGATCTCGCAGTAAGCAAGGTGCAGGCCTTCGACGACAGCGAGAAGAACACCCGCGTGCTCTTCGCGGATGACGCACTGAAATCCTCCAGCTACGCCCACGCAGTGTTCGTGGACCCCGCCACGCTCGAAATCAAGGGTGACCTCGTGCAGTATGGCTCCTCTCGCGCATTGCCGTTGCGCAGCTGGCTCTCCGAGGGGCACCGCCGCCTCTGGCTTGGCGACGCCGGCCGCATCTACTCCGAGCTCGCCGCCTCATGGCTGGGCGCACTGGCGATCATGGGCATCTACCTGTGGTTCAAGCGGCGTCGGAAAGCGGGCAAGATGCTCACCCTGCACTCCAAGATCGGCGCGTGGCTGTTGCCCGGCTTCGTGTTCCTCACCATCACTGGCCTGACCTGGTCCTTGGTTGCTGGTGAAAACATCTCTACCCTGCGCGAGAAGATGGACTGGATGCAGCCCAAGCCCGCAGCAACTGCCGCCGCGGACCCGCATGCCGAGCATCACCATATGGACATGACGGGGGACATGAACGTGATGGGCGGCGCAGACGCGTTGGCGGCCGCGCGTTCGGCAGGGTTGACCGGCATCCTCGACATGACGCCGCCTTCCGCGGAGACGCCAGCGTGGACCGTCACTGAGGCACGCCAAGACTACAAGCTGAGCTACGATGCAATCGCTGTCGACCCGCACACTGGCGAAGTGGTGGACCGCGTGGACTTTAAGGACTGGCCGCTCATGGCCAAGGCGGTCCCATGGCTCATCCAGCTGCATATGGGCACCTTGTTCGGAATCTACAACCAGGTTGCGCTCGCGCTTCTCGCGCTAGGCCTGTTGGCGGTCAGCGTCATGGGCCTGTGGATGTGGTTTAGTCGCCCGAAGCGCTCGCTCCAGCACCTGAAGCTCTCGCCAGCGCTGGTCGTGGGCGCGGTGCTGTATTCCATCATCGCTCCGCTCTTCGGCGCATCCCTGGTGCTGTTCTTCCTTGTGGATTGGGCAGTGCAGCGCGCTAAGAAGGCGAAACAGACCGAGCCACGCGAAACCCAAGAAGGGGAAAGCATCAAGCAACCTGTCTAGGACGATTGCCATAAAGTAACGAGAGGGAGGACCACCTGGTCCTCCCTCTCTCGTACTCGCTGGGTCCTACTTCTCGCTGGGTGCTTTTTCACGCTGGGTGCGATAGCACCCAGCGTTATTTCTCCTCAGAGCCCTCCGGGCGAATCTTCATCTCAGATTCCTTCCAGAGTCCGGAGCGCGAAACGATCTCATGATCGATGTTCGCCTCGGCAGGTGCCTCGCCCTTGGAGTTGGTGCGCAGCTCGTACTTTTCGATTGCGCCCCAGTCTCGAGCCCAATCATTGTTGAGGTAGCTCGGGATCTCGTAGGAGTAGTTGACTGCCTCAGCCGTGGCCATCGCGCCACCGCCCGAGAAGGACTGGAAGTCAGTCAAGGACGTCTGCGCCGCTGCATCCGGCAGGATGCGGTATTCCGGAATCTCCGTCACGCCCGCATAGTGGTCGAAAGTGCGCTGGCATGGGAACTGCAGAGCCACAGACCAGTCCATCAGCGCCGGGGTCTGTGAATCGAACTGCGAGTTGATGGTCGCAAGCTCCGGCACGCGCGGCGGAGTGAAGGCGAGCCATTCGTCCTCGTCAGTGGAATCATCCACGGCCACCAGGCGGACCACGTTGGCCTCAGCTGGCAGCTTGTCCAACGGGATGCGTAGGTTGCGCCACTTCGGGGTAGCGCCGACGTCGGAAAGCTCTGCTTCGCCCTTGTTGGTGGCCTTGCCGTCCTTGTAGGTGGCGTACTCCAGCTTGAGCTCCATGCCGTCCTGCTCGATGCCGTTGACATCGTGGTGGTAGATGTTGCCCGCCGCAGAAACAGCCAGAATCGGGGCGTTTTCCTTGGCCTCAGGCAGGTTGTACCACTGGGTCGTTACGGTAGAGGTAGAACGCTGCTTTTCATCGTAGGAGCCCAAAACCGGTACCTTGTTGTAATCCAGGTTGAAAGGCAAGTGACGGGTCGAGCCGTTTACGCCCTTGGTCCCACGCACGCCGCCGCTTTGCTCATTGGCAGACTTTTCGCTGCTTTCCTCCGACTGCGCGGCATCGGCAGAGTCAGCATTTTCTGCCTTCTCGGTTGAGGTATTCGCAATTGCGCCAACCGACGCCGAGTTCAGATTCTCCGGCTCGATGGATTCCGGGATGTTATCGGGGCCAAAGCCGAAGGAATCTTCGCTTGGGTCCTCCAGCGAGTCCTTGAGCTCGCCTTCAACCGGGCTGAGGAAGGAGTCGTTGGTGTTGGTCTCTACCATCGTGGCGTCGGCAAGCGAGCACTGGTTGCCCTTCAGCGAGGCCAAGTTGCCCTTGCCCACGGAGTAGGAATTCTGCTGCGAAGCATAAGCCTTAGCGAAGGATGCACACGAGAAGGCCACAATCAGCGCGCAGGCCAAAGCCAGCGGCGCGGACATGATGCCTGCCCAGCGCGAAACTTTGGCGGCGGCCTGTGCCTTGAACTCCTCGAGGCGGCCTTCCTCTTCTGCTTGGGCCTTGCGGTAACTGTGGAACATCGCCTGGACGACGCCGACGGCAAGGACCACCAAGCCAATAAACAGCAGCACGGTGTTGGCCTCAATGGCCTTGAGCTGAACCGTGCGATCCCACCACGGGATGCCGAAGGAGGAGACGTACCACCAGGCATTCCAGCCAGCCATGGAGATAGCCAGCAGGAAGATGACCGATGCGAGGGCGAAGGTGCGCGCGCGTGGCGAGCGCATCGCGATCTGGGAGAGGACAACCGCGCCCAATGCCGCAATCACGCCCGCGACGCCGGCGTAGATACCGAAGTGGTGGGTCCACTTGGTTGGGGTGAACATCAAGAAGAAGGTGCTAAGCCCAATGATGAGCAGCAGGCGCTGGGTTGGGCCGACCGCTGCGCCGACGATGCGGCGATCCTTGATGAAGGCATAGATGATCAGCGCCAAGCAGAAGATCATGGTGAACATGGCGAAGCGGCGGGTCATCGAGCCGTCCACGGACTGCTGGAAGAGCGTGGTGTAGCGCACGTACTCCGAGTACCACGGCAGCGAAGGGCCGACCTCAGAGCGCACGCGGGTGGACTCCATGACCGAAGCCAGCGTCTGATCACCAAAGGCTGCGACCATGATGGCGGTGCCGGAAGCGAGGAAAGGTGCAATCATGGCGAGCCAGCCCACGTGCGGGGCGCGCTCGGCCATGAAGGCAAATAGCTTCGGCAGTGATACCAAGAACACGCCGACGGCGAAGAGTCCGGTAGGACCAGCGCCCAGCGTCAAGGTTGCGGCGATGGTGCCCACGGCTGCTGGCAGCAGGCGGCGGGCGGCAATAGAGCGTTCGAAGGAAGCCCAGGTCACCATGACACCGAGAGCCACGATCGGCTCTGGGCGGATGCCGTTGTTATATGGCAGCCAGAATGCCAAGAACATAAAGGCGGCGGTCCAGTGCGCCACGCGGCGGCCATTAACTAGGTCACCAAAGCGCGGCAGAATCTCGCGCGAGAGAATGAACCAGACGATGAATGCGGAGATGAGCGCAGGCAGACGCACGAACATTGACGTACTGGAAATCTCCGACAAGAAGGCCACGAGGTCGTAGTACGGGGAGCCGAACGGGGCCTCGGGAACGCCGTACCAGCGGTAGTAGTTCGCCATATAGGAGGCGTGACCGGAAACGCGGCCCATCGTCAGGATGAAGCCGTCATCCGAGGTATTTGCGCCGAAGATATGCCAGAAGACGAGGACGGCAGCAACCACGCCGTCGAGCGGGCGGATCTGCTTCCAGGTGGCAGGCATAAAGCCCAGCTTGCGCCCGTCTAGACGGTCAATGCGCCACAGGCAGATAAGGCTCAGGATGGTCATGGCTACGCCCAGCCACATCGCAATCTTCTTTAGCAAAGAAGGCGAGGAGGTAAAGCGCGAATTGATATCGACGTGGACGTTTAGCCCTTCGTCGACAAGCTTTGCGGCATCCTTATCTTCTAGCTCGGTGTAGACGCCGGTGACCTGCGGACGAACGTCGTCCTTCGTGGTCTCGGAATGCTTATCCACGCTGACCGTGGTGCCGGAGCCGGAGGAGTCGATCTTGAGCACGGCGTCGTCAGGCAGTGCGGCTACTTCCTTGGGGGTAAGGGCAAGCAGCACCTCGTCCAAGGAGACGACGGAAAGGCCTTGGTCGCTCACGCGGACGAACATGCCGCGGTTGGAGGCCTTGGTGGATTCCGGCGGGATGGTGCCGTAGAGCAGGTCCTGATCATTATGGAGCTGGTCTGCGGCGCTCAGCGGGATCTCGGCCTTGATGTCCTCCGGCGCCACCGAAATCAGCGGGGCGTTTATGGACTGCAGCGAATTATTCTGCGGCCAATCAAAAGAGGACTGGGTTTGGTTCACCGGAAGTAGCGGGGTCGCTACAAAACAAATGAAGCCAATCAGGCCGGCAATAATGGCGGTTAGCCGCAGCGAACGCGGGGCGTCCGCTATGGCTAAGCGGGTATTTTCGGTACTAGGAAGGCTAACTGACACGGCGATCAGTTTACGGCACGGCCCCTAGAGTTAGTGAGAACGCACCGCCACCACGAATGGGCCAACCTGCTTGGTATCCCAGCCTTCCTCGAAGACATCTGGGTTGAAGAAGACCGCACGGTAACGCACGTTGGGCTGATTGGGATAGATATCCTCAGCCAGGTGGATCTTGAAGCCATCGCCCGGCTCTTCGAGGCTGCCGCGGAAGATGACAACATCGGGACCATTCCACTTCGCGGAATCGATCGCCTTCTGGAACTCGGCCGGCGTTTGCTCCCAGGAGTCCTTGCCCCAGGCTTCGATCTGCGCGTTGCGGGCGCTGAACTCACCCAGTGGGTTGGCGTAGTGGCTGGTAAAGGCGTTGAAACCCCAGTATGGGTGATAAGCCATAAACAGCTTCTCGTCCGTCATGACCGTGGTCGCATTCGGCGCGTAGCCGTGCGAGTCGATGAACTCACGGATCTTCAGGTAGTCCTGAGAGGAATCACTGGCAAAGCGGTCGGCGCGCTCGCCGTTGCCGTCGGTATCGGTATAAGCGTGGTCGAGGGCATCCTCGTTGGCTTCCGGGATGTGCTGCGCGTAGTAGATTCCGCCGAATACCAAGAAGATGGCGAACACCGCGGTGATGCGCTTGTTGGTGGTCTCACTAAAGCGCGCCGGGTACAACGTGGGAATGCCCAGCAGGCGGATTTCTGCCAGACAAAGAACGCCGGCGGTGGCGAAAAGCAGCACGATGATGCTCTCCAGGCGGAAGCCCAGCAGGGTGGAGCCGGCCAGGGTGACCACCATGGACATCACGACCCAGAGGTAGGTACCCAAGGTGGCGATGACGAGGGCGCGTACTGCGGCGTCTTCCAGGCGCATGGCCATGTAGATAAGGCCGATGAGGCAGAGCGCGCCGATGATGCTGAAGGAGAGGAAAGGCACCGGAATTTGGGTTCCTTCCTCCGGCAGGTAATGCTGAGCGGCGGACTCCAGTGGCGCCTCTGCGCGGAAGGTGGCGAGCAGATAAGGCGTCCAGGCAATGGCGGCGATGGCCAGCGAGCCGACGCCGATGACCACCAGGTGCATGAGGGGGCGCAGGGAGCGCTCGTAGATTGCGGTGGCGATAGCAACCAACGAGACCACGGTCAGTGCGATGGCGCCGGTGAACAAGGTGTAGAAGCAGGCGGAGAAACCCAGGTACAGGGCCACGCCCAAGGTAGAAAGCCAGGAGCCGTTGAAGGCGCGGGCAGCCAGCACAGCTACTGCCGGAACGCCCATGGCGATGACCGCGGAATAAGGCTCCTCAGCGTTGACCGTGAGCGTGACGGCGGTGGTCACGAGCGCGATTGCGGTGGCAACTGGAAGCGAGCCCACCAAGCGCTGCCAGAGCGGAACGAGCAGGCAGCCACACATCGAGATAGAAATCAGCGCCCACGGCTGGAAGACCTCCCAACCAGGCATGTGCAAAAGGTGGGCCACGCGGCCGCCGAGCCAGAACCAGCCCATGGGATAGAAGGTGGGAAGGCCCTCGTAGTTCATGTCGGCGTAGCCCATCTGATCCGTGGTGCGGGTCAGGAACTGGGTGCGGAAGACCTGGTCCACCTGCACTCCGTCCAGCCACAGCTTGGAGGCGGAAAGCGGCAGACCGATGGCAGAAAGCACTAGCAAGGCAGGCGAGAGATAGCACGCCGCGTAGGTCAGCCACGTGCGCCACTTAGGCCGTGTGAAAGCAGGACGGTGGGTGTCATAAATCCACTTCACGCAGAGCACGCCGACCAGCAAGAGGGTCAAAACAATGCCGACCGTGCACAGTGCACGGGTGACCATGGAGGTACTAAAAGCTGGCAGGGAGACCGTCTTGAAGGCATAAAAACCGAGGAGAGCGACGACCGCCCCGCCAAGGGCAGCCGCCGCTATGCCCAGCAGAGCCGACTTAGTTGAAAGCTCGTCGGCGTTGTAATCCGTGGCACGGGTGTGTTCAGTGTGCATGGAGTGCATGGTTGCTGGGCTAGTCATGCACACTAGTTTCCCACATTCGGGAGGATTGCTGGAATTAGAAAGGCAGCTTTCGGAAGATGGATTGTGGGATGAACTTGAAGGCCAAGGAGACGTACTCGAACAGTGGGTGCACGTAGATGGACTGCGTGCCGTTCAAAATTGCCTTGACGGTGGCCTTGGCAACATCGTCAACGTTGACGGTCAGCGGTGCCTCGCCAGCGTTTGCGGACATCTTGGTGCGCACCTGGCCCGGACGAACCACGAGGACGTTGGCGCCGGAGCCGCGCAGTGCCTCACCCAGGTTGATGAAGAAGCCATCCACGCCGGCCTTGGAAGCGCCGTAGACAAAGTTGGAGCGGCGCACGCGCATACCCGCCACGGAGGACATGGCGACGATGGTGCCGTGGCCCTGCTCCTTGAACTTCTGGCCCAACAGCACGCCCAGGGAGACCGGGGCGGTGAAGTTGGTCTGTGCGGAAGCGACGGCCTTGGCCTGGTCCTGCCAGAGTTCTTCCTGGTCACCCAGGGTGCCGAAGGCGACGATGGCAACGTCGACGTCGCCGCGGTTCCATGCCTGCTTGACGACGTCCGGGTGGGCCTCGAAGTCAGTTGCGTCAAAGTCGATGACCTCGACGTCAGCACCGCGGGAGGTCAAAGCGGCGGTGGCATCGGCGATGCGCGGGGACTGTGCGCGGGCAGCGAGGGTGACCTTGGCCGGGCCACGCTCCAAGAATTCCTCGACGATGCCGAGGCCGATTTCGGAGGTGCCGCCAAGGAGAAGGATGTGTTGTGCTTGGCCTACTGCATTGAGCATGTGGGTTATTCCTTAAAAGATCTTCTGCGTTGTGTTCGGTGCGGACGTTTAGCGCAGCTCGAGGCGGCGGGACATATCGGATGCGAAGACGCCGGTTGGGTCGATGGCGTTGCGGGTGGCAAGCCAGCCCTCCATGCCCGGGTACATCTTGTGGAAGTTCTCCGCAGAGGTACGGGATTCCTTGGCCAGGTAGAGGCGGCCGCCGAATTCCATGACGCGCTTGTCCAGATCATCAAGGAAGGCGCCGAGGCCTGGCTTGATTGGGAAGTCCACGCAGACGTTCCAGCCCGGCATTGGGTAGGACAGTGGTGCCTTGTTGCCTGGGCCGAAGAGCTTGAACACGTTCAGTGCGGAGTAGTGGCCGGACTTTTGCATGTCACGGATGATCTCCTTGAAAGGCTCAACCGCCTCGGTCGGTACCACGAACTGGTACTGCAGGAAGCCGTTGGAACCGTAGCCGCGGTTCCACTCGCCGATGAGATCTAGCGGCTGGTAGAACTGCGTCAGGTTCTTGATCTTGTTACGAGCCGGCGCGCCCATGAGGTAGTAAGCCTCGCCGATGGCCATCAGGGAGAGCTTGTTCATGGTGAAGTTCGGGAAGATATCCGGCACCGTCATCAGCTGTGGAGCGTTGAACTTCAGCGGATCCTTCGCCAGCTTTGGTGCGAGCTCTTCGAGCTGCGCCAGGGTGGCCAGGCTGCCGCGGGAGATGGTGGAGCGGCCGAGCTTTGGCTCTGGGGAGATGACGTCGAACCAAGCAGAGGAGTAGGTGTAGTTGTGCTCGGAGCCATCCGAGTGGAAGGCTACGGTCTCATCCAGGTTCTCGGTGCGGTCAGTGTCCGCGATGAAGTAGGCGGTCTCGGTCTTGGTCATGCGGATCTGCGCGCGCAGGATGATGCCGGTCAGGCCCATGCCGCCGACGGTGGCCCAGAAGAGCTCTCCGTCTGGATCATCCTTGGAACCGTTAGGTTCCAAGTGGAGTACGCGGCCGTCTGCCACGAGCAGCTCCATGGAGGTGACGTGGTTGCCAAAGGAACCGGCGGAGTGGTGGTTCTTGCCGTGGATATCCGGGCCGATTGCGCCGCCGATGGTGACCTGGCGGGTGCCTGGCAGAACCGGGACCCACAGGCCGTATGGCAGGGCGGCCTTCATCAGCTGATCCAGGGTTACGCCACCGTCTACGTCGACGATTGCGGTTTCCGGATCGATGGAGTGGATCTTGTTCAGCGGCTGCATGTCGATGACCAGGCCGCCGCCGTTTTGGGCAGGGTCACCGTAGGAACGGCCCATGCCGCGGGCGATGACGCCGCGGCGCAGGTGTGCTGGTTTGTCGGAGTTATCTTCTGCAACCTGGGCGACGGCCTTCTTGATGACCTCGACGTCTTCGGTGGACAGTACGTGGGCAGTCGTCGGCGCGGTGCGGCCCCAGCCGTGCAGGGACTTTTCGGTGGTATGTAGTTCCATCTCTTACTCTTTACTCGACGTGATATGTCGTTCCTAGCCTACTCACCAACACGGACACGTGACGTGTGTGACGTTAGTGATATTTGGAACATGTTCGGGCATCGGCCGTGCCCGAATGTGTTGATTTGGCCTTCTAAAACAGATCTAATACAGATCCATGAGCTCGCGGATTTCTGCTGGGAGCTGCTCCTGGGAGGTAATCTCCGGGCCCTTGTAGGAACGCAGAATCTCATAGACCCGACGGCGCGAAGTGGAATCGAGGATAGGCAGCTCCTCAGCCATCAGGCGCGTCATAAACCCATCGAGCGGGAGATTGGTGTGCTCGGTGGCCAGGAAGTGGCCGTTGTACTTGTCGTCTTCAGCGCGTTCGTCTTGGGCTGCGCGCTGGGCAGGGGTTAGGTGCTCTTTCTTTGAGGAGTACATGCGCTTTAGCTTAGTGCCGCATAAAGTAATCCCCATGACTGAGCAAGACTCCGCACAAGAAACCGAGCGCGTCGACCGCTACGCACTCGATGACACCCTGTCTGGCCGCATAACGCAATCGCTGGCTTTGGGCCTTATGACCTCCTATCCAGATTGGATCAAGAATAAGAAGGCACTCGTCGCCGCTTATATCGGCTCGTTTCTGGGCTTCGGCGCGCTGGTTGCGGTGACCAATGCACAGCGCGAGCAGGAAGAACAGCAGCCGGTGCAGGCACAAGAACAAGAGATGGACGTGAAGGCCTGGGCAGCATTTGTTGCCGTGGTACTGGTTCTCATCGCCGGTGGTTTCATCAACGTCAAGGTTGCGCAGGCCATGGTCAAGCCCCTGCGCAAGCGCGGTGTGCAGAAGCCATGGACCACTCTGGGGGCCATCGGCGCGGGCCTGCTTTTTGTGGTGAGCGAGCTGGAAGCACGCGACATCGCCAAGCGCGCGGCGTAGCCTCACGCGCTTACCTCCACAACTTTGACCCGCAACTTTGCGTATGGTGGGGCCCATGAGCCTCGGGGTCACAGATTTGAGTACGGCACGCGCCAAGCGTGACAACTCTATCGTGACCCTGCGCCGCGAGCCCCTCACCGTCATCTGCCAGGTTTCCAACGTGAGCGCGGACGTCGAAGTCCACCGCCAAATCGGGTTTTCTGACGCCCTTACCTTTGAGCAACTCCACCACGTGCTCGAAGTCTGCTTCGGGCTTCCCGATGAAGATTCGCCGTGGCACTTCTTTGAACACCATGAAGCCCGCGGGGCCCGCATCGATCCCAAGCATCAAGTCTCCGAGTTTTTGTGGCGTGAGGGCGTGCAGCTGGACTATGCCTGGGGGTTGTGGGACTTTAGCCTGGTTGTGGTTGACATTTACCCGCGCGATTCCGGTACCCCTGAATCATTGTGTGTAGGCGGATCGGGCGCCTTCACGCAGCCTTTCGATCTTACTGCCATCAATGCGCAATTAACTGGCCAAGAGACCATCGATGAAGTGCTCAACATCGTGACCCCGCCGGTGCGTGCGCTCATCCAGCGCAGCAAGCTTTTTGATTTCGTGCCGCTGCTGCAGGCGCTCGATTTAGAGCGCAGTGATTCAAACGCGCCTTTATCAGTCCTAGATTCTTTGCCGCGGGAAGTTACCGCAGAAGGCCAGGACTCGTTTTGGTCCATGGTCTTAGCGCTGACCTGCATGGGCGGGCGGGAGCTTAGCAATTCCGTGGCAGAGTCCACGATGGATGCCTTGGGTTGGGTCTCTGATGAAGGCAAGCTGCTCTTAACAGGCGAAGAAATACGCGAGTTGTGTAGCGCTTCGCTTTCTGTGCTTGCAAGCGTGGGCGCCTATGGGGATGAGGCACTAGCACCGGTGGATCGTCTTGACATTTACCGTGCCCTACTGCGCAGGTAGGCTTTTTAGCCGTGACTGATAAAAATCCTTCTGACGCGGCGCCCCGCGACGTCGAGGTGCGCCGCACCTCGCTGGCGACGCAGCTTTTCCGTTTCGTATTCGTGGGCGTGTTCACAGCGGCAATTGACTACGGGCTTACTTTGTTGCTGACCCATTTTGGCCTGCACCGTTCTGCGGCAAAGGCAATCGGTTGGGTCTTTGGCACCATCGCTGCGTACGTTGCCAATGCGCGTTGGACTTTCGGCGCGCAGGTCTCCGGCCGTACTGCGGGTGCCGTGGCGGCGTTGTATGCCTCGACCTTTGCGGTACAGAACTTTCTGTACTGGGTGCTCAACGAGCCGCTGATTTCTATGGGCTTTGAGGGAGCAGTCAAAGACACCATCGCGTTTGTCATCGCGCAGGGTGTGGCTACAGTAACCAACTTTGCCATTCAGCGCATCTTCATCTTTAAGGGAGATTAATGGTGACCAGCGCAGAGAAACTCTCACGCTCGAATTCCCTGCAGGCGCAGGGAACCAAGTTTGTTATTACGGGCGTAATCTCTGCGATCGTTGATGCTGGCCTAACGTGGCTTCTGCAGCTGGGCTTGGGGCTGCTTGATAAAGATGGCGCCCGCACCGTTGGCTTTATCTTTGGCACGCTCGTGGCGTACTTGCTCAATCGCCGTTGGACGTTCAACGCCAAAGCCTCCAAACGCCGCCTTGTGGCAGTGGCGGCGACGTACGCCCTGACTTATTTGGTCAACATGGTGATCTACCGCCGGGCTTTTAACTTCTTTGACGAGGACCTGGCTTGGTCATCCACGTTGGCGCTGGTCGCGGCGTATGTCCTTGCGCAGGGCACGGCCACCATCATCAACTTCTTCGTGCAGCGCTGGGTGATCTTCCGCCGCACCCGGAAATCCTTCGTGGTGGAGGATTAGTTAGGGGCGGCGGAAGTCTTCCTTGCGGCCCTGGTTATGCAGGCGAAGCCACTCTATAAAGCCTTGTGGATCGCGTTTTTGGACGAGGAAGAACCAACCAAAGCGCGCGAATTCTTGGGGCAGGAGCTTGCGCATGCCGCGCTGCCAGAGCAGATAGCCGCGGTTGCGGTAGGTAAAGAACCTCTTGAACTCGCCGTCTGGGTACTGGGTGTGCATCTTGCCGCCAAGAATCGGCTTGAACTCGTCGGAGCCATCCGGGTGTAGGTAGCTGGTGGTCAGCGCGGTGCCGAACTTGAGGCCCGAGCCTGCTAGGCGGCGGTGGTATTCCACCTCGTCGCCACGGATGAAGAGGCGATAATCTGGTACACCGATTATCTGCATGGCTTCCGCCGAAATCAGCGCGCCGTTGAAAAGCGATGCAATGCCTGGCAGGAAGTCTCCCTCGAGCTCGCTCATGTAGCGGCGCCACACGAGGCCCTGGCGCAGCGGGAAGGCCAGACGGGCTGGTTCGTTGATGTTGCACACGGCAGGGGAGACCTCGTGCAAGCCGTTGGCTTCCGCCACGCGGTAGAGCTCTGCGAGCACGTTTTTATCGGCGGGGCGGCCGTCGTCGTCGGCGCACCACACGGCGTCGGCGCCCAACGAAAGAGCCGTGAGGAAGCCAAGGGCGAAGCCGCCCGCGCCGCCCAGGTTTGTCTGGGAAGGAACGTAGACGGCGCGGTCACCGGCAATCTCATTGACCAATTCCTCGACTGCGGTCTCGGCCCCATTGTCCACCACGATGATCCACTGCACAGGGTGGGTTTGGTGCGCTACCTGCTCCAATGAGGCGCGAAGCAGTTCCACGCGCTGGTGGGTGACGATTACGGCGGCCGTCGAACCGGCGGCGTTCAAGGTGGCAGTCATGAGCTCTATTCTGCCACCCGTGGCGCCGGGGATAGGCTTTGGACATGGAATTAGAACAGATGTGGCCGCCGTTTGCTGTGCGGATTGATGCCAGTGGCTTTACGACGACACCGGCTACACCATCGAAGTAGAAGGCGTAACCGGTGAGTTAAAGAAGATGCTTGGGGCTTAGTCGTCTTCGTTGTCGAAGCGGCGGCGCAAGTCCTTGACGTATTCGCCTACCTCGGGGCCTTCGTATTGGCCCACGACTTCAGAGACCTCGCCGGCAGAGCGGACGGTGCCGTGGTCAATCCACAGCGCAGTGTTGCACAGCTGGGCCAGGAAGTCATTGGAGTGGGAAGCAAAGACGAGGATGCCGGAGCGCTTAACCAGCTCCTGCAGGCGCACGCGGGCCTTGGCCATGAAGGCGGCGTCGACTGCGCCGATGCCCTCATCGAGCAGCAGGATTTCCGGCTCGATGGAGGTAACCACGCCGAGCGCCAAGCGTACGCGCATACCGGTGGAGTAGGTGCGCAGCGGCATGGCGAGGTAGTCACCCAGTTCAGAGAACTCGGCGATCTCATCCATCTTGTTTTTCATCTGCTTGATGGTCTGGCCCAAGAATAGGCCGCGGATGATGATGTTGTCGTAGCCGGAGACCTCTGGGTCCATGCCCACGCCCAAGTCGAAGACGGGGGCGACGCGGCCGCGAACGTCGGCAGTGCCGCGCGTGGGCTCGTAGATGCCAGAAAGCAGACGCAGCAGCGTGGACTTGCCGGCGCCGTTGTGGCCCACGAGACCTACGCGGTCACCTTCACGGAGGTGAAGGTTGATGTCTTTGAGGGCCTCAACCACGACGGTTTTGTCGGAGTTTTGGCCAATCGCACCGCCGGCTGAGGAAAGTACGGCCTTCTTTAAGGAGCGGGACTTGGCATCAAAGATGGGAAAGTCCACGCAAGCGTTATAAGTATCGATAGAAACCATTGTTGAAGATCCTTTCGTGCAGCTTGCGCTATACCCAGTAGCTCACGCGGAAACGCCATTGGCGCATGGCTAGGCCGGCGACGAGGAGGCCCACGACGGTACACGCGATGACGATAAGCCAGTGGTAGCCCGCGACGGGCTCACCGATCATGGGGGCACGCACGATCTCCATGTAGTGATACAGCGGGTTGATCTCTGCGATGCGAGCGCGGTTGCCCACGGCACCGCCTTGCTCCTTCAAAGTGTTGGTCATCCAGACAATCGGCGTGACGTAGAACAGCAGCTGCGTGAGTGCCTCGAGCAGTGGCGCAATGTCGCGATAGCGGGTTGCCACGATGCCGAAGAACATTGCTACCCACACGCCGTTGACCAGTAGGAGGCCAAGTGCCGGGATGAAGAGGAAGAACTCCCAACCCAGGTGACGCGGGAAGATAAGGATGAGCAGCAACCAGATGATGAGGTTGTGGCCCAAGAATAGCGTCTGGCGCCACACCAGGCGGTAGACGTGCACCGATAGGGGAGCCGGGAGCTGTTTGATGAGGCCCTCGTTGTCAATGAAGACGGTGGAGCCTTCCTTGATTGCGCCCGAGATGAAGTTCCACATGATAAGGCCCACGGTGACGTGAGGCAGGAACTCCGCGACTGGAATCTGGAAGAGCATGGAGTACAAAAGACCCAGTGCTGCTGCCATCACACCGGTGGCGATGGTGATCCAGAAAGGTCCTAGAACCGAGCGGCGGTAGCGTTGCTTGATGTCCTGAATGCCCAGCATGAACCACAATTCGCGCTGTTTGGCGCCTTGGATAAGATCGGCAAAAGCCGACTTCATGGTCATGGACTGGGAGGCCGGTACCGCGCTTTCCTCCGGGGTGGAGGTCATGCGGGCGATGTCGGCGCGCAGTTGGTTGTTATCTTGCACGTCAAAACACCCTAGCGCGCGTGCTGGACAAACGGGTATCTACACGCCGTCTGTACTGGGGGAATGGCTGTAACCTGCAAAAATTCCTTTTTAGGAAACCAAACCCAAAGCCGTATAGAGTAGGGAGTCGACTGCCCCACAGCGGCCCCTACAAACGTTGCGTTTGGGTACCAATGAAAGGCGTAGAGGAAGGTTTTATACATGCCATTAGGCTTGCCAGCACGGTATGACGTCGCCAGTGTGCGAGGTCTTTACACTGGCCTATCGGACGGGTGGACCTACCTCAACGCGAATGCTGCGCCGCAGATCTCTGAACGAGTAGCGGCCGGCGTGGCTCGCTCGTTCCGTATGTCCCCAGCAGTGGCCCCGCAGGAAGATGCCACGGGAGCGCATTCCGCGAATAGCGCGCCGGGCCGGTTGGAGGGCTCTGCGCATTACGACGCCGCGCGCATGGCGATTGCGGATCTTGTTGGCTCGAAGGCCAGCCGCGTGGTCTTAGGCCCTTCGCTGCCAGCTTTGTACCAGACCTTGGCGCGCAGCCTGCGCCCGATGTTGCGTCATAATTCTTCGGTGGTTCTGTCCAAGTTGGATCCACCGGCGCTGTACTCCGCGTTGTCGGAGCTTGATGCGGAAGTGCGTTGGGCACAGCCGGATTTGGGCACGGGTGAGCTGCCGGCTTTCCAGTACGCCGAGCTTGTCGACGGCTCGACACGCCTGGTCTCCTTCTCCGCAGCGCATGAGCTTTTGGGCACGGTAACGCCCACGACGGAGATTATTGAGAAGATTCGTTCGCGCTCGCGCGCGTGGACGCTTGTCGACGTCTCCGCGCTCGCGCCTTATCGTCCCCTGGACTTTGATGAACTCGGCGCGGACATCATCGGCATTGATATCGGAATGCTCGGCGGCCCGCAGTTAGCGGCCCTAGTATTCCGTGATGAGGCGATGTTCCGCCGCGTCGATGCGCATAGCCCGGTGAAGGCTTCTAATTCTGCGGAAAAACTAGAGACCCCAGTATCTACCGGCCTGGCCGGTGGCGTTGGCCCTCTAGTTGATCACTTGGCAGCGTTGGCTGGCGGTGAAGCTGGTTCGCGCCGCGTGCGCGTGCACAAGTCAATGGAGGCGTTGAATGAGTACTTGGGCGATCTGACCAATGACATGTACGCCTACTTGGAGACCTTGCCGGCCGTCCATATCTTGGGCGTGACGGGTGAGGCCGCCGCCGGCGCTTCAAAGGACCGCCTGCCGCGGCTTACCTTCGCGGTGCAGAACGTACCGGCAGAGACGGTGCACCGCCGCCTCATCGATAACGGCCTGGTCACGACGTTGGCGCTGCGCACTCCGCTTCTTACGGAGATGGGCGCCGACGAAATCGGCGGCGCCGTTACCGTGGCCTTGGGCCCGTTCAACACCCGCCACGATATTGAACACCTCACGCGCGTGGTGGCGTCTTTGGCCTAAGCCAGTAGCTTAGACCCAAGACGTTTAAGACACCGTCAGCACCAACTTGCCGGTGACGGCGCCGGAGTTTAGTGCTTCGTGCGCAGCGGCGGCCTCGGCCAGCGGGTAAGTGCCGTGGAGATGGTGCTTTACCGTGCCATCTTCCAGCCATGGCCACACGTTGGCGACGGTGTCTGCCACGATTGCGGCTTTGTCCTCAATGCTGCGGGAGCGCAGCGTCGTGCCCTGCAAGGTGAGGCGCTTTGCTAGGACGATGCCCATGTTGAGCTCTTCCTTCGTGCCGCCTTGCAAGCCGATGGTGACCATGTGGCCGTCGGTAGCCAGCGCCTTCAGGTTCTGTTTGAGGTACTTCGCGCCGATGATGTCCAAGATGACGTCGCATTGGTTCTTCAACTCTTCTGTGAAGTCTTGTTCCTTGTAATTAATAAGGATGTCTGCGCCATAGTGCTTGCAGGTCTCCAGCTTCTCCGCGGAGCCGGCCGTCACCGCAACAGTAGCGCCCAGCGCCTTGGCCACCTGGATGGCGAACAAGCCGATGCCGCCCGCACCACCATGAATGAGAATGGTTTGCCCAGCGTGCAGGTTCGCTTCCATGGCGAGGTTGGACCATACGGTGCAGGCCACCTCGATGACTGAGGCGGTATCGGTAAGCGAAAAGCCCTTCGGAATGGGCAGCAGCTGGCCCGCTGGTACCGCGACATATTCGGCGTAACCACCGCCGGCAAGCAGCGCGCCAACCTGGGTGCCTTCTTTCCACTCGGTGCCATTTGCATCCACGATTTCACCGGCCACCTCTAGGCCGATGGTCTCGGAAGCGCCTGCTGGTGGCGGATAGTGTCCGCGCGCTTGCAAGAGGTCAGCGCGGTTCACACCCGCAGCATGGACCTTTACTAGAACTTCTCCGGGGTGGAGCAGCGGCTTTTCGACGGCGCCTAGCTCCAGCGCGCCGGGATCTTTAGGGTCGGTCTGCACGATAGCTTTCATGCCCACCCAGCTTAACGAAAACTCCGAGGCCGAATATGATCTGCATCGCTAGGTTTAGTAGGCTTAGTGGGTCGCAAGACAAGGAGACGTGGCAGAGCGGCCGAATGCACTGGTCTTGAAAACCAGCGTGGGTCAAACCACCGCGGGTTCAAATCCCGCCGTCTCCGCCGTGTGAAGTCTCGAGACATCGTTCCTTTGGATGGTGTCTCGAGATTTTTGTTTCCTTCAAGATCCCTTCGCACCGCCATGCGTGGTTTCATGTACCGATATATGTAAATAGCG
>NZ_KV788561.1:101291-161871 GCF_001807315.1 Corynebacterium sp. HMSC06D04
CAGAAACCTGGTGATTCAGGCACGCTAAATACACACAGAGGTACATGTACCGTGGGCTGCTTTCAGTTTCCTTAATATGGGGCGCCTACGCGGTATTCTGCTCCAGCCAGGCATTGATGCCGCCGCGCAGGGAGTAGACCTGCGTGTAACCGCGCTCGCGCAGTGCGGCTACGGCTTGGGCGGAGCGGATGCCGCCGGCGCAGTGGATGACGGCGGGTTCGTCGTGGCCGAGCCGGGGATTCTCACCCGCCAGGATGCGGTCCAGGAGGAAGTGCTCGGAGCCGGGGATGGAATGCTCCGCGCGTTCTTCCTCGGTGCGCACATCGATGATGCGGTAGCCGGAGGGGATGGTGCGTATTTCGGGGGCGTCGGCAGGCTGCGTGGGCGTTGCGCCGCTGGCAACCACCGGAATGTACTCCCAGGTGCAGGTCAGCGCATCGAAGTAACCAATCTTCCCAGTAAGCAGCGTGCCCATACCCGTGAGGTACTTAAGGGCCTCCAACGCCATGGCGGAGCCCACCGTGCCCACCACGGGGCCCAGCACGCCGGCTTGGGAGCACGAAGGCACCGAGCCAGGGGCAGGTGCCGTGGGAAAGACGTCCTCGTAGACCGGACCGTGCCCAGACCAGAAGACGGAAAGCTGCGCATCGAATCCTAAAATCGACGCCCACACGTGCGGAATACCCAGCTCGTGGCACGCCCAAGAGCACAGGTAGCGGGCTTCAAAATTATCGGTGCCGTCTAAGAGGACGTCGGCTTCAGCCAAGTGCGCAAGCGCCGTGGCGGAGCTGAGGCGCGGGTACTGCAGTACCTGTACCTCCGGATTGAGTTGATGGATCGTCTCCGCGGCCGACGCAGTCTTCGGCCCACCAATATCGTCCATGCCGTGGATGACTTGGCGTTGCAGATTGGATAGGGAGACCACGTCGTCGTCGAAAAGCAGGATGCGCCCCACACCTGCGCCCGCGAGGTAAAGCAGGGCAGGCGAGCCAAGCCCGCCGGCACCGATGACCGCCACCGTTGCATTAGTTAGCTTGGCCTGGCCCTCTGTACCCCACAGGGCCTCCTGGCGTGCGTAGCGATTACTCATTCCAAGCCCACCCAGTTGCTAAAACCATCCGCGTAACGCTGCTCTTTCCAAATCGGCACCTCCGCCTTCACGCGGTCGGCGCACTCTTCCGCAGCCGCGAAAGCATCCCCGCGGTGGGCCGCGGCAGCGATCACCACGAATGCTGCCTCGCCCACGCGCAGATCACCGGTGCGGTGTGCGCACCACAGGCGGGTATTCTGATGCGCGGCGATGACTTCTTGCGCCACGCGGGAGATCTCGGATTCGGCAGTGGGGTGCGCGGTATAGCGCAAAAGCTCCACGCCGCCGCGCCCGCCATCATGGTTGCGCACGATGCCGTCGAAGGTGACCACGGCACCCATCGCCGGGGTGGAAATATCAGGCTTTTCAATGGGCGAGCTCGTCATCATCGCCCCGATTACCTTTCCGGTATCGGCGCTAACAAAGGCGGGATCAGTGCTCATGCCTTCCTTCCAATTGATCGACGATGTGCGGTAGCAAAGGCTCCAAAACCTTACAACCATCCTTCACCCCGCCCGTGGAACCGGGCAGCGCCATGGCGAAGGTGTGTGCGTTGACGCCGGCGACGGTACGCGAGAGCGCGGCAGTGGGCACGCTTGCCGACGCCGCGTAAAAAGCATGCGCTATCCCCGGCAGCTCCCGTGCCAGATGCGCGGAGACGGCCTCCACCGTGGCGTCGTCAGGCGAAATGCCCGTGCCTCCGGAAGTTAAAATGACGCTGGGCTGGGCGGCGAAGACCTTATCGAGGGCCTCGGCGATTTCGGCATCGGGTACCACGAGCGCATCCGGAGTATCAAAGCCCATCCGCCGCAGAAAATCCACCGCGATGGGCCCGGAACGATCTTCGTAGATGCCCGCTGCCGCGCGGGTGGAGGCAACCACTACTACTGCACGTCGCGCCATTAGAACGGGATAACCTCAACGACATCGCCCGGCTGCAGATGTGCGCCGGCCGGGATGCGGATGAGGGCGTTGGCGCTCATAGCCTGCGAAATCAGGTGCGAACCAGTGCCGGCGAAGAGCTCGGCCGTGGCGATGCCGTTTTCATAGTCGATGATGCCGCGACGGAACTGGTCGCGGCCTTCCAAGCCGGTGACTGGAACGGTGACTTGCGCGGTGTGTGCGGCCCTGGCGCGACCCAGTGTGGGGCCTACGTAGATGCGGAAGCTGACCAGCGTGGAGACGGGGTTGCCGGGCAGGCAGATAACCGGGACGCTGCTTAGCTTGGACAGTCCCTGCGGTCCGCCGGGCTGCTGTGCCACGTGGCCGAACCAGCCGTCTTCTTCGAAGACTTGGCGCACGACTTCGAACTTGCCGTGGGATACGCCGCCGGAGGTGACGATGGCGTCGGGCTGGTAAACGCGAACCACGCCTTCCAGATCGGAGCGCAGGATGCCTGGGTCATCGTTGGTGCGTACAAAGGCGACGACCTCAATGCCGTACTCGCGGCAGAGAGCAGCGATCATCGGCGCATTCGCATCGGGGATGCTGGCCGCACCTTGGCCGCCGATCTCCGCGCCACCCGTGGCGACCACGATGCGTGCCGGGGCATAGACCTCGACTTCAGTGATGCCTTGGGAGGCCAACGTGCCGATGATGGCCGGGGTCAGCCGCGTGCCTTCCTCCACCAGCACCTTGCCAGCCGCGATGTCGGATCCGGCCTCGCGGATGAACTGGCCCGCCGGAGCCGCCGGAATGGTGACTTTTTCCCCCTCGCGCGGGAACTGCGGTGGCTCGCATTGCTCCACCGGGACGATGGTCACGGTGCCCTCTGGAACCTTGGCGCCGGTCATGATTGGGGCCGCGATGCCATCCTGTGCCGCGCTGGGTACAGCACCGGCAGCTACCGTCTGGCCGACGGTGAAGGTGCCGCCTTCCGTCGTGGTGATGGCGTAGCCGTCCATCTGTGAGTTATTAAAGCGCGGCATGTCATAAGCCGCGGCGATGGTGCGCGCGAGGATCAAGCCATTGACCTCCAGCAGTGAGCGAGTCACCACCGTCGGCGCAGGTAGTGCCCCACGGATAGCTGCTAGGTGTTCTTCGTAACTGCGCATGCTGGCGTGCCTCTCCTTATGTGCCTGGTTAACCTCTTCAATTTTAACGGCACTTTCAATGCAAAAACTGGCATAGTGGCAGACATGGTTGAAATTCACTATTTCGCCGCCGCTCGCGCAGCGGCAGGCTTAAGCCATGAACAGACTGCAGCTCCTGCAACGCTCGGTGAGCTGCTGGACACCGTGGCTGCAGAGCATTCCGGCACCACCGAGGCCGGCATGAGCTTGGGCGAGGTGCTAGACCGCTGCACCTTCCTGGTGGATGGCAAAAACGCCGAACGCGCCGCCACCCTCACGGGTGCGACGCGTGTTGACGTGTTGCCGCCTTTTGCAGGCGGGTAGGGCTGCTGGTCTAGTGTCCTGTATCGGCCCTCAGGGCATTTACGTCCGACAACAAACTCTGCCGAGTATCAACTAGCCTCCAACAAAGTTGGTCTGGTCTGTTCCTAGGCGTTTAGCACTTCAAGGAGCTGATTCCGGTATTGCATTGTGAGGGTGTCTGTTTCAGTACAACTAGGGGGAGCAGTTTACTTACTTCTGTGGTGTGCAAACATAAGGGGGGTTCATTCCTGGGACAGGATTTTGCCAAAGGATGATTCCCTGGTCATTTCAGTCGCATAAAGCTCCTGCTGCAACAAGGGCCCCTAGTCCTACTGCAACCCATCCAGCAACTGAAGCTGCGAGTCCTTCTGCAATGATTTCTTTTGTCACCGCGCCAGCGGCGCCTCCGGCAGTGAAAATTTTAGTAGCTTTAGAAACCACATTGTGACTCAGATAAACTTTTACGACTGGCCCCCAGTGGGACACCTTTGTTTCATTTCCGTATGTGGTAAAAGTAGGGTGTCCAGCCGGGTCGACGGCTGAATTATTCTGTTGAATAAATTCATCGATCCTGGTAGCGCCGTCTTTATTTGCTGAGCGAACATCCGCGGGGATAACCGCAGTGGCGAGTCCTTTTTCGTCATACTTGATATATTGGCCGAGCTTCTCGAAAGCTTCACGATCTGCTTCAGATCGGTATTCGACATAGGTTTTATCGGACTCTTCCACTGGCAATTTCGATGTGGATGCTTTCGTTGTTTGATTATGCGTTGCTTCAGTAGCGGGAGCAGTGTCTGCCTGTGCCAATGGTGTTGCGCCAATTGCAAGACCGAGCATCACAGTCTACAAGAGGACTCCTGGATTGCGCAAAGATTTCATGGAAGTGAACCTTTCTGGTTGATAGACGAGTTCCACAATGCTGGCTAATGGAACACGCCCATTTTCACCTACATGATCTAGTCAAACCACAAAATCCGAGAAGAGTATACGAAAGTATCCGATTTAGAAACAGGACTCATTGGTGGGAAAAGAATTGTTAGTCTAAAGGGCGATTCTTAAGTTCAGTTGATGACGAAAATTGTAAGGACGATGCGGAAATGAAATTGCTTAAGGCTTTTACCCTTGTCGTTCTCATTGCAGGGGTTTTGTTGTGCGTAGCGGGCCTATATTGGGAAAATAAGCTTACCAATCTTGGGGTTCCCATAGCCTTGCTAGGCATCGCTCTTTCGGTTGCTATACCTGTGAAAAAGAGAAGCGAAGGGGAAAAACACGCTTAGCACAGATAGTGAAATGAAGAACGCTAAGTTTACGTGTTTCATTCATCAATGAGTCCCGTTTGAAGTGTCTTCGGGAGCCGAAAATTATAAAGTCCATGTTGCCCGATAAACCGCGCAAGATTCTCACTGCCGATGAAGTCTACGACGCTGTCATTGATTGGTTTAAAGCCGATGATGATTGGGTCAATCTCGTCTACGTCGTCCAAGATACCGGCTACGATGACGACGCATTGACTAGTGAGCAGCTTCAGGATGTCATTGAAAAAGTCATGAGCTTTGATGACCTTGTTATATATGACGCTGCAAGCCCTTCATCAAGTGAAATTGGAACAAATTTTGGTGGCAATCCACTGCCTCGGGACGTGGACGCAGCAGCATTGAGCCGATTCATCCTTGAAAAAGACCGAGCTGGCCTACTGATGGCGCTTATGGTTGTTCCGCATCCGGATAAGCACAAGATGCCTTACGAATACGACGAGGAATAGGCGTCAACAACGCACGCAGCAACATGATGCTTATTCTAAAAAAAGGGGGTTGCCGCCTTGGTAGCAACCCCTTTTTGGTGATCTTTTACCCGCGTTGTCGTTTTAGGCGCCGAAAGCAGCCTCCCACGCCTTGAGGAGTACATCGGTCTCCTCGGCGGTGGTGATGGAGATGCGCACACCTTCGTCGAAGGCGCGAACCAGCACGCCGTTTGCGGCGAGCTTGGCAGCGACTTCTTGTGGGGTGCCCAGCTCGGTGATGTTTGCTGCCGGGAACCAGATGTGGTTGGCCTCGGAAGCAGGAACGCCGAACTTAGCAAAGTGCTCAGTGACGCGCTCGCGTTGGCGGACGGTCTCATCGGTGCGCTCACGCAGGGAGTCCTGTGCCGCCAGAGAGTGCAGGGCGCCGACCTGAGCCACCGTGTTCACGGAGAACGGGATGGCTACCTTGTTCAACGCCTCAATGATCTCTTTGTCGCCGAAGGCATAGCCCACGCGCACGCCGGCTAGGCCGTAGGCCTTGGAGAAAGTGCGCAGGCCCACGACGTTGCGGTGCGTCTTGACGTACTCGGTGGCCAGCGGCAGGGAGCCGTTGCGGTTGTACTCGATGTAAGCCTCGTCCAATGCCACGATGATGTCATCCGGCACGGCCGCCAGGAACTCGTCGAATTCCGCGCGGGTGATGATCGAACCGGTGGGGTTATTCGGATTGCACACGAAGATAACCTTGGTCTTTTCCGTCACGGCCTTGGCCATTGCCGGCAAGTCCACGCGGTGTTCCTCATTCAGTGGGACCGGAACCGGCGTCGCGCCAACCACGTGGGCGAAGATTGGATAGGCCTCGAAGGAACGCCACGGGAAAACCACTTCATCGCCAGGCTGGCAGGTGATTTGTACCAGCTGCTGGCAGATTGCAGAAGAACCCGTTCCCACGGCCACCTCATCGAGCGTCAGGCCAAGGTGCTCTGCGAGTGCAGTGCGCAGCTCGACGACGCCCATGTCTGGGTAACGATTGGCGTCGCCAGCCGCGGCCTCCATGGCCTTGAGCGCCTCCGGAAGCGGAGGCTGGGTGGCCTCATTGGAAGACAGCTTCAAAGCAGTCTCGTTGCGGGCACCAGGAACATAGACGGGCAGGGAGGAAAGATCGGATCGAATCATGGCAACCACCTTAGCCCTGGGAAGAGGTTTCCGGGTTGCGCGGACCGCGAGGGCCGTAGTCAAACTCCGCCGTGAGCGGGCCGAATGCCTGCAGGCCCTTCGGTGCATCAAAAGCGTCGAGCTGGACCTCAAGGAAGGCGCCGCGCTCCGGGTGCTCAGAAATGTCCGCGAGCGCCTTAGCCAGCTCGCCCTCGGTCTTCGCTGCGTAGGACTCCATGGTGGTATCTGCCTTGAAGACCTTCGGCAGCTCGTTGTAGTTCCAGTTCTGGATGGCGTTGTACTCCTGCTCCATGCCCAGGATGTAGCGCTCAATGGTGTAGCCATCATTGTTGACCAGCACGATGATGGGCTTGAGCTCCTGGCGCAGGATGGTAGATAGCTCCTGGGCCGTTAGCTGGAAGGAACCATCACCGATGAAGAGCACGTGGCGGCGCTCTGGGTTGGCCAGCTGGGAGCCCAGCACGGCTGGCAGGGTAAAGCCGATGGAGCCCCAGATGGTGGAGTTGATGTACTGCACGCCCTCCGGCATACGCAGCGGGCCCAGGCCGATGTTGGAAGTACCCGCCTCGGCGATGACAACGTCGTCTTTTTTGAGGAAGTGGATCATCTGGTTCCAGATGCGCTCCTGGGTCAGCGGCGCTGACTCGTCTGGCTCGAAGGCAGGCAGCTCAAACTTCTCGCCCGCGGCGGCTTCCTTGGCTGGGATGCGCTCGACGAGGACGTCGAGAAGCTCCAGCGTATTGATACCCACGAAGTACTCGCCGTCAGCGTTGAGGTGCTGATCGCCGAAGTTGAACACGTGCGCCTTTTCCAGATCGTGGGTGAAGGAACCGGAGTTGACCTCGATGAATCGTGGATTGGTGGTGACCAGGAAGTCGGAGTTTTCGATGCGCTCCTGTACGCCCGGGGCGGAAGCGGCGCCGTTGTAGGTGCCGATGAACAGCGGGTCGCGCTCGGACAGGATGGCCTTGCCGGAAGAAAGCTGGGAGTACGGCAGTTGGGCCTTGTCGATGATGGCGCGGAACTTGTCGGCGAAGCCGTGGCGGCTAGTGTCCTGATCGATGAGGATGATCGGGTCCGTAGCAGCAGCGAGGCGCTCCAGCACGCGATCGGCCGCAGCCTCGAGGCGCTCCTGGTCGGAGGTAGCCAGCTCGGTGCTGAACGGGGTATCCGGGACCTCGATGGTCAGGTGCGTGATATCGGAAGGGATCTGGATGTGCACCGGGCGCTTCTCGCGCAGGCAGGTGTGCAGGGCGCGGTCGAATTCCTCGACCACGTTCATCGGGGAAACGCGGGTGGCTACCTCGGTAAACGGTGCGATGGCGTCGAGCATGTTGGCAAAGTCGCCGTCGGCAAGCGAGTGGTGCAGGTTCCAACCGAACTCGGTGGCGTACTGCGGCGGTGCGCCAGCGATGGAGACCATCGGAACGTGCTCCGCGCGAGCACCCGCGATGCCGTTGAGCGCAGAAAGCTCGCCCACGCCGTAGGTGGTGAGCAGACAGCCGACGCCGCGCTGGCGGGCGTAGCCATCAGCGGCATAGGCTGCGTTCAGCTCATTGCAGGCGCCGACGAAACGGATGTCCTTGTCTTCGTCGATCTGCTCGAGGAAGCTCAAATTGAAATCACCTGGGACACCGATGATTTCGGTGATGCCGATGGCCTTCAAGCGATCAAGGATAAATTCGCCGACAGTAGTCTGCATTGCGAGTCCTTTCTTTTGTTAGCGATAAAACGTGCTTTTCCGATTATCGTAGGTCACATTTTTGTTGTCATTAGTCAAAATAGAGAACTATCTTTGACATATGTCGAAACTGACGGCGCCGAACCTGGCACGGATTCAAGAGTTAGCCGATGACATCGCGCGGCAGTTGCAATGTTCGGTGGAGGTAACCACTCCCTCTATCAACGTGATTGCAGCAAGCGCGCAGTTGGGCGCCGTGGATAGTCACCGCGTGGCCTCGATTCTGGAGCGCACCCCGCCGCCGGAGCCGATCCCGTGGATGCTCAGTTATGGCATTCAGGAATCTTCTGCCCCGGTGCGCCTGCCGGCGAATGCGGAATATGACATGCTCCCGCGCGTGGTTATTCCTTTGCGCCACGGCCCTGACCTGGTAGGGCACGTGTGGATCATTGATGAGCACGCGCTTTCCGACGCCGCTCTTGCCTCCGTTTCCCCGCAACTGAGCACGCTGACCAAGTTGGTAGACGAGCGCGATGCTTACCTGGCCACTCGTGCGCAGCAGCTTGGTGACTTAACCCGTGACATCGTTGCGGGGGATGAAAGTGCGCTGGCTATAGCCCGCGAGCGCGACCTTTTGCCGCGTGATGGGGAAGTGCTCATTCACCGTATCGACGTAGACGGTGATTTAGTCCAGCTGACGATGGAGCTCGCCCGTCCGCTGCGGCGGCGTCCGTTTCTGGCCCTGGACTTGCATGATTCGCTCATCATTGTGGAATCCCCGCGCGACGAGCAAGACACGAAAACGCTGATTGAGGAGGTTGCTTCCGCGGCCCTTACGGCGGGAACGCAGATTGGTGCGCGGGGCAGTGCGCCCACTGCGCGTCGGGCTCGTTTCATGGCCGACGTGGCGCGGCTAACCGGGCAACCTGCGATGGACTGGGCTGCGGCTGGCGCCTGGCGCGCGCTGTTGGGTTGGGATCTGAGTCCGGCTACCGTGCGCGCGCTGAGCCCCGATGCCGCACTGCTTTTAGACGCCGAGCACAAAAGCTACTGGGAAAGTCTGCTTTGTTATTTCGAGTATTCCCGCAACGTCAATGACACAGCCGCCGCGCTGTATATTCACCGTGCTACTTTGCATTATCGCCTAGACCGCGTCCGTGAGATTCTGGGCTCGGCTGCCCTCGAAGATGGCTGGCGCTGTGCCGCTTTGTATGTGGCATTGAAGCTGCATGCGGCGCTTAATCGCCGCTAAAACCTAAGCAGTTAGACGGTAGTGAGGGGGCTGTTTGGCACGCGTGGAGGGGCTCGGGTAAAGTAAGCGAAGATTCATTGCGAATCGCTGGAGACGTGCCAGAGCGGCCGAATGGGGCTCCCTGCTAAGGAGTTGACTTGCTTGCGCAGGTCCGGAGGTTCAAATCCTCTCGTCTCCGCCACTTGAGAAGTCTCGAGACATCGTTTACTCGCTGTCTCGAGACTTTTTACTTAGACCCCGATGTGGGGCAGTGCGGTTATTGCCAAGCTGAGCCTGGAGCTCACCGCGAAGACGGACATTAGGTGGGAAATCTGCTTCTTAACGGTCGATTGTGCGTAGTGCATCGACTTGGCGATCTCTGCGTTTGAGCGCCCTTCGCAGATGTGGCTCAAGATTTGCTTCTCAGTATCGGTGAGTAAGGCGTACTTCTCATTGAACTCGATAACGCTGGATTCTTTGTCGTTATCGCCCTCTGTATGGGAATCGGATTGGGGAAGGTAGTCAACCAGGCGGGTTAGTGCGTGCGGCGATACGGCTGTGCCACCGTTTACCGCCTCGCGCACAGCGGCATACATTGTGGCTGGCTTGCTGCTTTTTACAACGTAGCCGGCCCCTCCGTTGGTTAAGACCTCGATCATTGTTTTGTCAGTGTCTAAAGCGGTGATTGCTACGAATGCTGGTGGGGCGGGCCGCTTTTTGGCCTCGCGCAAGAGCGTTATTCCGTCCATCTCGGGCATGTGAATATCGGCGATGATGACATCGATGTCGATTTGGTCGAGAAGCGAAAGGGCTTCGACGCCGGTGCTGGCCTCGGCGACGACGTGAATGTCGGCAGTGTATGAGAAGTAGGTCTTCAGCGATGAGCGTACGAGGGGATCGTCATCAACGATCAACGTCGCAATGCGGCTATCGGTGTCAGCGGTGCTCATCGATGCTGGATCGCCGACCTGGAAAATAGCCATAGGCATCTACTTTCATAGTTAAAACTCTTATTTATGCACACTTTATTTGTACCATCATTGAGCTCAATTAAAACCTCGTGCATTGGGCACGCGCGAAGGAGGATACTAAAGTATATTTCGCCTGAATATAAAGCTAAATTTGGGCCATTTCCGGTGGTCCAAGCGTGGTTAGGGCTAGCTAACCTACGCTAACGGAAGTATGGTCCTAACTGGATTCAGGCACAGCCCAAATCCACTTGTTAATGACCCTTTTACAGTTAGGACTCCATCATGGAAATCGCATCCACCGTTCTCGAAATCCTCGGCGGCATCTTCGAGGCAATCGCTGAAGGTCTGCAGAAGTAAGAGCTTCTAAAACCTTCAAACGCTCCCGCAGGCTAGTTCAATCGCACTGCCTCCGGGAGCGTTTGCATGTTTTGCGTGGGATGCTGCGCTTGGACTCTTTATCGGTCTTAGGGGCGTCCTTGTGCTGCACCGTGGTTGCCGCTAGGTGGTGACCTCACCATTTGTGGCCGCAGTAAAAGGCGAACCCCGCCCCACCAGTGATGAGCTGGCAGGACGGGGGTGCGGCTCCGGAAGAGCGGGCTCGCGCACTTACATCGCCGGGGAGAGACCCGCGTCGTCCTGGCCGCTGACGCGGTAGAGGTGCTCGTTGACGAACTCGCCCACGCCCCAGCGCTCGAGCTCGCGGCCGTAGCCGGAGCGGTTAATGCCGCCGAACGGGAGGCCGGCAGCGGTGACGGAAGCCTCGTTGACGAAGGTCATGCCGTCGTTAAGCTGCTGCGCCACCTCAAAGGCCTTGTCGAGGTCGGAACCCCACACGGAGCTGGAGAGGCCATAGTCAGAGTTGTTGGCAATCGCGATGGCCTCGTCGATGTCCTTTGCCTTGTAGATGACTGCGACTGGGCCGAAGATCTCGTTGCAGGCGATCTCGGCGGAAGAATCGACGTCGCTAAGCAGCGTTGGCTCCATGTAGGCGCCGTCGCGGTCTACCTTCTTGCCACCCACACGGACGGTGGCGGTGCCATCGGCAACAGCCTTGTCGAGGCGCTCGATGATTTCGTCGCGGGCACCGATGGAGGACAGTGGGCCGATGTCGGCATTCTCGTCGTCGTATGGGCCGACCTTGAGGTTGCCGATCTTCTCCACCAGGTAATCGAGGGTGCGATCGTAGAAATCCTCCAACACAATCAGGCGCTTTGGGGCGTTGCAGGCCTGACCGGTGTTGTACATGCGGATAGGTACGAACTGATCGAGGGTCCACTCGAGCTTCTTGTCATCGATGATGATGAATGGGTCGTTGCCGCCGAGCTCCAGCACGGACTTCTTGTAGTTCTCACCCGCGGTCTTTGCCACCGCAGCGCCGGCTGCTTCAGAGCCGGTGAGGGAAACGCCCTTGATGCGCTTGTCCGCCACGAAGGCATCCATCTGGGAGCCGGAAGCGTAGATGTTGATGAAAGCGTCCTTCGGCAGACCTGCCTCTTCCAGGAGATCCTGGCAGGCCTGGGAAGACAGCGGGCAGATGGAAGCGTGCTTGAGCACGATGGTGTTACCCAGCAAAAGGTTCGGCGCCGCGAAGCGGGCAACCTGGTAGTACGGGAAGTTCCATGGCATAACGCCCAGCAGCGGGCCGAGCGGCTCCTTTTTAACAACAGTCTTTTGCGCGCCCTGGGCCGCCAAGTACTCGGGCGCGAGCAGCTCGTGAGCGTGCTCGGCGTACCAGCGGTAGATGTCAGCGACGATTTGAATCTCGCCCTTTGCCCAGCGCGTGAGCTTACCCATCTCACGGCCGATGTGCTCGGCTAGCTTGTCTGCATTTTCTTCATAGAGATCTGCAGTGCGGAAGAGGATGGCTGCACGCTCCTCGATTGAGGTGCGGGACCAGCTCTTGAAGGCTTCCGTGGAGCGGTCCAGGATCGCGTCACGGTCAGAGTCATTGATGCGGTCGAAGGTCTCCTCGGAGACGCCAGTGTTTGGGTTCTCAAGTGCAAAAGTACTCATGTCCCCTGTGTACCCGCGGTGTGCCGAGCCTTCAAGAAAAATTAGTCACTTATAAAATGGTAAATCGCCCTAACAGGTCTATCATCCCTATTTGTGAAACGAAGATCTTTGCAGAACCGAAGCCGCATCTTTGGCCCTGCACGCGTGACAGCTTTGGGCTTTTTTCTGCTCATCATGCTGGGGGCATTCCTGCTGATGCTGCCATTTTCTACCGAAGGCACGCAGTGGACTCCTCCTCTACACGCTTTCTTTACAGCGACTTCCGCTGTCTCTCTGACCGGTCTTATCGTTGAAGATACCGGCACGTACTGGACTCCCTTCGGCCAAGTGGTAATTATCACCCTCATCCAGCTCGGCGGCTTGGGAATCATGTCGCTTGCCTCCTTATCCGGCATGCTTTTAACCGGACGCATCAGCTTGAAAGCGCGGCGCTCGACGGCCGCCGAGGGCCGCCCCGTAGCCGGCGGCATTCGCCGTACCCTCTTGCTTACCTTTCTCGTCACCCTCGTTTGCGAGGCTGCAGTTGCTGTCCTCTTGGCCCTACGCCTGCATTTCGCACATGGCGTCCCAGTACTGCGCGCGATGTGGGAGGGTGTCTTCCACGCGATTTCGGCATTTAACAACGCGGGTTTTAGTACTTACTCGGACAATATGATTGGTTTTAATACCGATGCGTGGATTCTGCTGCCGGTGGCCTTTGCGCTCATCGTGGGTGGCTTGGGCTATCCCATGTTGGCGGAGATAGTGCGCCGTATCCGCGGCCGGATCAAGCTCGCCCTGCGAGGGCGTGCGCCGCGCGTGCACCACATGTCCATTACCGCGCGGATGACGCTGGTGGGAACTGCCATTTTGCTCTTCGGCGGCATGACGTTTTTCTTGGTGGCCGAGTGGTCCGGCGTGCTGGCGGACATGCCGTTTGGCACCAAGCTGCTCAATAGCTTCTTCATGAGTGCTTCGCCGCGTACCGCGGGCTTTAATGCCATCGACTACGGGCATGTGCATTCCATTACCTTGATGGCCTCGGACATCTTGATGTTCATCGGCGGCGGATCCGCCGGTACGGCCGGCGGCGTGAAGGTGACCACCACCTGCGTGCTCGTTGCGGCGATGGCGGCGGAGTTCCTGGGCCGTGAGGACACCACCATCGGTAAGCGCCGTTTGCCGTATTCGATTACGCGCCAGGCGCTCGCCCTGACTGTGGCCGGTGCGGCAGTGGTGATGTTCGGAGTTGGAAGCCTGGTGGTTTTGAACCCGCAATTCTCCACCGACCAGATCACCTTCGAGGTGCTCTCGGCTTTCGCTACCGTTGGTCTGTCCACAGGAATTACGGCCAGCCTGACCGCGCCTTCCCAGATTATTTTGTGCTTCATCATGTATCTTGGCCGCGTCGGGCCGACCACGTTGGTGGCCGCTTTGGCCGCGCGCACGGTAACTCGTCACTATCGCTACCCAGTAGAAAGGCCGTTCATTGGCTAACATCTTCGGCGCGCTGCGCCGCGAAAATCAATCCATCGACATCCCCGCAGTGGTGGTTATCGGCTTGGGGCGCTTCGGTTTTTCCCTGGCACGTGAACTTATGGATCATGGCGTTGAGGTGCTTGGCATCGACAATTGCGAGAAGTTCGTGCGCGATTATTCGCCGGTTCTCACCGAGGTAGTACAAGCTGATACAACCGACGCCGAGGTCTTGCATCAGCTGGGCATCGACGAGGTGGACCGCGTGGTGCTGGCCATCGGCTCGCACCTTGAGGACTCCATTTTGACCGCCTCAAATCTGGTGGAACTCGGCGTAAAGGACATTTGGGCGAAGGCGGACTCCGACGCGCATGCACGCATCCTGCTGCAGCTGGGCGTACACCACGTCATCCGCCCAGAACGCGACACTGGCCGCCGCATTGCGCACTTGCTCGGCGGCAAGTTCGAAGATTTCGCCGAAATCGCCGAGGACTATGGCGTTACAAAGCTCACCCCGCCCGCGCACTTGGTGCAAACCCCACTAGATCCGCAGAAAACGTGGGAAAAACATCGCGTGCAGCTGGTCTCAGTGCGCAAGAACTATGGCTGCTGGATGCCTGTTGAGAAAGGCCAGCAATTGAACCCGACGGATCTCATCGTGATTGCTGGCAGCCCCATCGCCTTGGAGAAGTTCTCCGAGGCTGGGTCTTAGGCTTCTTAGTCCCCTGCCTGGCGGTATCCGCGGCGCAGGTCATCGACCACATAAGGATGATCGAGCGTGGAGGCCGGCAGGTTGCGCGGCTGGTTATCTAAGCCGAATGATTGCGCGGCCTCAAGAGTCGCATCATCGAGGTAGCGCAGCGGGGGAGCGTAGTTGGGCACGGAGATTTCCTCCGCGCAGGCTACAAAGCCCCAGTCACCAAAGGTGGGCACGTGCACGTGATAAGGCACGGTGGGGCAGCCGGCGGAACGCAGTGTGGAATCGATACGCCAGAACACATCGGGAGTACTAAAGGCACTGGTTGCCTGCACGACCATCTTGCCGCCGGGAGCGAGCATCTTGTGCGCCATGGAGTAGAACTCTTCCGAGTAAAGGCGGGCCATGGCGGCGGAGTCGGGGTCGGGTAGATCGATGAGGACGGCGTCGTAAAGCGTGTGATCACCACCCGATCGCAACCAGGTAAACGCGTCCTCGTTGAGGATCCGCACGCGCGGATCTTCCATGGCGCCCCCGTTGTCCTCGCGCAGGACCGTGTTGGTCACGTTCACCACCTCGGGATCGAGCTCGACCTGGGTGACTTTAAAGTCCATCTTGAGCAGCTCGCGCGCGGCTAAACCATCGCCGCCGCCGATGACGAGCACTCGCCCGCCTGGCTCGGCAGGCAGTACGGGATAGACCAGGGACTCGGTGTAGCGGTACTCGTCGCGGGAGGAATACTGCAGGCCGCCGTTGAGATAGAGGCGCGAATCCTTGCCGCGTTTGGTCACCACGATGTCCTGGTAATCCGAGGTATGGGCGTAAATGACAGGATCATCGTAGAGCGATTGCCGGGCGGTTACCACTATGGATTCGCTGCGGATGATGAGAGTAAGCAGCAAGGCGATAGCGCCCAGCAGCGCGAGGACATGCATTAGAAGCTGCTTGCCGGAGAGCACCGTGCGCAGTAGAAGCAGCGCAACCACGAGTGCGGCGATGAGGTTGACTAAGCCGGCCGCAGCGGTGCCACGAATCATGCCCAGCCACGGCAGCAAGATAAATGGCCATGCCAAACCGCCCAGCAGGCCGCCGACGTAATCCGCGAAGTTGAGGTTGGCCACCACCGAGCCGGAATCCTCAGCATTCGAGGTACGTCCGCGCTGAATCAGCGTCATAAGCAGTGGCACTTCCATACCCACCAAAATGCCAATGAGCAGCGTCGCTACGACTAAAATGAGGGTGGACTGGCCCACAAGCGCGAAGACCATGTAGAGCACCACGGCGCTCACGCCGCCGCACAGGCCGAGCAGAGTTTCGACGATGAGGAAAGAACTCGCCGGCCACGACAAGAATGGCTTGGCCATCAACGCGCCCAAGCCCAAGGATGCGACGTAACCTGCCACGATCAGCGAGGTCTCTACAATGCCGCCGCCGTTGAGGCTCGTGGACAGCGTCAGCAAGGCCAGTTCGTAGACCAAGCCCGAAGCTGCGCAGATACAGACGGAGATAAGCAGAGCTACCCGCCAGGCGCGCGAGCGGACCAGGGAATCTGCGGTGGGGGAAGCGTTTAGGTCAGACATGCGGCATTAATTGCGCCGATGACGATGAGGATGACGCTCGCGCAAAAGGTGCCCGCGCGGGGCTTGGTATCTTCCACCAGATCCCGGAAACGGCCGGGGATAAGCGCCTCCAAAATGACCAACGCTAGTGCCTGCAGCACGATGCCGACTAGGCCGTAGACAGCGGTTTCTAGCAGGTCAAAAGAGTGCACGATGGCGGTAACCAGCACCGCTCCCAGGGCAATCTGCTGGGCGGAAGCGATGACCGCAGCGTTGACGTGATGATCAACGAAGACAGCGCGGTAAAGCTTGCCCGGGGTGAGCAGATCCAGAACTACGAAGCCGGCAAGTAGCAGTACCGCTGCAACACCGAAATAAGCAAAGGTGGCCAGGATTGAATCGAGCATGAACTAAAGCCTTTCTATTTCACGCCGCCGGAAGACCCGGAGGAGCCGCCGGAAGAACGGGAAGGGGAGGAGGGACTAAAACCGGGACCTAAGAAGATATAGGTGCCGTCGTGGAAGTGATCGAGATTTTCCACGCGCACTGAACAGTTCTGCGGGCCAGTGGGCTCGACCTTGACAATCTGCTTGCGGTAGCGCAGGTACTCCGTGCCCGTTGCGGGATCGAATTGGCGCGCCTTCGGCTTGTGCTCTGCTGCAAGGCGGTTGGCCTCTGCCTGAACATTGTTTGCTTGACAGGTGCCTGACCTGATGGGAGCGCCAGTAACGCCGGGTGAAGTCAGACCGCCAATTACTGCGAATAGTACGGCGAAGACCAGTGACCATTTCCAGCCTTTGTCATAGTTCATGGAATCCACCTACTTGTAGTCTTCACGATTATTTCTTCTGCAGGGTACATATGCACCGTTTCCCACTCGAAGCCTGCGCAGTCTTCGAGTGCGGTGCCCTTGAGGGCGGTGACGTGGTATTCGCCCTGCCCGGGAAATTGCGCCGAGAGCCAATCCGTGCCCGATACCCGTTGAAATTCTGCGGCGAAGCCATCCGCGCCATGCTTGGCGACGTCCGTCTTCAGCTCGTAGCCCGTCATCTCACCGTAGGTCTGCGGCAGCGGACCCTCACAGTGGCAGGAGATCTCCTCGCGGAAGAGTAGCGTCTCGTCGCGATAAACGCTGGCAGTATGCGAAGCACCGATGATATCCAGCTCAAGCCGCAGGCCATCGGAACCGTGAAGCACGGTCATGCTCAACGCCTGCGGGCGCGGGCCGTTTAAGCGCAGCCCCAAGTCAGCGGCACTGACGTCAGCGCTGGGGCAATCTAGAACCTCCACTGCGGCCTATGCCTTTGGAGCTGGGTACACGGTGAACTCACCCGGCAGCATGGTGTGGCCGGTGGATACCTCCCAGCTGTCATTGTTGGCCCAGCCCTCAAAGCCCAGCAGCTTGTCACCCGCGGAATAATCTACGTAGCGCATCTCGCCGGACTCTGGCAGGCCGGTGGTGCCGGTGGAGGTGTAGCGCGCATGGCCACGCTCGTCCTCACTATATGTAACTCCCTCGAATTCCACGGTGCCGCGATCTGGCGTGACGCCGGCGCCCTTGCGGGAGGTCCACCAGGTGAGATTGAGCTGGCCTTCATCGACCTCGACTCCCAGCCAGGAGGAGTTATCTCCACCGTCGAGCAGGTACTCGTACCAGTAATAAGGGCCCTCATTTAGGGTCAGGGTGCCGCGGACGACGTAGTCGGTGGCGCCGTAACGGATGATTGCACCCGGACCAAGATTTTCTGGATTGAACTCGTTTTGGCCTTTGGCCTCGGCGAAGTAATCCTTGGAGAAGGTATCGCCCGTCTCCTGCGTGCTAGCCGCCTTGGCTTGGCGCGATTTAAAGAACATGTAGATGGCCGCGATTAACAAAACCACGGCGAGCAGAAAGAAAATCTTGTTCATGACTGGCCCTTTAATTTTTTGCTTAGCTTAGGTCTGTAGCAGTCACCTTAGCCCACGCCTTGGACGTCCGATAGTCCTACGCATTAAGCTGGGGAATTGTCGTTTTCAATTCGATGGATTTTAGGTCGGCGTATGAACGAAAAAGAGCTTATTTCTACTGCGAGCGATGCGGCGGAAGAACTCATTGACGCCGAGTCCTATCCCTTCGTCGAAGGCTGGCGAGCCTGGCGGGTGCGCGGAAAGTGGTTCATGCTGGCCACCACCATGCCTGCGAATAAGCCCTTCGGTGGAAAGAAGGCCATCATTCTCAAAGCTCCGCCGGAGGATGTCTCCGCTTTGCAGGCTGGTTATGCCGACATCGGCCCTGCATATCACATGAATAAGCGGCACTGGTACACCGTGTATCCCGGGGATTC
Source organism: Corynebacterium sp. HMSC06D04 (assembly GCF_001807315.1). Taxonomy (NCBI): domain Bacteria; kingdom Bacillati; phylum Actinomycetota; class Actinomycetes; order Mycobacteriales; family Corynebacteriaceae; genus Corynebacterium; species Corynebacterium sp. HMSC06D04. Next base: position 119,605 of record NZ_KV788561.1, read on the forward strand.
GATAAACCCCAAGTTAGTTCGGGAGCTCGTCCAGGAATCTTATGCCGCGGTGGTGCAAAAGCTGCCTAAGGCGCAGCGCCCTGCCGGGTGGCAAGAGGCAGTGCGTTAAGGAAGTATAAGACGCAATGGATAAATCTAATGGCCGGTTCCCACGCTTTGTCTATGAAAAAGGCACAGAGCCCGATCCGCGTTTCAGCATGGCCAACGAGCGCACGTTCTTGGCATGGATTCGTACCTCGCTCGCTTTCATCGCAGGTGGCGTTGCACTGCAGGCTTTCGACCTCCCGATTCATGGCACGCTGACCCTCATCATCTCCGTGATCATGCTGGTGGTCGCCATCGTATTGCCGGCGGTGGCGTGGGCGCATTGGGCGGCGTCGGAAAGCGCGATGCGTGAGCAAAAGCCCCTGCCGCCGAATGTCGCGATGCCTCTGCTCGTGTTGGTGGTGCTGCTTATCGGCGTGCTGATCCTGGTAGGTCAGCTCGTGGGCGCGGGGGCGTAAATGTATGACCCAGGGCTGCAGCCGGAGCGCACCCGGCTGTCGTGGCAGCGCAGCCTTTTGGCGTTCGTGCTGGTGGTTCTGGTGGTTTTGCGCAGTGAGCTGCCGTGGACCATTGCGGAGCTCATCGCCTTCGTGGGCGGCGCGGGTGCCTGCGCCTGGCTGGGTTGGCGGGTGCGCCGCCGTAACGCGCTTTACGACGCCGCCCTTCACACCGGCGGCGCCCTCCCCGGTGCCGCGGCGCTGGCGGGCCTAGCCGTGGCCGTGATGCTGCTGGCAGTGCTGGCTCTGGTGGGCCTTGGTGGGGGTAACCGCGTTTAAAAACCGATTTTTTCTTTGGTTCAAAGTTGTATGGTGTTCGCAAACGTGGGTATTGCATGGTTCACATTTTGCTTATCCCCGCGTGCTAGAAGGTTTGGCAAGGAGAACTGAATGACGACCCCGCAAACACATGAATCAACAGCACACGTAGAAGGCGAAGAAGATCACGGCGTCGACAAGCGCGAATGGCGCCGCATGCTTATAGGCGTGTTCCTAGGCTTGGCGCTGGCCGCCCTGGTGTGGTTTATTTTTCCGTCGAATGCGGTGGATACCGTGCTGCAATCCTCGGGCGCGGACCCGGAGGAAACCTATACTTATGGCGCGATTCGCGCGGTTGCGGCGGTGACCATCCTGATGGGCGTGTGGTGGATGACCGAAGCAATTCCGCTGGCAGCTACGGCGCTTTTGCCTTTGGTTATCTTCCCGCTGGCCGGCGTGGGCACCATTAAGGAAGTCGGCTCGCCTTATGCTTCGGCGACGATCTTCTTGTTTATGGGTGGCTTCCTCATTGCGCTCGCGTTGCAGCGTTGGAACTTGCACCGCCGCATGGCCCTGGCGGTGGTGAAGGTGGTTGGCACTTCGCCAAAGCGCATTGTGCTGGGCTTTATGCTGGCAACCGGCTTTTTGTCCATGTGGGTCTCAAATACGGCGACCGCGGTAGTCATGCTGCCTATCGGTACCTCCGTGCTGGCGCTGACCGCAGACACTGTGGGCGGCATGGCCAAGCAGAAGAAGTTTGCAACGGCGCTGATGCTTGGCATTGCGTATTCTGCGTCTATCGGCTCCCTGGGCACGCTCATCGGCACTCCGCCGAATGCTCTGTTGGCCGGATATATGAAGGAATCTCACGACATCGTCCTCGGCTTTGGCAAGTGGATGATCGTGGGAATGCCGCTGGCGGTTATCTTCCTGTTTATCGCATGGCTGTTGTTGGTGACCATCTTCAAGCCGGAGATGGACCGTATTCCTGGCGGCAAGGAGCTCATCGACAAGGAAATCGCAGCTCTTGGTCCGTGGACTGCTCCGCAGATTCTCACCGGCATAATCTTCCTAGGCGCAGCTATCGCCTGGGTGGCCGTTCCTTTCTTGGTTGGCGAGGACTCCAACTACGACGATGCCATCGTCGGTATTGCTGCCGGCCTGCTGCTGTTTATCATCCCGGCCGACGCTAAGACCGGCGTTCGCCTGCTGGACTGGAAGACCGCGAATGAGATGCCGTGGGACGTCCTGCTTCTTTTTGGTGGTGGCCTGTCTCTGTCCGCGATGTTTAACAACTCGGGCCTATCTCTGTGGATCGGCGAGATGGCTAAGGGACTCGGCGGCCTGCCCACGGTGCTGCTCATCGCGGCAGTTGCGCTGCTGGTTCTTTTCCTGACCGAAATTACCTCCAACACGGCAACGGCGGCGACCTTCCTGCCCATCATGGGCGGTGTGGCCGTGGGCATTGGCCTGACCGAGGGCGGCGAGATCAACATTCTGCTGCTGACCATTCCGGTGGCGCTCGCGGCAACCTGCGCGTTCATGCTGCCGGTGGCAACCCCGCCGAATGCCATCGCATACGGATCGGGTTACGTGAAGATTGGCGACATGATCAAGGGCGGCGTCGGCCTCAACCTCATTGGCTGCGTGCTGATTACTCTCACGGTCTACCTGCTGGCCGTGCCGGTCTTTGGGCTGGTGCTTTAAAGGCTGGTGTTTAAGTGCAGTTATCGACAGGTTAACAACGCGTAAAAACGTGTGTTGGCCTGGCGATTTGCCGCCTTTAAAGAACGGCACTATAGTTAATCCACGTTGCAGCGAGAGATTGCACAGCAATCAAACGCAGTAGCGGTTAGCGCCCGTAGCTCAACGGATAGAGCATCTGACTACGGATCAGAAGGTTGGGGGTTCGAATCCCTCCGGGCGCACAGCATAAACCCGCTGGTTAAACGGTTAAAACACCGATTGGCCAGCGGGTTCTTTCGCGTTTTCGTGCCCCCAAAGTAGTCCCAAGTAACCCCAGGTAAACCAGGGTGGGTGCAAACACGCTGCAAACGCCCTGCAAACGGATTGCAAACAAGGCGCAAACACGCGAGCTGGGGTTTAGGGTCGGGGATTTCAGCAAGCCTTTAGCCGTATTCACGAATAGATAGCTAAGATTGGAGCATAAGCAAGGAGGTGCGGAACATGGCTGGTCTGGTTTGGAAAGACGCCAGGGAACAAGCGAAGGCCATTAGGTCTGCGTACCGCCTGAGCCGCCACGGACTGTCGGATCTTGAACGTGTAGCCGGGCTCCTCGGAGCAGAGGTCTTTTATGAGAAGCTTCCCAAAGACCAGGCGGGGTTCATCGTGAAGCGCCCCGAAGAGCCTTTTGCATCTATCGTCATCAATAAGCGAGACATTCCTGAACGGCAGCGGTTTACCCTCGCCCATGAAATCGGACATCTCGTAGATCGCCAGCGGATGGCCGGCGATGAACGATTCTCTTTCATGGACTACAGGGACAATCGGAACAACTACAGCCTGCATGAGTTCTTTGCTGATGAGTTCGCAGGAGAGCTATTGATGCCAGCAATTCCATTGCTGACCGAATTGGCTCGGAGCTCGCAATACGAAGTGGCCGCAAAATTTGGAGTAACACCCGCCGCGGTAGATCGCCGTATCGCCCGCCTCCAAAAGAACCTTCCAGAGGAGTTGATGGATGCCTAATTCCGAGGACGATTCGGAATCGCAGCCTTTCTTTATCCATAGCGAGGTTTCGGCCGACCTAAAGTCTCTACTTGAGAACTTCAATCCATCCAGGGGCTCACAAGTAGAACCGGACTCCCATGAAGGCGCTGAGGTCGGGAAACGCGGAGACGGGGACGTCTCCAAGGCTGCAGACGATGCGTTGAAATACATGAACGAGCGCCGGGCAGCAGAAATTGCTCGTCTCAAGATGGACAATGAACAACGAGAAAAGTTTTTTAAGTTCGTCCTGCTCATTACCGGAATACCGGTGCTCGTCGCCGCAGGCGCCCTGGTAAGAGTCGTGTGGGACGGGGACGTGGGGGATTCTGTCCTAATTGGGTTCTTCGCTTCCGTAGTCGTAGAAGTAATCGGTCTCTCGATAATCGTGGCCAACTACCTTTTCCCAAAAACTGGATCCGTTCCACCAGGAGTAGAAAAGGCGCTGGAGGAGTAAGCCTGAACCGCTCCCCAATCTGGTGCGCCTTCTCCGCCTCAAACCGGACAAAGCCCTGGATCGCTGACCTCATGAAGGTCGCGCTTTCCTCTCTTTCTCTGTATTGGGGAGCGAGTCCGAGCTTAATTAAAAGCTAAGCCCAGATCGATGGTCGAAACTTGAGCTCATTGAACCAGACGAAGATGTCGAACCTTGGCATCCTTCTCCCGCTGGGCGCGCCGGGCTTGAGCCGACTCGACGCGCTTTCGCTCAGATTCGAGGTGTCGTTCGATGGCTTCGGCGGCTTCGTCCAGGCCTTCGTCCCAGAGGTGCCCGTAGTGCTTCAGTGTGGTGGAAGCTGAGGCGTGGCCGCACATCCGTTGAACGACGTACACGTCGGCGCCAGCCGCAATCGCCATGGAGACTGCGGTATGTCGTAGCTCATAGGTCTTGAGGGTGGTGTCAATGCCTGCATCGACGAGGAAGGTTCTCCCAGATAACCCGCCACCGCGCCGTAGTCCAGACGTGACCGTACTCGTCTGGGAGCAGCCAGGCCTCGGGGTCGCGTCCTTCGGCTGCTTCTTCGAGGGTGAGAAGCATGAGTCGCGAGATTGGAACGTCGCGGTGCTGGCGGGTCTTTGTCTCGTCTACGTGCCCGAGGTCGTCGACGTCGCGGCGGATCATGAGGCGCCGGCGTTCCACGTCAAGGTCTTTAACCTTGAGGCCCTTTGCTTCTCCAGGCCGTAGTCCTGTCTTGAGAAGAACTTCGAGCATCATTTTTACCGCGGGCTTTTTGGCGGCGAAGAGCAGAGCGTCGACTTCTTGGATTTTCAGGTAACGGCGCTCTGCCTTTGGGATGGCAGGTGTCGGCGAGCCGTCGAGCGGATTGGAGTGAATGATCTTCATCTTGACCGCGCGCGTGAGCATGGATTTGAACATGCCAGCGATTTTTCGCTTGGCCGAGCCTCCCAGGGGCTTGGGCGCGTCGCCTTCTTTGACGCCCTTCATGGAGGTGAGGCTAGCAATCCATGCGACTACTTGGTGCTCTTGTATTTGGCTGACTTTCCTGTTGCCCCATACAGGTAGGACATGGGTGTTCCAATATGAGACGTAGTCTTTCCTGGACTTTTCGGAGATATTGGCCTTTGAGTCGAGCCAGGGCTCCCAAAGCTCTGCCAACGTGACGTCTTTCTTGTCCGCGGATATGAGCGTGCCGTCGGACTTGGTTACGCGGACTTTAGCGTCGAAGATTTCTGCGGCTTCGAATGCGTCGAATGTTTCGGACGTGCGGTGTCCTTCGAGGTCGAGGTACTGGACGATCCAGCGCTTGCCGACGCCGTGGCGCTTGGTGGGGACTTTGACCGTTTTCTTTCGGCCTGTCTTTTCGTCCACGGTAGTTATGTGCTTGTACCAGAGATCGCGTACAGCCATTGGTAGACTTCTTTCTTGTCAGGGCGAGCACTTACAAAACACGTAAGAGTTCACCTGTCTCGGGCCTCTTTCCCGTCGTGTCGCCAAACTTGTCGGGAAAGGGGCTTTATTTTTGCCTTTAGAGTCCAGGTTTTAGGCCAGGCATTTTTTTAGGCTTGAGGGTGTATTTATCCCACCTGCGAAGCGTCGAAGTAGGTGTAATCACCGAAATGCTCAGTTGGTTCGGCGACGCCGAACGCGTAGGGCTGCATGTCGGCGGGGACTTCGTAGACCCAGGTCATTGTCTTTTCAAAGCCAGGGTTCAGGCTCTCATTGCATTCGGGATTATCCAGCACGCGGTAAAGCGAATCAATTGGGTCGTATGCCTGCTCGTCTTTGTTGAAGAGAGTGGCCTGTAAGCCGAAACCACAGGTAAGGTCCATCGATTTCTTGCTGGTGTTTTTCACCGTGGTCTCAACGGATACGTACTTCGCGCCCTGGTTCTCGGGGGTAAGAGTCTCGTTCGGCATTGTGCCGCGCTTGTAGTTGTCAGCGTAGACCTCAAGAGATTCAGACTCGGTGACCTTTTGCAGGGTGACAGTTGCACCAGGAGCGTCGATTGCTTCGCCCATCTTGTGGAGCTCTCCGGTGCTGCTTTCCTGCTCTACGCCGGAGTCAGAGGGGCTTTGCTCATAGGAATCGGTCGTTCCGCAAGCAGTAAGTAGCGATGCGGTTAGCAGTGCGGTGGCCATGAGGAGGCGGTTCGAGGTCATGGGGTGTCCTTTCGTGAGAAGAGAAGAGTTAAAAGATGGCGCAGCTAAACGTGGAGACGCGCCCAGCGTCGAATAGTCGCATCCATACGTTTAGTAGGTGTGGCGTGACTCCGAGCTCCGCGGCGATAGCAGAAGGTGCTCCACCGCAGTCAGTGGCGATGTCTTCAATACGGTCGCCGTCGACCAGGTGTTGTGCGGCCCATTCATCTGCGAGGCGTTCAGCACGAGGTGAAGAACAGGTGTCACCGTTAGCCACGTGCCCGAGTTCATGCGCGATGGCGCATACCCGTGTGACGGGGTCGAGTCCTGCGCGCACGACGATCGTGCGTGAACCGGCATGGAAACATGCGTTATATCGAGCGTCGAGCCTGCCGGTTTCTACCAGCTCGACGCCCTGCTCATCGAGCAGCGCATGTAGACGATCCTCAATAAGAGACATGGTGAACTCCTTTCTGGGGAGGGGAAGATTGGTATGTATCAGGGGCGTGGGCGGTTTCGCCGTTGAAGGGTTTTGACTTCGTTCTCAAGTTGTCGCATATCGAGTTCATTTACTTCGTGGTCGAGCTGTGCGAGGTAGGCATTCCATTCTGTTTTTGCCTTAGTCTTGGCTTGTTCCTTAGTACGTTTCCCAAGGCCTTGAAGTACGTTGCGCTCGTTGAACGCTAGCCATTCAGCGGTTTTCTGCTCCCAGTCTTTTAGCAGGAGAGTCTTGCCCATTTCTGACTGATCTTCGGCATAGTCCAAGTACATTGTTGTGAGTCGATTTAGGCGGCGAAGTTCGGGATCGTCAAGGTAGTTTTTGGCAACGTACATGTCTGTAAGGTGAGGTTTCTCGCCTTGCCAGTTTGTGAGACCCGCATTTGGTTTTGCGCGGTCTGCGCGAGTGAAGATGAGCTCAGCGGCGGTGCTGCCATGGATTGCGTAGTGCAGTCGATTTTGCAGGGTCGCAAAGAAATTACTGACTTCCTTAAAGGACTTTCGTTCTTGATAGTCGGCGCTTGTCTCAACGATTACGTCGCAGATCTTGCGGAAGAACTGTCGCTCCGAGGCGCGAATTTCGCGGATCCGTTCGAGCAGCTCATCGAAGTGGGTGTCGACCCCGTCGTTCTTGAGTCGCTGGTCATCAAGTGCAAACCCTTTGGCCAGGTACTCTCGCAGAACGTCGGTTGCCCACTTTCGAAATTGAATACCTCGCGTTCCGCGCACGCGATAGCCGACTGCGAGGATCATTTCTAGGTTGTAGTGGTTGGTAGACCTGTCTTGACCTGGCTGTTGTAAAAGTTGTTTACATTTAGTTTCGTCTAATTCCCCGTCGCGAAGTATTTCGCGTATGTGATGGTTGATTGCCGGAGCTCCAACGTCGAAGAGGTTTGCCATCTGGGCCGTGTTGAGCCACGCAGTACCCTCTTTGAGCTGAAGCCTCACTTGAGCCTTGCCGTCTTCGGTGGTGTACAGGGCTATTTGGTCGCGGGTCGACATGGGGCCTCCTTCCGTTAGGGATGGTTTTCTTCGAGCGGCTCGGTGGCCTCTTGAGCGGCCACAGGTTCCAGGCCGGCATTGATGCGCTCGACGAGCTCGTCCCGGTCGTGCAATGAGCTTACCGATGCACTGGGCGCAGCATCGTTGCTTTCGAGCAGTTGGCTTTCTGCATCATTCATTCGGCGTAGGAATTCTTCCGCGAGCTGTCGCGGGGAGGCATCTGTGAGCTTCACGCCGCCGATGTGAACCTCGCGGAGATCAGCTTCTTCCTGCGAGATAAGACCTGACTCAACGAGGGCTTCGAGGACATTAGCTCCGTAGGCGCGGGCGAGCTTGACTGCGAACTCGGGGTCAGCCTTGGCGCCCTTCTTCCAGCGTGAAAACGCAGACTTGTCGAATTGCGCTTTCTCTGCCGCGTCCTTGAAAGAGTCGGGACCGATCAGATGCGCTACGTACGTCCACCAGCGTGTTTCTTCCATAGGAGTAACCATAATTGCGCACGCGCAATTATGCAAGTGGTGTGACACTGCAACTTGAGGTTGTGCACAAACTTTCATTAATGTAGGTTGAGGTGTGCACAAACAACTCCAGATTGTTGTGGCACATTTCAGGAGGTGAACAGTGCAAACCATAAACACAGTAAGGGTCAACCAGGAGTGGCTCGAAGCGCAGATCCGCGAATGTGGAGGCGCCTCAAATTTCGCCAGAATTCTTGGAGTTGACCCGTCAACAGTGAGTCGTCAGATCAACATGAAAGCAGAGGCAAGCCCACGCTTTATTGGGGCGGTACTAGCCAAGATCGCGGTTTCATTTCAGGACGCCTTCGACGTCACCGAGGAAGAAGTGCGAGTGCACCGCGCTCGAATGCTGCGGACTACAGCCGCCTAGGCGCGCCGGGCATCGGAAAGAAAAGCGCCCGTGTCCCAGGGGATAGGGCACTGGCAACAACATAGAAAGGAGAAACGCTGTGGAACCAAAAGTGAAAGACACCGGCGCTGGAGCATTTGCGGAAACTCCCGGTGATGAGACGCCGAGAGTAACCGTGAATATGCCGGATAACAAGTGCTTTACCAAGCAGGAAATATTAGAACTCGTTGCCTCTCTCAAGTCTCATAAGGCGACTTTCCAAGACGGCCATTTTCGAGGCAATGGAAGCTACTGCCTGTTTCGAAAACTTCGAATATTCCGCAACCGCTTCTTCAATCGGGACGGAACCTGAAGGTAACGCATTGACCAAATCAGCGAGCTCACTCATTAACTCGGGAGTAGTTGAAAGGCCAGCTTCACGTAGTCGCCATTCGACGTCTTCAGAGCTGAATTCGTAGTTAGAAGAACCAACATTCTTTGTCATTACTAACTCCTCGCTTTCCGGGGAAGCGTCCCCGAATGTGAGTCAACCACACCGTTGTTGCTGGGACAGGGGATATCCGAGCAAACGCAAGAAAAACGAAAGGAGGAAACATGAGATACGTCGACGCTGCATCTATGTCTTCTCAGCAACGTGCTGAATTTATGGCGAGAGAACTTGGTCCGGACTACCTACAAGAGAGATCAGGAGTCTTGGATGAATTCATCGAAATACTCGATGGTTTTACCGACAACGAGCTCTGCGTTCGCCATCCGATCGTCCATGCCCCATTGGGCATAGCTAGTGGGAATTTTGTCCAGCCAATCGGGTACATCGAACTCGACTCTCCAACGGATGTCTACGCCGTCGTTCGATTGGGATTTGGTGAGACCTTTGGCGCAGAAGCTGACGATTTCCAGCTCCTTATCGTCCCGGACGATAGCCGAGAATTGGTCGCATATTCGCACGCTGTGCCGGTCGACCAGGTCGGACGCAAAATAAAAGTTCATGTCAACGATGCGCCAAGTAAGGGTATGTCCGCGCCGATGTCGGTCGATGCGTGCCAACTCATGGATCCACCAGAGTGCGCTGCCGGTGTGCCCTCCCGTCGAGTGGTAGGGCTGCGTGGCTTCGATCGCAAGGCGCGTCCTCTCCCGCAGGCCCTCGGTATTGGCCTTTTGAGCGAAATTATCAGCAGTGGCGTTGATCGGGTAGTAGATGCGCCTAGCGTTGCGCGGAGGATCGAGCTGGGTGTCGTGAACGACGAGCTCGTACATCAGCCCGTCGAGGGCCGAGCGCAAGAGATACAGCCATTCACCAAACATCACGGAGAGATTGTCTGGGAATGGGCAGGGTGCATGCAGATAAACGGTGTGCTGTTGTCCGTGCTGTTCGATCCGGCGCTCGATCGGATTGGACTTTATATGTTCGGCGGCAACTTGCCACATTTCATTTCGTATTACGCAGGCTCGCTCTACTCGGGCAAGGAGCAACCGCAAATTTCTATCCATAGCCCCCAGTCTATGGGGACGACGCAGCAGTATCTGCGGCGTTGACATCAACATCAAAACAAAAGGAAGCCTGCGATGTGCCGCACCGGCCCAGTCACGGGCGTTAACACCAGCCACTTCCGTTGCGGGTCGACCTCACCATTTGCGATTTGCAGCCGCAGGGGCCGTGCAGAGAACCTGGTGCCGTGCGAAAGACCTGCGGGGCGCGGAAGCTGCTGCGAGAGAGGCCGCGGCGTACGATGAGACCGGAACCGCTTTACGAGACCTCATTTTCAGGTGCTTAGCTTCATGGCCAGTAAAAAGTTTGCCTTCGCTACGGGAACTAGAAAGGTGAGCGTGAACAACAACAAACTCGTGCCCTGCTTGGTAGCGGGCGCAATCCTCGGCGTGGTGCTGTGGGTTGCCTCGGGAATGCTGGTGCTTTTCCCGATTGGGCTCGCACTGGGCTTTCTGGGACTTCCCATCCTTGCGGTGAGCAGGGATGAATCGAAGTCCCGCAAGCGGCGCGACGATACGTTCCGTGACTAGACGGGGCGGGAAGGCTAGACAGGCCTAGAAGACTAGACGGGGCTAGAAAATCTCGATTCGCCCGCCCAAAGACTCCGACTGACGCAGCTGCGCCACCCAGTTCGGGCCACCCGGGTGCAGGCGCAGTACCGGCCGCGAGGAAATCTTGACCGGGGAGACCGATTCCTTGCGGGCGCCGGAGCGTGCCTCAATGCGGGTGCGGGCGCGGAAGCCATTCTCCGCGAGTTCAGCAACAGAGGGCTGCTCAGCGGCGAGAGAGTCGCGCGCGGCCTGCAGGAGCTGCAGTGCTTCATCGAGGGCGTCGACAAGCGCGGGTGCGTTGGTCTCGCACATCTGCCGCACCAGCTCCGGGGTGGTACCGGCCACGCGGGTGCCGTCCTTGAAAGAGCTCGAGGCCAGTGATTGCGCGAGGATGCCGCCGTTGTCGCCCACCACAGCGAGGGTTTCAGCGAAGACGTGCGGCAGGTGAGAAATGCGCGCCACCGCGGCATCGTGATTTGCCACGCGCACGGGGACGGCCTCGGCGTGCACCATCTGCGTCATACGCACCACATCGGAGAAGGTCTCAATCCACTTCTTCGGGATGCGCTCCCCGCGGGCCTCGCACTCGGCGGCGTAGTCATAGGTAATTGCCCATGCTGCACGCTTAAAGAGCTTGGTCTGCGAGTGGTCCCAGCCTGAGTTTTGAGTGCCGGCCATCGGGTGGCCGCCCACGTAGCGCGATTCCATGCCGCGCTCCAAGAAGAGATCACGCACCTCAGTCTTCACGGAAACTACGTCCGTGATGCCACAGCTCGGCGCGTGCTGTTGAATCTCGTCCAAGACCGAAGCGACCGCTTTCATCGGGGTAGCGATGACGATTAGTGCATTGTCTGCCTCCGCGCGGGTCAAAATTGCCTGCAGGTCATCGGTGACGTCATAGCCCGCTTTGATGGCGCTGCGGGCACCGGAAGTCGAGTGATTATAGCCATATACTGCGTGTTTGCTTGCCACGAGATCGCGCAGCAGGGAACCGCCAATAAGGCCTAGGCCGATGATGCATACGGGTCGTTGAACGTCTTGAGAACTCACGGTGACAATTCTGGCACAACACGACTAATCTCACGAGGTATGAGTGATGACAACATCTCCTTCGCAGTTACCGTTGCCCGCAATGAGGGGCAATGGGTGGTTCGGGAGTTTAATGACGACTTCGAGGACATCAACACCTCCATCAGCGCGGTGCGCGCGCTGCGCTCCGAGGGCGCGGCCTTCGCGCTGCTGTGCGTAGAGGATGAATACTTCGTTGTCGTACGCCCAGTGCCGGGAGATGTGCGCATGCTGATCTCTGACGCCACATATGCCGACGAGGATGATTTTGCCGCAGACTTCCTGGAGCTGCGCGACCTTGACTTCCCCGAAATCGATGACGACGACGAGGATCCAGATCCTTATGGCGACGGCGACTTCGATATCTTTGCTGATCTTGGGCTCAGTGAAGATCAGTTGGGCTACATCATCGACAATGACGAAGATTGGCCCTCCGATATGCTCCTGCGCATCGCGGGCGATTTAGGCTTCGGTGACGAGCTCGAAGAGATCATTGCTTAAATCCCAAGGCTTGGCCAGCGCCGAGGCGCGCATGCGCCGCGCGCTCGAGGTGGCACGCCAGACACCCGCGGGAGACATCCCGGTAGGAGCGGTGCTTTACGACGCCGCCGGCAACGAGCTTTCCACCGGCGTCAACCGCCGGGAGCAGCGCGGCGATCCCACCGCACATGCGGAAGTGGAGGCGATTCGCGCGGCCGTCGCCAAGCATGGCGATGGCTGGCGCTTAGAAGGCTGCGAACTTGTGGTCACCCTTGAGCCGTGCGCGATGTGTGCCGGGGCTATCCAGGGGGCCCGCGTGGCTTCCGTGGTCTTTGGTGCTTTCGAACCGAAGACGGGCGCGTGTGGCTCGCTTGTCGATGTCCTGCGTGCCCCCGGTGCCCTGCACGTGCCCGAAGTGCGCGCCGGAGTTTGCGAGGAAGAATGCGCCGGACTGCTCACCGGCTTCTTCGGCGAGCTGCGCTGACATTGCGTAGGATGGGGTCACCGCAAACAAAAAGGAGAAATAACATGGGTGATTTCGAAAACAAGAAGGACGACCTAGTAGGTAAGGCAAAGGAAGCTGCGGGAAACGCAACCGACAACGAGGATCTTGCTAACGAGGGCAAGGCAGACCAGGTTACTTCCCAGGCTAAGGACAAAGTCTCTGACGCTGTCGAGGGCGTAAAGGACAAGGCCAACGAGGTTATTGGCGGCCTGAAGGACAAGTAAATCCGGCGGGATTTTGTGCCGCGCGCTTCAACACGTAACCTAGACCACGGTGGCGTGTCCGAGCGGCCGAAGGTGTTCGCCTCGAAAGCGAATGTTGGGTAACCCCCAACCGCGGGTTCAAATCCCGCCGCCACCGCCATAGCGAAAGCCGTGGGGCAAGTAATTGCTCCACGGCTTTTCTTGTTTTAGCTGCCAGCGGCTGGCCGCTAGACTGGGCGAAGTTAATCAACGAGACAGAAGGTAACTCCTGTGGCAAAACTCTTGTACCGTCTTGGGCGCTGGTCCTTCCTCAACAGGTGGAAAGTGATCATCGCGTGGCTTGTGATCTTTGTGGCCGCTGTGGGCGCCACGATTGCCTTGATGAAGCCCATGACTTCGGAGTACTCCATCAAGGGCACGCCGGCGATTGACGCTACCCACCGCGCCGCCGAGCTTTTCCCGGAAAGCGGCAATTTGGCCAGCGCGCCTTCGGTGAACCTGGTTTTCCAAGCACCCGAGGGGCAGAAGCTTTCTGACCCGCAAAATAAGGAAGCGATGCAGCAGGTGGTCGATCAGATCACCAACGAGCTCGGCATCAAGGACCAGCAACGCTGGGGCAACCCGCTCGACGTATCGCCGGCTTTGCAGCAGCAAGTTATCGAACAATTCACCTCGATGGGCCTGCCGGAAGAGACCGCTCGCAAGGATGCGGATAACCTCGCGATGGTTAATGAGGACGAGACCATCGCCTATACCACCTTCAACTTCGATGCGGAAAGCTCCTACACCGTTAAGCAAGAAGACAAAGACGTCGTCACCGCGGCGATGGAGCTGGGCCGCGAGAAGGGGCTAACGGTCGAGGCCGGCGGCGCGGGCTTTGGCGATGAGATTAAGGTCAACTCCACCTCGGAGATCATCGGCCTGGGCGTGGCCTTCCTCGTCCTTATCTTTACCTTCGGCTCCTTGGTTTCGGCGGGCATGCCGCTGATCTCGGCCGTCGTGGGCGTGGGCCTGGGCGCGCTCGGCGTCATGATTGCCACGCACTGGATTGAGCTCAATAACTTGACCCCGGTCCTGGCCATCATGATTGGCCTGGCCGTGGGCATCGACTATGCGCTGTTTATCATGTCGCGCTACCGCCAGGAGCGCTCGCGGATGGATGGGCCCGAAGCCGCCGGCATGGCGGTGGGCACGGCAGGTTCCTCCGTGGTCTTCGCCGGCGCCACGGTCTTCGTGGCGCTCTTCGCCCTCATCGTGGCCAAGATTGGCTTCCTCACCGCCATGGGCTTGGCTGCCGCGGGCACCGTGTTCATGGCGGTGCTCGTCGCGCTGACCCTGGTGCCGGCGCTGCTTGGCCTGGCCGGCGATAAAGCCTTTGCCGGTCGAATCCCCGGCATCGCCGGCAACCCGAATAGGAAGGGCAATCGCCGTAAGGGCGCCACCATGGGCAACCGCTGGGTGCGTGCGGTGCAGAAGGCCCCGGGCCTGGTCATGGCCGTGGTCGTGTTGGGTCTTGGCGCGTTGAGCGCCCCGGTGTTGGACATGGAGCTCGCGCTGCCGGCGGATACCAGCTCGAATCCGGATACCACCCAGCGCAAGTCCGCGGACCTGCTGGCCGAAGGCTTCGGCGCAGGCGTCAATGGTCCATTCCTGGTCATCGTCAATGGTGAGGAAGCCAACCCAGACGCGCCGGCTCTCCAGCCGCTGATTCAGGGGCAAGAAGGCGAAGACCAACAAAAGAAGGCAACTTTCGCCTCCTTCATGTACGCGACCCAGCAGCTTAACCAGGTCGGCGGCGTGAAGCACGCACAGATCGTTGGCCTCAACTCTGATCAGACCGCGGCACAGATCATGGTCGCACCGACCACCGGCCCGACGGATCCCACGACCGTCGGCACGGCGTCGGCTCTGCGTGCAGAGAACGAGCGCTTGGGCGAGGTCACCGGCGCGGAAATCGGCATGACTGGCCTGACCGCCGTGCAGCTGGATATTACTGAGCGCTTGGAGGCTGCCATGCTGCCTTACCTCGCCATCGTGGTGGGCTTGGCCATCCTGTTGCTCTTCCTAGTCTTCCGCTCGGTCTTGGTCCCCGTGGTGGCTGGCTTGGGCTTCCTGCTCTCAGTGGGCGCGGCCTTCGGCCTTACGGTTCTGGTGTGGCAGGACGGCCTCTTCGGCCTGGTTCCGGCGCCTGGTCCGCTGATTTCCTTCATGCCTATCTTCCTGATCGGCGTGACTTTCGGCTTGGCCATGGATTATCAGGTCTTCCTGGTTACCCGCATGCGCGAGCACATCGCGCGTTATCCACGCGGCAATGGCACCAAGTACAACGCCGTGGATGAGGCCACCATCGCGGGCTTTACCGAAGGCGCGCGTGTGGTCACGGCCGCAGCCATCATTATGATTTCGGTCTTCGTGGCGTTTATTAACCAGCCGCTGCCGTTTATCCAGATCTTCGGTTTCGCCCTTGCCGCAGGCGTGCTTTTCGACGCCTTCCTTGTGCGCATGTCCCTCGTCCCCGCCACGATGTTCCTATTGGGCCGCGCGACCTGGTGGCTGCCAAAGTGGATGGATAAGGTCATGCCTTCCCTCGACATCGAAGGCACAGCTCTGGAAGAAGAGTGGGAGCGTGAGCATGGCGGCGCATCTGCGGATACGACGCAACACGTAAACTAGCCTCTATGATCGAGCAACAGCCGCCTTTTCCTGCACCCAAGCTAGAGACTGACCTGAGCTTCGACGTGCGCACGCGCCTCGACCAGGCTGGTCCTGGCAAGCATGGTCGCAGCGGCACCATTCATACACCGCACGGGGATATTCAGACCCCAGCCTTTATCCCCGTGGCCACCAAGGCCACGGTTAAGACCCTGACCCCGGAGCAGATCCGCCAGACGGGCGCGCAGGCTATCTTGTCCAACGCTTATCACCTTTATCTGCAGCCGGGCCACGACATCGTGGATGAGGCTGGCGGCGTCGCGACCTTTGAAAACTGGCATGGCCCCACCTACACGGACTCCGGCGGATTCCAGGTGATGTCGCTTGGCGTGGGATTCAAGAAGGTCCTGGCCATGGACACGGCCAACCTGACCGAAAAGGACATCCGCGCGGCCAAGAAGGAGCGTATGGCGCAGGTCGACGAGGATGGCGTGGACTTTAAGTCTGTTATCGATGGCTCGAAGCACCGCTTTACCCCGGAGGTCTCCATGCAGATTCAGCATGGTTTGGGTGCTGACATCATGTTCGCCTTTGATGAGCTGACCACCCTCATCGATAGCCGTGCCTATCAGGAGGAATCCGTCGCGCGAACGCACCGCTGGGCGCAGCGCTGCCTCGACGAGCACCACCGCCTGACCGAGGAGCGTGGCCCGCAGAAGCCGCGCCAGTCCCTATGGGGCGTCGTCCAGGGCGCGCAGTACGAGGACCTGCGCCGCCAAGCCACCCGCGGTCTGGTGGAGCTTTCCCAGGCTGCCGAGGCGGACGGCAAGCGCGGTTTCGGCGGCTTTGGTATCGGCGGCGCGCTGGAGAAGGAGAACCTGGGCACCATCGTGGGCTGGGTCTGCGACGAGCTTCCTGAGGATAAACCGCGTCACCTGCTGGGCATTTCCGAGCCCGATGATTTGTTTACCGCGATCGAGGCTGGTGCCGACACCTTCGACTGCGTTGCGCCGACCCGCCTGGGCCGCCGCGGCGGCGTGTACACGCTCGATGGCCGCTTGAACCTCAAGGGTGCGCGCTTCAAGCGCGACTTCACGGGCATCGACGAGGAGTTCGGCGGCTACGTCTCGGAGAACTATTCCCGCGCGTACATCCACCACCTGCTCAAGGCCAACGAATTCCTGGCCGGCACGCTGTGCACCATGCACAACCTTACCTTCATGATCCGCTTGGTGGACAACATCCGCGCCTCCATCGACGGCGGCTACTACGAGGCCTACCGCGACGAGTTCATGGGCCGCTACTACGTCGGCAAGTAAGCTACCTCCCTGCGCTCGCCGCCTCTTTTCCGCAAATACCCAGGGCTAGAACTGCAGACCTCCTGTTCGGCTTTTCTCGCGCTTGCCGACGCCGCCCTTTTCACCAGGAAGCTGCAGTTCCAGCCCTGGGTTTCTAGGGCTGGGTTTCTAGGGCTGAGTATTTGTGGGTTAGCTGCTGGGAACGTAGTCTTCGCGGGATTTAACCCACTTGATGACGATGGTGGTTAGCGGCAGCATGACCACCTCGATGAGGGTTTTCCACACGAAGCCGACCACTACGTAATTGAGAAAGCCGCTGAATGTGGAAATGCCGATGACTGGTGCGGCGATGATGCAGAACAACACAGTATCGCCGAGCTCGCCCACGACGGTTGAGGCGACCAAACGGCCGATGAGTCCACGTTCACCGGACTTTGCCTTCATGCGGGTCAGCGTGAAGGAATTGAGCAGCTGGCCCACTAAGTAGCCTGCCAAGGAAGCGGCGAGGATCTGCGGCACAAGGCCCAAGGTAGCGGCGAAGGCCTCTTGGCCTTCGTAGAAATCCGCCGCTGGCAGCCAAATCGCGATATAGAAGCACACCGCGGCCAGAATCGCCATGACGAATCCGATGTAGACCGCCCGCCGCGTGGACTTGAAGCCATAGCATTCGGACAGGACGTCGCCTGCGATATAAGCCAGCGGGAATAAGAAGAAGGCGCCGTCGGTGATGAGCGGACCGAGCTGGACGCCCTTTGTGGCATTGATGTTGGAAATGAGGAACGTAACGACGAACACCGTAACCAGCCACGGGTACAGCGTGGACTGTACCGGGATGAATCGGATGCTCTCGCCACTGGAAGTGGTTGCGGTTGCCGATTTTTCTGTCATGGGCAGTTATCTTGCCATGCCGTCTTATGGCGTTGTCTTATGGCGCTGTCTTATGGCCTGAGAAAACAGAAATGCTCACACATCTTAGGGGAGACTGGGGAATGATCCTCAAGGTAGATCCAGCGAGATATGTGCAGCTGAATCCGGCATTATCGATGTGGCGCTGGGGTAGTGGAGGGTAAATCCCAAGGAAGAGGCGAAATGAGGCCTTAAGTATGGCATTCTTTTGCTTGCAACACTTGTGCCTATTTTGTTCCCTTTGGTTTCCCTGGCCGCTCTCTTGGCTGGGGGAGCGCTATTTGAGAAAAGGTCATTAGTTATGACATTTGGTTCGCCTGGCTCATCGCCCCAGTTTGGTGGTCCGCGCCCCGGAGCGGGTAGCGGCCCCAACAACGGCCCTAACAATGCAGCCGGCCCGAGGTTCGGATTCCCAAGTTCCCCTAGCTTCGGTTCGCCGAATCAACCAGGAGGAAGCGCGCCGTCGTTTGGCGCAGCTGGCCCCGCACAAGGTGGCGGCCAGGGTTTTGGCGCACCAGGCGGGCAGCCCAGCGCGCCGCGCAGCTCGCGCCCTGCCACCCCAGCCGCACCCACCAAGGGGCCGTGGCCTTTGCTCATCGCCGCTGGTGTGGCCGCTATTTTCTCCTTAATCGCGGTAATCGCCGCGCCATTGGCCTCCACTGCAACCCAAGGCCTTTTCTTTGGCTTGGCCATCGCGGGATGGGTGCTTGCCGGCATCGTCGCCTTTGTGCTCCTTGGCCTATACACCCTGCAAAATACTCGGCGCCAAGCGGAAAGCTTCTACATTGAGGATACGCGCCAGACGCTGGTCTACCGCCTCGTCATGATCGGCGGCTTCTTGCTTGTGATCGCTTCCGCAGTGGAGATCGCCTTCTACGTAGGAAAGGTGATGGGCGCCTAATGCGAAAACTAAATCGTCTCCTCGCTCTCAGCAGCACTGCACTGTTGTGCGGTTTCGCAGGTTCCTTGGGAGCTTCCGCGCAAGATGCGCCAGCGCCTGAGCAAGCACCAGCGCCCGAGGCGGCCCCGCCGGCAGAACAAGCCCCACCAGAACAAGCTCCACAGGATAAAGCACCGCAGGCCTCCGAGAGCAGCCTCTCTGAGGCCTCGCAGAAAAACCTAGCGGACTTTAGTTCGTGTATCGCGGATAAGAAATCCGCGGACCTGTTGTTCGTGCTCGACCAGTCGCAGTCCCTCATCGGTTACGAAGGCGAACCAGCCACCGATGGCTCCCACTTCCGTGTTGATGCCACCAAGGACATCGTCAATCAGCTGGCCAGCCTAGGCAAGGACGCCGGCGCGGATATCAATGTCAAGCTTGCCGGATTCGGTTCAGGCTATTACTCCGAGGCCGGCGAGTACGGCGGCTGGACCAATGTTTCCGGAAACGCCGGCGCCTTGGACAAGGAGATTGACGCTTTCCGCAACAAGGAGCGCACCTCCGATCTAGAAACCGACTACGGTTTGGCCTACTCGGGCGCGCTCAAGGAATTCGGCGATCATGATGGCAGCGATTGCCGCGCCATTGTCTTTTTCACCGACGGCGCCTACGTGGGCGTTGAGACCGGCAAGGACAACGCAGCAGCCCGCAACATTTTGTGCACCCCGGATTCCACGGTGTCCGCATTCCGCCAGTCCAATATCCGCCTCTTCAACGTCGGTCTCGTACCGGCGCGCGATGCGAAGGAGCAGACGGAGCTTCTCACCGACCTGGCTGAAGGCGAGGGCTGTGGCCAAGGCGAACCCAACGGCGCCTTCTTCAACGGCGGTGAGGATCCCGCCGCACTGTTTGCAGCTTTCCGTAACCTCATTCCTACCTCCGGTGGCTTGAGCAAGGAAGGCACTTTCACCGAGCAATTCGATTTCTTCCTGGATAATTCGGTCGACCCAGTCCGCCTGTCCGCGGTTCCGAAGACCAGCGTAGAAGAAGGCAAGATCATTCCGACCCTCACCGGTCCTGATGGGCAAACGGTAGAGCTGAAGCCGGATACCAAGAAGGTCGCCGGCGCTGACGTGGAGATCACCACCAATGACCGCCTTCCGGGCATGGTCGACGTCGCAATGAAGAAGGGCGGCGAAGGCTGGGCCGGCAAGTGGACCTTTGGCTACAAGCTGGAGGGCGGCGCCGAGGGCGAGTACCAGGCATCCATGGTGATGATTCCGGGTCTGAACCTCAACCTGCAGCGCGAAAACGGTGAGAAGCTAAGCGGCGGCATCAACTCCGACCAAGTTATTAAGGCACAGCTTGTCGACGGCGGCGGTGAGCCGCGCAAGCTCGAAGGCCAAGGCACGCTGCGCGCGGAGTTCGTCCCCGAAGAGGGCGAGCCAGTAACGCTTCTCGAAAACGCCCCGATCGTGGACGGCAACGCGGTGGATATCCCGTTGGACAAGGTCGAAAACGTTGCCGCGGGCAAGCTGGTGACCAGCGTGGACATCACCACGAAGGGCGTCGATAATCAGCCGGGCTCCAAGCTCAACCCCATCAAGAGTGAAACCCCGCTGACGATTACCCCGGTCAACATGCCCTCCGTCGGCTCGGCACAGGTGGTGTCGATGACGGAAAAGGAAGTCACCGTTGATGTTCCGGTAACTGGTCCGGGCAAGGTGTGGCTGGCGGAGCAAAGCTTCGGCGCTGACGAGGCCACGCTGCCGAAGGGCGTGGATGCGCTCAAGGTTACGTCCAAGCACGATTCCGCGGATAACGCGCTTGAGCTCGGTGAGGGCGAAGAGGCGACGCTGCCTGTGACCCTTTCTGCCGAAAACATGGAAGACGGCGCATTGGCTTTGAAGCCAGAGCTGAGCTTGCAGTCTGCGGAAGATAATCAGGAAGCGCAGCTGCCGCTGCAGCTGAAGGGCTCGATGACCACGCCTTTGAGCAAGAGTGCCTTCGGCCTGGCATTCGTGCTGGCGGTCCTTTTGGGCCTTTTGATTCCGCTGGCGGTTCTTTACTTCATGAAGTGGTTCTCCGGCCGCATCCCTGAGTCCCCGCGCATGTTCGCGAAGACGATTCCGGTCAAGAAGGAAGGCACGAGCCTCATCCGCACGGATACCGGCAAGCCGTTTGCGGTCTCCAAGGAGGAGTTCCAGGGCGCAGTGCCTGTCGACGCCGCGCCGCGCCGGGCAAATCTGGGCCTGTACGAGGCAAAGGTAAAGATGGGCCTTAGCCCATTTACCGCGGCCCATGTGGAAGTTGAAAAGGACGGCTCCATCTCCGGAAAGGGCAAGCAGTCTGGCGGCCGCGCCATCTTGCCGCTGGCAGTTCAGAACAACTGGTTCTTCGTGGGCAACGCTAATGACAAGGAGCGCGGCGAGATCGTTTTGACGGTCGACACGATGGCACATGCCGAAAAGTATGACGAGCTTTCCGAGGAGATCAACCGCTCCGCACCGGTGCTCTTCGAGCAGGTGCAGTTCCCCGCGCCGAAGGAGCCTAAGGCTCCGAAGGGCCCGAAGGGAGAGCAAGGCGCACAAGGTGCACAGGCACCGCAGAACGCGCCGGGTGCTAACGCTCCAGTGCAGCAGTTCCCTGGCCAGCCGGGCCAGTTGCAGAAGCCGGGCCAGCCAGGTCAGCAGCGTGGCTTCGGTCAGCCAGGTGGCCAAGGTGGCTTCGGTCAACCAGGTAGCCAGGGCGGTTTCGGCCAGCCGGGCAACGGGCCGCGCCAGAACCCGCAGCAAGGTGGATTCGGTCAGCAAGGCGGCTTCGGCCAGCCGGGAAACGGACCACGCGGCAACAACGGTGGATGGCCGCAGGGGCCTTCCTTCGGAAATAACTAGTCCGAACCAGAACGCAAGCAGAACGCACAAGTTGAACACTTAAAGAGACATCCCGAAAGGTTTTAAGAGCAGATGAAGAAGTTCCTCGTAGTTGGCTGCGGTGGCTCCGGCGCCAAGACCTTGGCCTTTATCATGGACCAGCTCAAGGCGGAGCTGCGAACCATCGATCCAGACATCACCGAGCTGCCCAAGGCGTGGCAGTTTGTGAACATCGATGTGCCCCTCGAAGAGGAGGCCGGCCCGCAGAAGCTGCCGAACGTTACCCAAAGCGGCGGTCAGTATGTGGGGATCGGCTCACGCCAGCATTACAACCAGTTCGATGCTGGTATCTCTGAAACGTTGGGCCGCTCCGGCAAGCTGGGCGAGATCGCCACGTGGGCTTCGCGTACGCCGCAATCGAATGACACAAAGCTTGCCGACGGCGCCGGCCAGTACCGCGCCATCGGCCGCATCCTGACCCTGCGCCACCTGAAGGACATCCGCAGCGCATTGAACGCGGCGGTGTCTGAGATGTTTACCCAGGAAGCTATCCAGGAGCTCAACGAGCTCAATTACAAGCAGTCGAAGAAGCGCACAGATACTGGTTCCTCCGCGCCGGTTGTGCTGGTTGTTTCCTCCATGGCAGGCGGCGCAGGCGCTTCGATGTTCCTGGATGTCTGCCGCGTTCTGACCACCATCAAGAATCTCGATCCGACCAGCACGCTGGTCTTCATGTACACCCCGGAGATCTTCTCCGACAACAAGGCTGAAGACATGGCCGGCGCATGGCCCAACTCCCTGGCCATGTTCGGCGAGGTCGTTGCATCCCAGATGGGTAACTCCACTGCGCATGACCGCGCCATCTTCGAGGCCTTTGACATGGGCACCCCGCCAGAGGGCCCGACTTTTGGCCGAATCTTTCCCATCGGTTCCAAGATGGGCACCACCGGCTCCCGCTTTGGCGATGGCTCCGCGATGTCGATCTACCGAGGCCTAGGCCGCGCGCTGGCCGGTTTGATGGCCTCGACTCGTGCGTCTGACAACCTGGTCTCTTATGCGTTGACCAACACCCCATCCGGTGACGGCGGCCGCCGTTTCTTCGGTTGGGACCGTGATCAGTCCCAGGGCGGTACCCCGTGGGCTCGCCTGCCGTGGGGTTCGCTGGGTTATGCGCAGATTTCCATGGGCCGCGATCGCTTCGCCGAGTATTCCGCGCAGCGCCTGGCCCGTAGCTCCTTTGAGCGTCTGCTCAACGGACATCTCGATAAGGCCAACCCAGAGGCCGGCGAGATGCAGATTGCAAAGCGCCTTGATGAGCGCCTGCCGGGCCGCTTCCAAGACATGATGTTGGATCCGAGCTGGGCGATGGGCGGACCTATCGATCCGAACTCCGCGTATAACTGGCTGAACACCGTATTCGGCGGCATGGGCCAGCCAGCTGCCGAAAACGCAGCGCGCAGCCTGCGTAATTTCATCCCGGTAGGGGAAGGGCGCAACGTTAACGAGTGGCGCGCAGAGCTCATGCAGAACCTGAGCGATCCACAGAACCAGCAGTACATCGCGGGAATGCTCCAACAGGCGGCGTATGACACCACCTATCGCTTCGCTAACTTCTTCTCAGACAAGGTCTTGAGCACGGTCGAGGGCGAGTTGGCGGCAGTGGGCCTGCCTTATGTTCGCGAGATGCTCGATCGCGTCAAGGACGTCTTGGCCAGCGGCGACCGCCTGCAGCCGCAGCTTAATGAGTTCTCTAATTCCTTCCAGAACTTCGCCGTGCTTGCGCTTCCGCAAGGCGCGGAGCCGATCCTTAGCCCGCTGACCGGCAAGGGTCAGATGACGGATCCAACGCCGACTGTCAACGCTCTACTGGGCCTTTATCACCAGCAGTTCTATCACTACTTCCTGTTGGCTACGGCGCATATTCTGCAGGACGTTCTGCAGGATTACGTCGACGAGAACCTCTTCCATCTGCAGCGTGAGCTTGGCGACGCCCATAAGGTGCTCGAGAAGGCAGCACAGTCACGCCCGGAGACCAACAAGCTGGCAGACGTTCGCACCAACGAGGTCAACGCCTGGCCGGAGGAAGTAGACGAGGTCGTTGAGTCCCGCTTCAAGGGCGCGGAAAACGAAATCATGTTGACCGACGTCAACGCGTTTATCACCGACTACCAAACCCAGATGTTGCGCACCATTCAGGGCCAGCAGTCCACTGCCGATGTGCAACATTACGATCAGGCTTACCCATTCGCGGTGCGTGCGGTCATTCGCGGCGAGTGGGATTCGCTGGATGCCAACAAGGCACCGCGGGATACGCTGGCGCCGCAGAAGCGCACCAACGATGAATACAGCAACCGTGCAGGTTGGGTATCCAAGCACCTGTCGCAGCATCCGCAGACCGGGGAGCGTCGCGAGTCCCAGCGCGCACAGTACCGTTCGCGCATTCGCCCGGCAGATCTGCTGGAGCGCTCCCGTGCGTGGATTAACCGCCGCGACTATGAGTTCTACAAGTTCAACTCCGTGGATCTGCGCAGTTACCTGATGCTGACCCCGGATATCAACGAGGTGGAGCACTCCCAGCGCATTGACCGCTTCGTCAACGCCTTCCAGTTGGCGCTGAGCTACGCCCGCCCGTTGGCTGCCGTGTCCAGCGACATGGTCCAGCGCATCCACGGCAAGGACGTGCAGTACACCTACTCCTTCTCTGATATTCCTTTCGAGGCTTTGGGCAGCGAAGAAACCGGCATCGTTCCACGCCTGGGCGAGCTGCTTTCTACGCCTTCTATTGACGAGCCATCGCAGGTGGCGTTGCGTAACTCGCTGAACATGTCCGAGCAGGTACAGCACATCGAGATCTTCGGTTCCTACCCGAACTACTCGCCGATCGTATTTTCTTCCATGTTCGGCTACATCGCCGAGGACATCGATAAGCAAGAAAACTTCGATGGTTCCTACTGGTCGGAGCGTCGTACCCGTCCGCTCGCGGCGGCACTGCCGCTGACTGAGACCGAGCGTCAGGCCATGGTTGCAGGTTGGATCATCGGCCGCATTACCGGCCGCATCCACATCTCCAACCCGGATTCCGATAACGCCGCGGCACATATCTACGACGACACCGCCAATGGCGTAGGCGATTGGGT
Source organism: Corynebacterium sp. HMSC06D04 (assembly GCF_001807315.1). NCBI lineage: Bacteria > Bacillati > Actinomycetota > Actinomycetes > Mycobacteriales > Corynebacteriaceae > Corynebacterium > Corynebacterium sp. HMSC06D04. The sequence continues at coordinate 144,139 of NZ_KV788561.1, forward strand.
ACCTTTCCCGAACCCGATGCTGATTTCCCCGCGCCGCATGGTTAAGAAGTCCGACTGGATGTCTTCCGTGCTTGAGTCCATCTTCATCGCGTACGCGAAGGTACAAAAGAATGGCGCATACGGCTTTGCCTCTTCCTTGTACCCGTACCAGTTGCTGCGCGGGCTTTACGACGACGGCCAGGACTTTGCGCACTCTGGTGCTTCGACGCACCCACTGGTCCACCGTCTGGCGGCCTTCCTGCGTGATGGCACCGTGCCGGGCCGCGGCGTCGTCGGCTCCAGCATCCAGGATCGTTATGAATCCTTCGTTGCGGAGCTCGATAAGTTCGTCCGCGGCGCTGATCACTTCATTCCGGGTGGTATGAATTCTCTGCCGGGCCAAGGCATGGATGACAAGCCATTTGCAAACATTCGCCGCCGCGACGTCGCCTCCGCTACGCCGTACTACCGCGACCTGGCGCCGGACGTCGTCGTCATGGCGCAGCGCATCCGCGATTTGCTGGGCCAGGCAAAGACTGTCGCTGAAACGCCCGATACTTTTGAGGCTCCCGCGAGCCGGGATTCTTCCAGCCAGACCCCGCGCTTTGAGCCTGAATTCAACCTCACCGACTTGGATGACACCTTCTAATGACTAACGTACTGTTCTTTGGACACGGCGCCACGGCCGATGAGATTCGTTCCCGCCTTTTCGACCTGCGAGCTGTTGGCTTGCTGCAGAACTTCATGTGGGTGGACTACACCCAACCGACGTCGGCAGCCGCAGTGCGCTTCTTCGACGCCGAGGGAAACCCACGTATTGCCACTCTCGACGAGTCTCTGCGCAACCACGAAGGCGATATGCTCCTCGTGGTCATCGATACGCTGGATGAAAGTGATTCCTTGCAGCCAGACGCTTTGTCGCGGTGGGCGGCGGCCGTGGATTCGCGCATCGTCCAGGCCTCGAACCAGCGCGTTCGCCTGTTGCTGACCACCTTGCCTTTGCAGCCGGCACACATTGAGCCGCTGCAGGTGTGGGAGAACCTGGTGCTTTCCCCAGAAGAGGGCGGCACTCCTTCCGCTTCGCATATTCGCCCCATCATGCGCAGCGAAGATGGCTTTGCCTTGGCACAGTTCGCAGCTCCTGCCGTGGCATCCATCTTCGGCCTGTGGCGCGGAATGCAGGAGGCAGCTGTATTCGAGGCCGAATCGGGCCGGCTGATGGAAACCGGCAACTGGGAAAACTTCCGTCTCGTGCGTGCTTTCCACCGCACTATCGATGCCAGCGAGGTCGAAAATGAGGTCAAGGACCGAGTATTCAATCCGAATAATCGCCTGCCGCGTACCCGCGTGAATAACACCAGCTACACCGAGCACGCTACCGATCCGAACGCGCTTACGCAGCACTACGCGGATACTCTCTTTCACGCTTTTGGTGGCAGCCTGATTTCCCAGGAAATCCCGCTGGAGACCCCGAAGACGCAGAAGATCGGCGCGTGGGCTGCGCTGCGCGATAACCTGCGCCTGTACTGGGCCACCGTCATCGGCAAGCCGCAGGATTGGGTCAACGACCGGCGCGGTGCCGTAAACAGCGCAACCGCCTCGTTCCTGCAGAATCTTCTCTATGGCCGCAATTCCAACATGGAGGTGGTTTTGGATGGCCATTCCGGCAAGGGCGAGAATGCTGTATCCATCGCACAGATGCAGCAGAAGAATAACCGGACGCTGAATGAAGCCCAGAAGGTCCAATTCGACGTTGGTGATACCCCGCAGCTGGCTGGCATGTGGGAGGCCTATCATGACTTTGCGCTGGGCTTAGTTGATGGCCAGTGGAAGGAAAACGCCAACTTCGCCCCGCCGAAGGGCAATAACCAGGACGTACTCATTGTCCAGCACGGCAAGCAGTCCGTGCCCGATGTCAGCCAATCCTTCCGTGGTTTCCACCCACTGATGAACCGCACGGTGGGCTATGAAAACGAGGCGCAGGCAACGATTGCACCTTTCGATCCACTCGCTGCGGAGAAGTTCGCGGCTGACCTGGAGTGGACTAGCCAGAGCACACAAAACACTGAGATCAACCGTAAAAAGCAGCAATTCGCGGCATGGCGTAACCAGCACCAGGAAACCTTCGCATGGAAGGTCGGCTCTGGTTTGGCCGCAAGCCTGCACTCCGCGCGCCAGCGCGAGGCGCACTTCGAGGACGTCGCCCGCCAGCTCAGCGAGGAAGCCAAGGGCTTTGCCGAGCGTGACTTCAACGCTGAAAACCGCAAGCTGACCACCAAGCTGCGCGCCATGTGGGGCGTGCTAGGCGCGATTTTGCTCGTGCTCATTTACCTGTGCATCTCGCATTACAACAGCGACTTGCGGATCTGGGATTCCATGCCCACCCTGGACTGGAAGTGGACCACCTTCGGCGTCATTGTTTCCATCGCCTTGTTCCTGGTTTGTTCCTGGCTTGCCTTCACCAAGGCGCAGCGCGAAATCTACGATTACGTGCAAAGGCAAAAGCTCAATCGCCAGAACCAGGAGATTGCCGCGCGCAACATCGTGCTCGCAGCGGGAGACATCGACCGCAACATCAATGCATACGGTCAGTTCCTGAGCTGGTCTTCAGTTCTGGGTCGCGCAATCTATGCGCCATTCGGCTTGAAGTCCACCACCAGCGACCACCTGCGCACCCCGGAATCCGGCTTGCCGGATAACGCGCGTATCGGCAAGGCAAAGGTCACCGACGATGAAACCAGCCGCATGGCCGAGGGAATTCGTTCCCACGTTTTCTCTGAGGCCTGGGCTCATAAGTCTTTGCGTGGGCTCGTGGATTACATGAATTCTGTCTTCGAGCGTCACCAGGTGGGCAACGGTTCTATCCAGCCGAGCGCCATGTGGGGCATGCGCGGCCAGTATTCGAAGTCGCCGCTGGACATGATCGCTCGCAACCTGGATCACCCAGCGATGGCGGATCGAGATTTGAAGCCGCAGGTCTGGCACAGTGCGATTACCAATCCACAAATGACGGGCAGCATGCAGCAGTTCCTGTCCAAGGTGACCTTCTTGGACGATAATCGCAGGCAGGAGCAATCCACCCAGCAGTTCATGGCGGGTATGAGCGAAGAAAAGGGCGCTATGCAGGCCTTCAGCAATGAATCGCTGACCACGTTGGGCGCTTCCGATGGATACACCGAGATCGATCCTTCCCGCACTCGCATCATCGAGGTCGATAGCAATACCGCGCTAACCAGCCAGCTTTCGCGTTCTTTGACCGTGGTGCAGTTCGGCCGCATCACCGATTTCAAATACTTGCTGCCAAAGGAAGCGCAGCCGGAGACGGAAGCTGCTTTACCTTCCTTCGCAGATGCGCTCAGTGGACTGGACGAAACCGACCACATGGACTCTTTCAACAATGCTTCGCAGGTGCAGCCGGGCCGCCACAGCGCCGGCGAGGGTTCCACCGGCTTTAGCTTTGGCCGCCACAGTCAGACGCCGTCGCTCGATGACTTGGACGAGACGTTCTAGGAGCAATCACCAAGATGACGCAATCACCCAAGATTACGGATATTCCGCTTTCGCAATTACTCCCGCTGCACGATTTGGAGCAGGTCTCGGCCGAGGACGTGCGTCGGCACATTGCACCGCAGTACGGCGAGTTTGCAGAACAAATCGCGGCGGTATTCAACGGCAGCGCCGTTGCGCATCCGGAACTTAACGCGGCCAATCTCAACCCGCAGCCGCCTGCTCCGGAGCCCCAAACGGGCGCCACCCTATCCTCCTTTGGAACTTCGGAGATCAAAGACATGAGTCCCAAAAAAGAAGACCCACAGTCGCCACAGCCTGGTAACAAGGACATCGACTGGGCAGCGGAGCTTGCCAAGCTCAAGGCCAAGGAGAACGTACGTACCCAGGTCAACGAGGACGATTACACCAACCTGCCGGCAGATGCATTCAGCGCGCCTTATAAGGGCAAGCAGCCAGAGGGTTGGGTAGTGCCTGAGATGCACGCTGTGGTTGAGGTCCCGGAAACCACCGATGCAGCGGCAGAAGCAGAAGAAGATCCTTATGGCTACGAGCAGCCGACAGAGGATAATTCGGACGTTCGCCACCCGGTGCGCATTTGGTGGGAGCCGGTTTCTGCGCAGCCGGGAGAACTGGTTTTCTACCGCGTCGTTGCCGATGACCGAGAGATGATTGCCTCGCCGGAAGCAGGCGAGACATTGATGATCACTCGCGGCACCGCTTACCGCGACATGGATCCGGGTGCGGCCGGTCTGCGCCACTATGCGGTGTGGGCTTATAAAGGAGCCGATCTGGGAGAAGCGATTAGCAGCCAGCCGCTGTTTATGGGCGAGACGGCAGTGGTCTTTCCGCCGGTCAACGTCAAGGTGACCACCATCAAGGGCGCAATCCAGGTCTCTTGGGACTTGCTGGAGGGCCATGAGGCCGCCGTCGTTTATGCATGCAAGGACACCGAGCGCGACTTGCTTTCCCCGCGGTTTGAGCAGGACATCGAAAGCAGTGGGCGTAAGGCCACCATCCGTGTGCAGGAGGCGGGCCAGACCATGGTTGTCTCCTTGCTCGGCCAGGCGCAGTTCCGAGATGGCAGGTTGACCAGCTCGAATGAGACGGTAGTGCAGCATTCGGTGAAGTTAGCCAGTGAGCTAGAGAAGATGTCGCTTACGCGCTGTGAGCGGGAGAATTCCGATGGCCACGACAACATCGAGATTGAGTGGAACTCGCCGAAGACGGGCGAAGTCAAGATTTATCTGACCCCGCACGCCCCACGTCCGGAGCTGCGCACCAAGGCCATCGATAAGTCTTATGTGGAAAACGCGTTTGCCGACGCCGTGACTGAAACGCGAGGCGCAACCCCACCGGATTCCGTGCAGAACACCACGATGCCGTGGCCTTCTGATTGGTACGAGGTTTATGTCACCCCGGTTAACTTCAACGAGGCCGACGCATGGGTCGGTGAGTCGCGCGTTCTGCAGCGTGTGCTGCCCATCGGGGAGGATGAAGTGCGGCTTATCGAGCGCGTGGATAGCCAGTTGATTTCCTTCACCTGGCCGCGCGGCGCCACGATGGTGGAGTGCACGACCAACAGCGGCACTACCACGGTGCGCGAGGAGGAATACGAGTTGCAGGGCGGCATTCGCCTGAAACTCGAGCGCCACAGTGACGTCGTGCGCCTGCGCCCGTTTGCCATGTTTGCGGGTAAAAGAACTGAGGCCCGAGAACAGGTCATTGAATACCCCGGCCTGCGCACGGTGACTTATGACTTCCACTATGACTTCAGCACCCGGCAGCTTGGCGTGTACCTGTCCAGCCTGGACATGGGCGATAGGCGCCCATTTTCTTGCCAGGTGATTTATAACCCGGTGCGCCTGCCGCTGTTTGCTGAGGATGGTGTGCCGTTGAAGCTGTCTGGCATGAACACGGACCGCTACACCAGCCAGGGCCTGCACCAGGGCACTTTTGAGCAGCCTGATTTCATCGTGGACTTAGACCAGCGAACCTGGAACGGCGGCTATGTTCGCCTGTTTGCGGTCGAAGACTTTGCTACGGGTGATTTTTCCGCGCAATCTTTCAACCCTGACTTCGGCCACGACTTCAGCTTGGGCCAGCAGGGCAGCTTCGATTCTGATTCGGCGTCGCAGTTCAATGCCACTGATAGGACGGTCGTGGTAGAAAGCGGCGTCGCCCAGCGCTTGCGCTTTGACCCATTGCCTTCCCCGCAGGATGGCGCGCAGAACTTCCAGCAAGGAGGGCAGTATTAATGGCGGGTGCTTTTAGCTTTGCATCCTTCTCGCGCGGCAACGGTCGGGCAGGCGGCTGGGGAGTGGGCGCAGTAAGCGGGGATATTTCCCAGGAGCAGCTGCAGGAGCTGGTTAGTTTTGTCCCAACGAGCTTGAACAGCGGTGCGCCTATCCCGGACTTTCCTTCGGCTCAGGAGCGCGCGGAGCTGGTGCGCCGCACTGCGGTATTCACGCTGACCGAGGAGGGCGAGCAATGGGTCACCATGGTCTCCGTTCCCGCCGGCATCGACGCCACGGGCCGCGGCGGCAACGTCTTTACCTACACCGCGGTTTCAGACGGGGGAGTGCCGCCCGCACCGGCGGACGTTCTGTATTCGCCGGATGTGCCGACGCCTTTTTCCATCTTTGAAGTGGACAAGGTGGAGATCCCGGAAAAGATTTCGCGTAAAGGTCCGCTTGCTAGCGATGCGCTTATCGACGACTTCTTGGCCGGCGAATTCCGCAGCCCTGCCGCGTTGCCAGCGCCCTTCAAGTCCGTAGTGCCGCATAACGACGCCGCCTATAACGCGCGCTTGGTAGAAGCGATGGCGAAGGTGCTTTCTTCGAAGAAGAAAACTCTCGTCATCTTGGTGGCTCCCGAAAACCAAGCGGCCTTTTGGGTTGCTGCCGCAGCCCGCGAGGTAGGCGAGCTGGGATTCGGATTCTCTACCTTTGAAAAGCCAGCCGCCATAGCTGAGCTTCCACTGGGAACTTCGACCATGGTGGTGGTTCCTGAGTCCGAAAAGTTGCGTCTTTCCGAGCTGACCAAGGCCCGCGCTATTCCTGGCAATCCGGTGATCTTCGAACTGGGCGAGCCACTGCCGGACTTGAGCGCCTACGAGGGCGCTGGGGAAATAGCGTCGGCGCCGACCCCAGCACCGGCAGCAGTAGAGCCAGAGGCGAACTCGCCTTTTGTTGACGAACCCGCACAATCTGTGGCCGAGCCATGGGCTGAGTCGCCGGCCGCAGCTGCCGCAGACTTGTCGGCTGCGTCGCAGGTAAACCCTTTCAGCGAAAGTGCGCAATCTGCGCCACGGGGCGAGGAAAACGGGGCATCGCCAGGCATCGCGCAAACGGAGCCTGCACCGACCGCAGCAGCTGCAGCGGCCCCTGCGGCGCCGGGTGCGAACGCCGTCCTTCCGGGGCTTACCTCAGATGAACTGGAACAGCTGCGAGACTTCGATCCAGCTTGGTGGATGGGTTACCTGGAGAAGCATCGGGGGCGTGCTATTCACTTTGCGCTGCTGCATCCTTCCTGCTTCCCCGAGGGAACGCGGGTCTTTGCGCTGGCGGCAGCATTGGCTTCTTGGGTGAAATATTTTCCGGCCGATTATAACTTCCTAGTTTCGCAGGCTTTGGGCGGCATCGACACGGCGTCGCTGGATCAAGCGCGTGCACTCACTATCGAAAGATTTGCGCCTGTTATCCAGCTTGAGGAACGGCGGAGCGCGGCGACTGGTGAATTAGGACGTTACTTGGGCGGGATTTTTGCAGAAATAATTCGAGCACACGGTTTCACGGAAAGTTAAAGACAATGGCTAAATACACTTTGAAAGACGGGGAATCTCGTCACCTTACAATCACTGACACCATTCGCGTCGAGGCTTTCGAAATCGGTGCGGGTGGCGCGCAGGTTGAACTCGCTATCGTGCCCGAGGGTGTGGATTACACCCGCGTAGATGACCTGCTGCTCATCGTGCATGCGGTTACACAGGATGCGACGATCCAGGTGCGCCCGAAGGGCTTCGGCACCTTTGGTTTGCGCAGCGAGATTCGTTTGAATATCAGCAACGGTGAGGACACCGTGAGCTTCCCGCGCGTGCTTATCGACGGCGCGGAAGATAGCCCCGAGCGTCTCGCCGAGCTGCAGGTTGAGGACCAGCAGCTGCGTCTTTCGGCCTTTGGTTCTTCCGAGGGTGCAGGAATCACCGATTCGGCGCGCGAGGTCCGCTCTAAGATGCGCCGCGCGGCGCTTGATGACGCTGAGCTGGCCGATGCCATCGCGGTTATCGATAGCTCTGCTTCCATGCAGGTCAATACTTCCGATGGTGCTATCGAGCTGGTGGCGAAGTACATCAATGCCCTAGCGGATTCCTTCGCGAACTTCACCGCGACCGATGGGCAGGAACGTACCGCTGGCCATACCGTAAGCGAGCTGCAGAGCTTTATCACTGGTGTTATCGATGCCGGTGCTGACCGCGTGGGGCGCCGCCAGTGGAAGGGACATGACTTACACGAATCTTCCTCGCTGTTTATCTATGTAACCGACAGCCCTACTGCCGCGATGCTAAGCGGTGAAAAGCCCGCCGTGGTGATTGTGGTTAGCCCGATTGCCGAGCAGGAGGTTGAACTCGCTCGCGCAAGTGCAGGCGAGCACCCGGTGGCTTTCGTGGTGATTGACCGAGACGACGTCGATAAGCAGCGCAGCGCATTCAACAGCGATCTTGCGCGCCTATCCGATGAAGCGGCAGCGATGCTCAAGGAGGAGTACTAATGACCAGCACCGCCGCATGCCCGTGGACTTTCCGTCCACTGGAAAAGGGCGCTACCGAAAGCCCTTATAACAACCGCGAGCTGTTGCCGGACTGGACGGAATCCGTGACCCACTGCGTGGCCATGGCCGGTGCACGTAACTCCGGCAAGTCGCTGTATACCGCCGTGATGGTCAAGCAGCTCAAGCAGCTTGCGCACAAGCACGATCACTCCGTGCTGGCGGCCGATGAATCCACGGCGCAGCGCTATGCGGAAAAGTACGAAAATCCGCTCTTTAAGGAAATGCAGAGCATGGAGCCCACCCCGAGCGCCGTGGCCACCGATGCTTATCAGCGTGACCCGCTGATCTTTGATCTGGGCCGTTGGCCAGATGCCGAAGGCGTAATGCGTACCAATTATCTCGTCTTCCGCGACGTTGCCGGCGAGGACCTGGAGAACCTGCCGGAGCGGGAAGAAGACCGCGAGGCGCTGTCCTTCTTCAAGTACGCCGACCTGGTTATCTTCCTGTTTGACCCGCTGCGTGAGCGACAAATCCGGGACTACCTGCACGGACTTGTTCCGGACTTTGGTGAGCTCGGTGCCGAGCCCACGCAGGTGCTGGAAAACCTCATCACGCTGATGGGAACGGAGTGCCCGCCGCCGCTGGCAGTTACCATCTCCAAGTTCGATACGCTGCAGAAACTGGAGCATAACCCGAATACGCCGTGGGCCAAGATCATGGGCAACGCGGGCGCTGCCTTCCGCCGCGATACCGGCTGGAACTTCCACTTCGACGATTCCTACGTCCTGCACCAGGAAGTGGACTCCTTGCTGCGCTACCTGGAAGCCTTCGACCTCATCAACATGGTCGCCAACGTCAGCAAGAACGGATACCGGTACTTCGCGGTCTCCGCTCTAGGCGAGGCGCCGACAGGCCGGCACCTAGCACGCAGTGGCATCGCACCTTTCCGCGTGCTGGACCCAATCCGTACGCTGCTTAGCGGCTACGGCGTATTAGGAAAGGATGTCCAGTGACCTTCGGTACGCCCAACGGAAACCAGCAATTTGGGGTTCCTTCCCAAAGCGGTGCTGGCGGAGCACAGTTTGGTTCCCCAGCGATGCCGGTCAGTGACTACCGCTATGGGCAGGTTGCAGACCAACAGAAGGCGGCGCGCCGGGCCGCCGATATGTCCGCCTGGCGGGCGCCGTGGGCGCTACAGATCGCTGCGCTTTTTGTGCTGGGAATCTCGGCCTACATCGTCTACTACGTATTCGAGCTCGTGGCCTCCGAGCGCGTTCCCGAACACTTGAACCGCATCGAGCGCCTAGCCACTGAGCTGGGCGTGGGGCTTTCACTCGTGGTGCTCGCGCTGTGCGTGCTCATGGTCTATACGCTGCATGCCCAGCACAAAGCGCGAATCTGGCTGACGGTCATCCTTGCCATTGTGGTGTTGATGCTCGTGTTGCCACATGTCTGGCCCATTTCCTTGGCAGCAATGGTAACCATCGTGCTGCTGTGGCTACCAGGCAACAAGGAATGGTTCGGCTTTAAGCCTTCTTAGCCAATGCCGCGAGTGCCTCCTGATTGTTCGCCGTATTAAACAGCTCATAGGCCACGCGGTACTTCTCACGTGCGGTGACAGTATCGTTCGCGGAGGTATAGCGATCCCCCAAGAGCTCAACGACTTCAGCCAAGGCGTTGAAATCTAGGGGGCTGCGCGCCGAGGCGATGGGGTGGCGGCTTAGAAAGTCCATCAGGACCTGGGTGGACTTAAACATGTTTTCTGCCTCCGTGCGCAGCGTCTCGGAGAACAAGACGGTCCAGCGTGCGGCGATGGGCAGCTCCGTGTACTTGAGTGCGTTGACGTACCGTGAAGCCAAGATGTCGTGCGCTTCATCGCGGTCATTGTCGATGAGGAAGACCTCGACCTTGCGCAGCAGCATTTCTAGCTCGCGGGCTTCATTGCCGTTGCGGGAGTATTCCTTAGCCGCAAGGCCGTAGAAATCAGCTGCGGTTTCGCTCGTGGTATCGGTATTGTTTCGTGCCGCGTCAGCGTAAAAGCGTGCCAGCATTCCCGCAGGCAGCGTGGCATATTCGGGGCTGAGGTGGTACTTTCGCAGGATCTCGTTGCTCTTGTTCGCCACGTGGCTGCGCGTCGCGAAGGAAGGGCACGCCCACAGCGCGCCTACAGCGGATTCGAGGAGGATAGACAGCGCCTTCGCGAGGGCGGTGCTAGGGTTCGGCGCCGCGCTGATCGGGGAGGCCGGAAGCGAGTCTTCCTCGCTGAACGCAGCGAGCTGGACTTGGCGGTTGATGTCGACGAATTCCTCGCTGTGCTCTTTGGCGTTCTCACGCTTGGCAATCTCGAGGCGGTCACGCAGCTCGTTTAGCTGCTCTTCGAGGGTGCCGGTTCGCTCGCGCTCTTCCGGTTCCTCTGGCTCTAGCTCTGCTGTTTCTTCTGCTTCGGCTGCTTGTGCTTGCTGGGCGGCTAGTGCTTCCTCGGCGGCGCGCTCTTGCTCGGCGATGTTCTGCAGCTTTATCAGTTGGGCGTCGTCTCCTGCCTGGGCAGCTTTCTTGGCGTATGCCCATGCCTTCTCGGAGTCTTGCAAAGCATCGTAGTAAAGGGACGCGAGCCTAAAGCCGCGGCTGGTGATGGCCGGATTACCAGCTAAGGCGCCGAGGCTTGCGATGTGCAGCGCGGACTGGGCCGCTGCGGGAGAGGACGGGTCCTGCCAGATAAGCAGGAGCATGAATGCATTGAGCAGGTCAGCGGTAGGCGTTACGTCCTCAGCTGAGCCCACGAATTTATCGTCACCGATGACTTGGCTTAAAAGTGCGCCGATTTCCTTTAATTCCGCTGCGGGAAAAGCGGTGTCGTTGTCGTAGCTTTTCGCAATATCCAAAAGCGCGGTGGCACGTTGAGCATCGAGAATAGGGTAAGTCACATCGGTAGGCATGGGGCAGATTTTAGTGCAGGAACATATAAATTTCGCTCGTACACTAGATTCCATGGATTCTCACACCCACGCTGGACGCTACGCCCCGAGCCCTTCGGGGGATCTCCACTTCGGAAACCTCCGCACAGCCCTTCTGGCATGGCTTTTTGCGCGTTCTTCAGGGCGGCGCTTTGTGGTGCGAATCGAGGACATCGATAAGCAGCGCTCCTCGCTTGATGCAGCGCAGCGCCAATTGGAAGATCTGGCCACGCTCGGAATCGACTGGGATGGCGAGGTCATCTACCAGCAGGATAGGGAAGCCGCCTACAGCGCGGCCTTGGAGAAGCTGCAGTACTATGAGTGCTTCTGTTCGCGCAAAGACATTCAGGAAGCCGCGCGCGCCCCGCATGCCATCCCCGGGCAGTATCCGGGCACCTGCCGCTATCTTGATGAGGGAACCAAAGCGCAAAAACGCGGCGAGCTTGCCGCGCAAAGCCGCGTGCCATCGCTGCGGCTGCGTGCGGAAACAAATCAGTTCACCATCCAGGACAAGCTGCATGGCAATTACACAGGCGACGTCGACGATTTCATCTTGCGGCGCGGCGGCCAGGTTACCGATATTGATAATCCAAAGACGGACTGGGCTTATAACTTGGCGGTGGTGGTAGACGATATCTACCAAGGAGTCGACCAGGTAGTCCGCGGCGATGATTTGTTGAGCTCCGCCCCGCGGCAGGCTTATCTCGCGAGCTTGCTGGGCCAGTCGGCGCCAGAGTTTGTTCACGTTCCCTTGGTTCTCAACGCGGAAGGCAAGCGCTTGTCCAAACGGGATGGTGCGGTAACGCTGCGCCAGTTGCTGGAGTTTTATACCCCGGAGCAGGTGGTGGGGCAGATGGCGCATTCGCTGGGCTATACGGCAGCAAGCGCTCACGAGCTACTGGAAAAGTTTCAGCCGGAGGCGCTGAGCACTCAGCCTTATGAGTGGAGCGATGGGCGCCGAGGTGCCGCACAGGACTAATACCGGCCAGACTATTGTTTAAAGGGTAAGCTACAAGGGGCAGAGTCGGCGCGTATGTGGAGTGAGTTTTGTGGAAGTACTGCTAGTACTCATTGGTTTGATGTTGTTGACCGTGATTGTGGTGGCAGTCGGGGATAAGACCGGGCTTCCCTGGCCGGCTTTGCTTTCCATTCTGGCGGCACTGTCCATGTTCATTCCGAGGCTGCCGGACTTTGAGATTCCAACCGATCTCATCCTGCCCGTCTTCCTGCCGCCTTTGCTGTGGGCACTGGCGCGTAGAACCTCCTGGGGTGTAATCCGCGAGCAATGGGTGACTATCTTGAGCTTGTCCGTGCTCTTGGTGGTTGCCACCACGCTGACCGTGGGCATGACTGCCTATGCCTTCTTGCCTGGAGTCAGCCTGGCGGGTGCGATTCTCATCGGCGCTGCTATCGCGCCGCCTGACCCAGTTGCGGTGGAAGCAGTGGCTGAGCCCGCGGGTATCCCGCGCCGCATTATTTCCACGCTGCAGACTGAAGGCCTGTTCAACGACGCGGCATCGATTGTGGCTTTCCACCTCGCACTCGTGGCGGTGACCGATGATTCCACCATGACCTGGGGGAATGCTATCTTGAACTTCCTCTACTCGGCAGCAGTGGCGGGTGTGCTGGGCTGGGGCAGCGGACGCCTTGCCTCCATGTTCATCGCGCGAGTTCATGAAGTGGTTGCCCGCAATGCGCTTACCTGGGTGATTCCCTTCGCCGTCTATGTAGTTGCGGAAGAACTCCATGCTTCTGGTGTTATTGCAGTCGTTATCGCCGCGGTGGAGCTGCATTCGCGCGCGTCGATTCAGGCCGAAGACCGACTTTCCGGTCAATCCTTCTGGGAGACCATCGAGCTGCTGTTTACGGGCGTGGCCTTTGGCCTTATCGGCATGACCGTTAACAGTGCGGTACACGAGGCGGGCACCAACCTGGGGCATTCGATCATCGTTGGCGTGCTGCTTTCCCTCGTGGCCTTTGTAGTTCGGCTGCTATGGATGTGGCTTTTCTACCGCATCAATCTGCGGCGCGGAAAGCCACGCCTTGCACCGCTGCGCTTGCAGGAAGTGCTGCTTATGGCTTGGTCTGGCATGCGTGGCCTGGTCACCCTCGCGCTGGTTTTGTCCATACCGAGCGATGCCATTGCCTATAGTGATGAACTTTCCGTTATCGCGCTGACCGTTCTGGTGATGACCATGGTGCTGCCAGGTCTCCTGCTGCCGTGGCTCATGCGTCAGCTGGATCTGACCACGTATTCACAGGCAGCTTCTGACAAAATGCGCGCGGAAATCACCAAGCGTGCGCGCAAAGCTGGCGTGGCTTCGATGCGGAGGAAATACAAAGAATTGGACCCAGAGATTGCCGCCAATATCTCGCAGTGGTTTGAGGATCGCCTTGGTGAAGACGAGGACGGCGACGATGCCAGCACCCGTCTGCAAAAGGCGATCAAAGCTCGCGACGTCGCGCTGGCGGCGCGCCGGGTTGCCTTGGCAGGCGCCCAACAGGAGCTGCTTCGCCTGCGCCGTGACCGCAACTTCAACCCGATGATCGTGGATGAAGTACTCGAGGAAGTAGACCGCATGACCCTGGGAACCAAGGCCCACTAGGCTGGGGCCACAAGGAGTAAAAACATGAATGCACTCGAATATGCCCAGCTGGAAGACAGTATGGATTATCTGTACGACTTCTTCGACGAGGACCTAGAAGCCCGCGTGCGCGCCGAGCGTGAATACCTGCCGGAGTCTCTGCAGGACTTGCTGGGGGATCACAGTGTGCTGGACTATATCTGGCTGTGGATTAAGGAGCCGGGCAAAAACGGTTTCAAGGCCTATCTGCGCGATGGCGGCTACTCGGAAGCAGAAGTAGAAGAGGCTTTTGTGTGGACCCGCAATGAGTGGGGCCACAACACCCCACCTCATATTGAATGGTTAAAGGCCGATGGCTACGAGCCACCGGCCTTCTAACGAGCGCTTTTAAGAAGCTTCTTATTGCGTGGGCTGAGAGTCCACGGCCACGATCTGCTTGTCCGGCTTGGAGCCGTCAGCAGGGAATGCCTTGGCGATTGCCTTGGAGAAGTACTCCGCGCGCTTCTCGTTGCCACCGGTGTTGTAGTGGACGTCATCGCCCTCCAAGAACCACTCGGTCCGGGCATCGGCAGCCCAGTCATAGACCACCAAGTTCGGGTAACGGTCACGCGCTTTGAGCAGGGCCTCGTTGAAAGGCGCCATGTTGGCGTTGGCGTAAGCACCGGAATCCAGGTTGGTCTTGGCAGTCGGCCACATCACGCGGGCTTTGCCAAGCACCTGCATGATCTGGTCCACACGCCAGTCTTCCTCGCCGGAACCGCCCACGGCGCGGTTTGCGGCGTCGTTCACACCAGCGCCGATGACCCAGCAATCGCCCTCGCCGTAGCCCTGCCGTAACAGCTGATTAACGGAATCGAGGATGGTTGGATCCCCCTCGAGGGCCTCAACGGTGGAGCGGGCGCCGGTGACGTCCGCGACGACTTCTTGAGCGCCGACGTTCTTGTAGGTCACCTGGGCATTGAGCGAAGGATCGGAGACGTAGTCATCGGAGAACATGCCGATGGAGGTGGAGTCACCGACGTGGATGATGGTGGTGCAGCGCGTCTTGCCCTTCTGGTTCGGATCTGGGGCAGCGGAGCTCGGGGCCGCGCTAGAAGACGCATGAGGTGCTGGCGCCGCAGCCGCGGTGTCCTTCTTGGGTCCGCCTCCACCGACCTTCAAGCCCATCTGCTGGGAGCCTGGGGTTTCTTCCTGGCCCAGTGAATCGTTCCATGCGGCCGGAATGCCCATTGCAATCACGGCCGCCATAAGCGTGGCTGGAACGGTAAGGCCAAGGCGCGGCATGCCGATGCTCTTGCGCTTCGCCCACCAATTCTTCACCGGCTCGACGACGCCGTTGCGGCGGATCGGGTCCTCAACTAACGCCCAAGAAATGGCCGCGAGGAGGATGGAGATCACGGTGACCAAGATGGGGTGCGCTACGGACCAGTCTGGAATGAACACGATGGCGGGCAGGTGCCAGAGGTAGATACCGTAGGAACGCTCACCGATCCAGCGCAGTGGTGCCAGCGCGAAGAAGCGCGAGAGGAGGCTGTGCTGATCCAGGGCCGCGGCGATGACCGCGACGGTGGCGATGGAAAGAGCGATAAGGCCCCAGTTGTATAGGTGCGGCGAGTAGTCCGGCAGCAACCAGAAGAGCAGGCCAATACCAACCAGACCGAGAATGGAAGCCGGGATGGTAAGTGCCCGCGGCGGGATACGGTAGCCGCGCTGCTTGGTCAGTGCGATAGCGAGGGCAGCGCCAAGCAGAATCCCGCCGGCACGGGTATCGGTGCCCTCGTAGACGCGGGTGGCATCGGCGCCGGTGTTGAACAGGAAGGCCATCCACCCGAAGGACAGTGCGGCAAGCACCAGCGTGGAAATAAGAAGCGGCTTGCGCTTGCCACGGGTGAGCTTGAGCAGCACAAACAACACCAGCGGCCAGAATAGGTAGAACTGCTCTTCCACCGACAGCGACCACATGTGGTCCAGCGGTGCGTGGCCGGCAAAGCGGTCAAAGTAGGACTGGCCCTCCAAGATGACATGCCAGTTGTTGACGTAGAACAGCGCGCTGAGCGCATGGCCGCTGGTCTCGCCGAGCTTGGGGAGATCGAAGAAGATCGTCAGCAATACTACGGCGACCAGCATGAGAACGACTGCCGGCACGAGGCGACGGAAGCGGCGCAGCCAGAAGGTAGGCAGGCCAAGGCCCTTGCCGCGCAGGTGGCTGCGCATAAGGTTGGCAGTAATGAGGTAGCCAGAGAGCGTAAAGAACATACCGACGCCCAAGTAGCCGCCGGGCAGCCAGGCCGGGTCTAGGTGATACGCCACGACGCTGAGCACAGCGATGGTACGCAGGCCGTCGATTGCGGGCACGTAAGAGGTATGTGAATCAACCGGTCTTGGCATCCGGAATTCTCCTATAGGGAAACATCAATCAAGGGGGCGGAAACGGACATCTCTCGCGCTGCTTTAAAAAATGAAGGGCAGTCACAGCGCAAAGCTCCACTTACTCTAAACCCTTGTCTCGACATGTTTGGCTCTTGGGGGAGAATATTCCCCACGGTGTGGGGGTTGCGGGGTGAGTAAAAGCTTTATGTAGTTCTTTAGGCCTCGTATATATGGTGAGTGACATATTTAACAAAGTGGTTTAAAGGTGGTCTATAGATCGCGGTGTTGAAAGGCTGTGCCTTTTGCGTGCTAAGGCGAGTCTCGAAAGCGTAAGTGATAGTGCGGGTTCCGTTTAGGCCGAGAAGCTCGGGAAATAACTCCGATGTCCCAAGTTTGCTCAAGCCCTCGTCCGGGGAAGGAAAGCTGTATAAAACCGTCGGCCCGCAGCTTGAAATGAATAGTTTCTAAAATGAACTACTTTCGTTCGTTGAACAATAAAGGTGCTGGTTAACGCCATGTCCGAAAGCTTAAGTAGTATGTTCAGCGTGCGTTATGCTTGGCAAATTTTTCTAAGAGATATTGCCCGTCTTGGGCGCACCAAAAAGTCGTGGATCATTCTCATCGGTTTGGTCATTACGCCCGCGCTTTATTCGTGGGTCAACATCGCGGCATTCTGGGACCCATACGGAGCAACCGAAAATATTAAGGTCGCCGTTGTCAATGAGGACAAGGGCGGATCTTCTGATGTCACCGGTCATATCGACGTCGGCAAGCAAGTCACGGAGCAGCTGCACGACAATCACCAGCTGGGCTGGCAATTCCTTGACGCTGAAGAAGCCGAGCGCTCCTTGGAGCGCGGGGAGACCTTCGCCACGGTGACCATCCCGGAGAATTTCAGCTCGGATCTTCTAGGCGCGCTGCATGGCCAATATGCGCAGCCAACGTTGGAGTACCGCGTCAATGAGAAGGCCAGCGCAATCGCGCCCAAGATCACCGACAGCGCCGCATCTAGCTTGGACGAGCAGATCACCTCTGCATTCAAGCAGCAGGTGGCAGAGGCAGCGGCCTCCTCGGTGCGCGATGAGGGCAATAAGTTCGAAGACCGGCTGCAGCGCTCTCGCCAGAGTTCGGAGGGTGCCTTCGACAAGGCGGCTAATAACATCGAGTCCGCGCGTGCGGATTTGCGTGAGGTTGGCGATAAGCTTGGCAACTCGCAGGTCAAGATGCAAAATGCCAAGCAGACGGTGCGCGATGTTGAGCAGGCTATGACGGATGCACAAGCCGCACTTGGCGACGTCCAGGATGTCATCGCCAGCGCACAAGGCGACGTCACCGGCTATACCGATTCCCTGACCTCGGCTTTCGTCGAGGGCTCAACCGGCGTCGCGCAAGGGACCGCGCGGGCCCAGGAATCCGTCGCGGATATTACTGCGCAGCTCGACCAAGCAAACTCCCGTTTTGACTCCGCGACCCAGCAAACCAACGATGCTATTGCCGCCGGGGATGAATCCATCCGGCAGCTGCGCGATGTCGTTAATTCGCCCGCCGTAGCTCCGGGTGTGGCGGGG
>NZ_KV788561.1:161891-166770 GCF_001807315.1 Corynebacterium sp. HMSC06D04
CCCCGCCGTAGCTCCGGGTGTGGCGGGCCCGCTCAATGATGCAATTGCCACTTTGGAGGAGGGCAACGCTGCGAATAAGCAGCTGCTGGGTAATCTCCAGGCACTCAGCAATGACAGCAATGAGACCGCCAAGTCCGTGAAGTCCACGGCGGATGCGGTCAATCAGGCGGCGCAGGATACGAAGAAGACCTCCCAGGTTCTCTCGGACACAGTCGATAAGTCTGTGCCGGAGATTAATCGCGCGATGAGCAACCTAAGCTCCAAGGTCGGTGCGTTCTCGGCTTCGCTGGACACCCAAAAGGCGACGATGGAGGAAGCACAGAACTTGCTGGACGGCGTCGGCAAGCAGCTTGGCGCAACCCAGGACGCACTTGGTTCCTTCGATTCAGATCTTGCCTCCCTGGCAGATGGTGTGGAGGGCGCGCGTGACGACGTCCGCGCCATCACCGCTCACTCGCGGACCAAGGAACTGCAGACCATCACCGGCCTGAACTCCGATGAGATTGGTTCCTTCTTCGCTGATCCCGTTGAGGTGAAGAGCGCGCCAGTCTATCCGGTGGGCTCCTACGGTTCCGCGATGGCCTCGCTGTTTACGAACCTCTCGCTGTGGATCGGTGCCTTCGTGCTCGTGGTCATCTTCCGCGTGGAGGTGGATCTCGAAGGCTTTAAGCGGCTCACGGTGGGCCAAGCTTATCTAGGCCGTTTCCTGCTCATGGCCGTGATGGCGATGGTGCAGGCTGTAATTGTCACCGTGGGTGACTTGGTCGTGGGCGTGCAGACAGTAAATCCAGTCGCATTCGTTGCCACCGGCGTGCTCATCGCGCTGGCTTATCTCAGCATCATCTACGCGCTGTCGACGGCCCTTGGTCACGTGGGCCGTGGCCTTGCAGTGGTGCTGGTTATCGTACAGATTCCGGGTGCCTCCGGCCTGTACCCGATTGAGCTGATGCCGAACTTCTTCCGTTCCATCTACCCGCTTCTGCCATTCTCATATGGCATCGACGCCATGCGCGAGACCATCGGCGGCTTCTATGGTCTGCACTATCTCAAGTTCATGTCCGTGCTGGCCTTGATGTTCGTAGTGGCTTTCGCCTTGGGCTTGTTGGGGCGTCGCAGCTTCGCGCACTTTAACTTGCTCTTTAACCGCGAGCTGGCCAAGACCGATCTCATCGCGGCAGAAAACGTCCAGATCGTCGGCGATGGTTACCGCTTCGCCGATGTCCTGAAGGCACTGCAAGGCCGTGAGGAATTCGCAGCTGATTTGGAAAAACGCAAGCACGATTACAGGCACTGGATCCGCGTGGCTGCAGTACTTGGCGTTGTGGGCATGGTGGTGCTCGGCATCGTGGCTGCGCTTGTGCCTTCGCAGAAACCATTGTTGTTGGGCATTTGGACGCTGTGGTGCCTAGTTATCTTGGGCATCGTGGTCACCCTCGAGTACCTGCGCAAGAGCCTCGCGCAGTCCACCGAGTTGGTGGACTTCAACGAGGAAGAGCTCCAGCACTCCGTTGCCGCCCGCGGTGAAGGTGTGCATTCGGCTCCGGCAGATGATGAGCAGTTCCAAGACGGTGTCTTGCACAATGAAGGCACTCTCAACGAAAAAGGCGAGGAGAAATAATGAAAAAGATCGGTGGAATTTTCTTCGATGATCTTCGCCGTGCCACTAGCAACGTCATGGCATCGGTCATCCTCTTTGGCCTCGTCGTTATCCCTTTGCTGTTTACTTGGTTCAACGTGTTGGCCAGCTGGGATCCTTTCTCCAACACGGGCCAGCTGAAGGTAGCCGTGGCCAGCGAGGATACCGGCTATAAAAGCGACATCTTCCCGGTTCCGGTCAACGTAGGCGAGAAGGTGCTCTCGGAGCTGCGTGCAAATGACAAGTTGGATTGGGTCATCACCGACGCTGAAGACGCCATCGACGGCACGAAATCTGGCGAGTACTACGCCTCCATCGTGCTGCCGGAGCACTTCAGCTCGGACATGATGACCTTTTATGCGGAAGGCTCCAAGCCGACCGAAATCTCGCTGTACACCAACGAGAAGAAGAACGCGCTGGCGCCGAAAATTACGAATAAGGGCGCAGAGGGCGTTTCCTCCCAAATCGCGGAGTCTTTCACACACACGCTTGGCGACGTCTCCCTAGGCCTGATTTCCTCCCTCGACGAATACCTCAACGAGTCCGACGCAAAGGCAACGTTGAAGCGCATTGAAGATCGTGCCGATGGCATCGAAGCACAGCTGCACACCGGCGCGCGTACGGCCCGTTCGATGGGCAGCCTGGTGGATTCTTCGGTGCCGCTCGTAGAAAGCGCACAGCGCATCGCCAATGCGCCGCGGCCTTCGCTGTCGGGCCCAACTGGAGATCTGAACCTGTCCACGGAGTCCCTCGACGCGGCGCTTTCGCAGACCGCCGATAGCTACGATGTAGTACGCCAGCGCATCGACGAACTATACGATTCAGCAGATACCTCGCGCGCCTCGATGCAGGCCACCTTGAATACGCTGGCAGGCCAGGTGCAAGGCCAGATTGATGCCTACAAAGGCCTGCGGGATCGCGTAAATAGCGATGTGAAGCCAGTGCTGCCGGCTGAGGCCGCGCAGCTGACCAGCAACCTCGACGAGGCCATTGCGGCACAGGAGGCCGTACACTCCCGCTTGGTGGCCGCAGCGAATGCGCCGGGTGCGCAGAAGCCGGACTTTTCTTCCATCGACCGCGCCCAGCAAGCGATCGAGTCTAGCCGCGACTCGCAGCTGCGCACCTCTGTGGGCAAGCTCCAAGACTCCCTGCAGCGCATCGGCAGTGACATCGACTCGCAGGGCTCCAGTATCAGCTTGGACACCGAGTCTCTGACCGGCGCCCGGGATGCGCTGAGCACCCTTGCTCAGGAGCTGGATTCGGATGCGGACCGCTTCGGCGAGCTAAAAGATGAGCTCGACCGCGCACGCGATACCGGCGATCTCTCGCGCCTAGCCAAGGTGGTGGGCAATAACCCGGATGCCCTGGCAAGCTTTATCGCCTCGCCGGTTTCGGTGGACCGCCAACCGGTCTACCCGGTGGCGTCCTTTGGCGCGGGCATGGCGCCGCTGTATACCACCCTGGCGCTGTGGGTAGGTAGCCTTCTTACGGCCGTCACGTTGCGTACTGACGTCAGCAACCGCGACTCTTATACCGTGGTGCAGCGCTTCTTTGGCCGCTTCGGCATCTTCGCGCTGATTGGCTTCTTCCAGTCCACGCTGCTTTCGCTTGGCCTTATCTTCTTCGTGCAGCTAGAACCGGCACATCCGGTGTTGCTGTGGTTGGCGGCCTGGGTCTCTTCGACCGTATTCATGATGATCATCTATACGCTCGTGGTCTCCTTCGCCAACGCCGGTAAGGCTTTGGGCGTGCTCTTGTTGGTCATTCAGGTCTCCAGTGCGGGTGGTGCTTATCCGTTGCAGCTTTTGCCGGAGTGGTTCCAGAACATTAGCCCGTGGTTGCCGGCAACGTACACGATTCGCGCCTTCCGCGCGGCAATCGGCGGCGTCTATCACGCTGATTACTGGCTCTCGCTGCTGGTGCTGCTGGTCTTCCTGCTGCCGATGTTCTTCCTCGGCATCGTCCTGCACAAGCCACTGCATGCTTATACCTCGAAGCTGGATGCAGCACTCGCTGAGACCAAGCTGATGTAATACCGAACTAGAATCGCCGGCATGGCATCTACACCCCGCTCAGTTACCTATCGTTACGTCGACTCGCCTGTGGGCGAACTCCTCGTGGCGGCGACTGAGCGGGGTGTGGTCTATCTGGCCTTCGCGTGCGAAGAGTCCGCGGAAGTCTTGGCGCTCCTCAACAACAAGATCGGTCCGGCAACCATGGGCACAAGTCCGGTGCTGACTCTTGCTGCCGCACAGCTAGACGAGTACTTCGCAGGCGCGCGCCGCACCTTCAGCGTGCCCATCGATGAGTCCCTCACCTCGGGCTTTCGCCAGCGCGTCCAAAGGTTACTGACGGACATTCCGTACGGCGCGACCACTACCTACGCCCAGCTTGCCGACGCCGCCGCAAACCCCAAGGCTGTCCGCGCCGTGGGCAGCGCCTGTGCGCGTAACCCCGTGCCGATTATCGTGCCATGCCACCGCGTATTGCGCAGCGACGGCAGTCTCGGCGGCTACCGCGGCGGCGTGGAGGCGAAGGAGATGCTGCTGCGCCTAGAAAGTGGCGCTCGAACGCCTTAGTCCTCGTCCCCCTAGCTCCGCCTTTGCTCTGCCAACCCAGCCGGACTCAAGAAAACGCAAATGGTCCCAACTCCGAAGAGCTGGGACCCGTGGCGGAGGATAGGGGATTTGAACCCCTGAGGGATGTGACTCCCGCACGCGTTCCAGGCGTGTGACATAGGCCGCTAGTCGAATCCTCCGTTGGAAAACATTATCAGCCTTGTCTAGAGCGGCAAAATCCGCAGGTCAATAGCGGAAAGGTGGCCTGCAAATCGCGCAGGTCGTCCGCGAGCCACGCGGGCCGAGCGCAAACTATTCGGGCCGAGCATGAATCGCGCGGCCTGAGTGCAATCCGTGCGGGCGCCGCCTCCAAATGGTGAGGTCACGTCCAAATGGTGAGGTCGACCCTTTGCGGATGGTGGTGCTGTTAACTGGTGGGGTTGCTGAATGGTGAACTCACCATCTGCACCTCACCATTTGGCCCTTTCGTGCCGCCGCGGAGTACTGATCTCCGTTTGAATGGCAGGCCGCGTTCCTAAATGGTCAAGCCTTGTCGCAATCGCTGATGTGGAAGTGGAACAGTAGGGCAGGTGGTGCGTGGATTTACCATCCTCGTTTGCCGTCTGGGTATTTGCGGTGCCTTGGGGATGTCGGGGGGTGTTCCTATATAGGTTGTCAACTCCGT
>NZ_KV788562.1:0-7139 GCF_001807315.1 Corynebacterium sp. HMSC06D04
TAGCCCCCACCCCACAAACAACACAAATCGCCAGTACACACCGCATTTTTAGGTGCATACTGGGGATAAACAGGGCGTCGTAAAGCGCTTAGTACGTCTCCGGCTCCTGCGTGCGCTTGATGTCGGCGCCCAAACGCGAGAGATTCTCAACGAAGTTCGGGTAGCCACGATCGATGTGGAAGACATCGTGAACGGTGGTTACTTCATCTGCGCACAATGCGGAGAGCACCAACCCAGCGCCGGCACGAATATCGGAGCTCCAAACATGGGTGGAAGAAAGTCTCTGCTGACCACGAATAACAACGTGGTGGCCATCCACCTGCGCATCGGCGCCGAGACGGAGCATCTCATCCACGAAACGGAAGCGGGATTCGAAGACGTTCTCCGTGATGACCGTGGTGCCTTCGGCAACGGCGGAAAGGCCAATCGCCATCGGCTGCAAGTCAGTTGGGAAACCCGGGAATGGAAGCGTTTGGTAATCCACCGCAGTTGGTCGGCCGTTCATGCGAACGCGAAAGCCGTTGTCATAATCTTCGATTTCGGCGCCAGCGGACTTCAGCTTCTCCAGCGGCAGGTGCAGGTGACGCGGCGCGATACCGCCGACGGTGATATCCCCCTGCGTCATCGCTGCAGCATAGGCCCAGGTGCCGGCAACAATGCGGTCACCGATTACCCTGTGTTCGGTGGGATGCAGCTTTTCTACGCCGCGGATCGTGATGGTGGAGGTGCCTTCGCCCTCGATATCTGCGCCCATCTCCTTGAGCATCATGCACAGATCAACGATCTCTGGCTCTCGGGCTGCATTACGCAAGACGGTCTCACCGTCTGCGAGGACAGCGGCGGTAAGAATGTTTTCGGTTGCACCGACGGATGGGAAGTCCAAGCGAATGTTGGCGCCGTGGAGCTCATCGGCCACAGCTACTACCGCGCCATGCTCAATATGGGTACGTGCACCCATCTTCTCCAGACCCGATTGGTGCATATCCAGCGGGCGCGAACCGATGGCATCGCCACCGGGGAGGGCAATCTTCGCATGACCGCAGCGAGAGGTCAGCGGACCCAGCACGCAAACAGAAGCGCGGAACTGACGTACGGCATCGAAGTCCGCGTTTGAGTGGAGCTTTTCGGGGACGGTAATCGTAACGACGTCGCCGTCGATAGTTACTTCGCAGCCTAGGCCTTCTAGAACCTTGCGCATCAACGGGACGTCGAGAATCTGCGGGCAGTTGGTCAACGTCGTGGTGCCTTCCGCCAAAAGCGAGGCGGCCATGAGCTTCAGGACGCTGTTTTTCGCGCCATCAACCACAACCGTGCCTTCGAGCCGTGCACCACCAGAGACAATAAATTGGTCTTTCACATCTTCCTAAACTACCGGATGCCCCTGAAAAACTTCTGCAAGTTTCAGGGGCATCCGGGTAGAAGAACCATGTATATCAGGGCAATGCGCCGATACGGCGAGCGGCATTGACCGCTTCGTAACGGGTATGCGCACCGAGTTTGCGCATCACGGAGCGTAGATAGGACTTCACGGTCTCTGCACCGATGCCCATTTCCTCAGCCGCCTCTACGTTGGTGTGGCCAAGCGCCACGCAAGACAGGACATCAAGCTCACGGGCGGAAAGCTTCGTAGACTGCTTAACGCGGACCGGAGAAACCATCTGATCGCACAAAGCCTCAAGTTCCTTGCGCAGATCCTCGTCGTCTACGCGGTTAGCCAACATTCGCAGCTTGGAGTGCGTGGAGCGCACCTGCTCCCACTCCGCGCCATTCATGACGTGGCCGCGGGCAGCGCCGCCCTTACCGCCATCGGCGCGGCGCATCGCGGAATTAACCGCCAAATCCTGCTCCAGACAACGGGCGGTCATGGTTACTTCCTCAATAACCTTGTCTCCCAAACGCACTGGAGAGTGAACGCCGACGTAAAGGACACCGCGGATCTCACGCTGCACCGTGACCGGAACAGCCACGATGGAGTGCAGACCTTCGTCCTGGATGTAGCGGTCATTTTCATGCGAAATGGTGGTCGCACGAGCGTAGTCCGAAACACCTACTGCACGGCGCGTGCTGACAACACGGCCGCCCACTCCGACTCCGGCGTCACTGATCAGGTTTTGCAAAGCCGGCGTGCGCAGGCCGACCCACTGGGTGATCTGCAGACGATTATCGGGAAGCAGGGTTCCGTACATCGTGACGGGAATGCCGGTTGCGGTCTTCAGGGAAGACAGTGCGGCGCGTACGGCTTCGTCGTCATCTTTGAGGCGATGCGGCTCCATGAGAATCTCTCTCCTAGTTGGGGGTAACCAGTAGGTGCACCCATACCCACCATGCAATTCGGGGGTAAAAGAACACGTTCCCCGCAGTATAACCGGCCAATGGGGGTAAGAATAAATCGCCTTACTGCCAAAGCGCGATCCAAATCCCACAGCCAGTGCCCGAATGATCGGTTCAGGAGTTATGTACCGCTTTGTCTAGTAGCGTGGTGTACAGTAGCTAGGGTACGCACGAAGATATTTTCCAAGGAGTCCTCAAAGTGGCTGTCTACAACAACATTCTGGAAACCATCGGCAATACCCCACTGGTTCGCCTGAACCGCCTGACGGAGGGCCTCGGCGCAGAGGTGCTGGTGAAGGTCGAATCCTTCAACCCTGCTAACTCCGTTAAGGACCGCATTGGCAAGGCTATTATCGACGCCGCGGTAGAAGCCGGCGAGCTCAAGCCGGGCGGCACCATCGTCGAGGCCACCTCCGGCAACACCGGCATCGCGCTCGCCTTCGCTGGCGCCACCCTTGGCTACAAGGTCATCCTCACCATGCCGGAGACCATGTCCAACGAGCGCAAGGTGCTGCTGCGTGCTTATGGCGCAGAGATCGTCCTGACCCCAGGTGCAGCCGGCATGAAGGGCGCCGTCGACAAGGCGAATGAGATCATCGCCAACAACGACAACGCCATCCTGGCTTCCCAGTTCGCCAACGAGGCAAACCCGAAGATCCACGAGGCAACCACCGGCCCAGAGATCTGGAACGACGCCGAAGGCAAGGTTGATGCTTTCGTCGCCGGCGTCGGCACCGGCGGCACCGTCACCGGTGTTGGTCGCTACCTGAAGTCCAAGAATGCCGACCTCCACCTAGTTGCCGTCGAGCCGGCTGACTCCCCTGTTTTGTCTGAAGGCCACGCTGGCCCGCACAAGATTCAGGGCATCGGCGCAAACTTCGTCCCAGAGGTACTAGACCGCGAGCTGCTCGACGAGGTCATGACCGCCACCAACGAAGAGGCAATTGAGACCTCCCGCAAGCTAGCTACCGAGGAAGGCCTACTGGTGGGCATTTCCGCCGGCGCAAACATCTCCGCAGCACTCAAGCTGGCTGCTCGCCCAGAGTTTGAGGGCAAGACCATCGTTGCGGTTCTGCCGGACTTTGGTGAGCGTTATGTCTCCACCGTCCTGTTTGAGGACATCCGCGAGGCATAATTTTCCTGTCGTTTGAATGAAAAGCACCCATCTTGTTGGTGGGTGCTTTTTCTTTGCCAGTAGTATGTACCACATGAACGTCCTAAAGATGATTCGCGAGGATTTGGCGAATGCCCGTGACCATGATCCCGCGGCCCGAGGAGATGTGGAGAACGCCATAGTCTACTCTGGCCTGCATGCCATCTGGGTGCACCGCATCTGTCATTGGATGTGGAAGCGCGGTTGGCGCGGCCCTGCGCGCATCCTTGCGCAAATCAATCGCTTCTGGACCGGAATCGAAATCCACCCTGGAGCCACCATTGGACGTCGGTTCTTCATCGACCATGGCATGGGAATCGTCATTGGTGAGACCGCCGAAATCGGCGAGGGCGTGATGATCTATCACGGCGTCACGTTGGGCGGCCAGGTGCTCACCCAAACCAAGCGCCACCCCACTGTCCAAGACAACGTCACGATTGGCGCTGGCGCCAAGGTGTTAGGCCCCATCACCATCGGTGAAGGCTCTGCTATTGGCGCAAACGCAGTTGTCACCAAGGATGTGCCTGCAGAGCACATTGCTATTGGTATTCCAGCAAAGAACCGTCCGCGTAAGAAGGAAGAGCGCATCAAGCTCGTCGACCCCGACTATTACATCTAGCTGTTGCTTTGCGACGTCGCCAAGCGCGGCAAAGTGGGCCCCACACGAACGTGGGGCCCACTTTTAGGTTTTAGTTCTCGAGCAGGTGCTGGTATTCCGGGTTCTTCTCGATGAAGCTCGCGACGGCAGAACAGCTGGCGATGACGCGCTTGCCGGCGGTGGATTCATCCTCCAGAGCGGCCTTGATGAGCGGTTTGGACAGGCCTTGGCCTTGGAAGCCCTCGTGGACCACGGTGTGGTGGAAATCGCGGGTTTCTGCAGTGTCGACGTACTCCGCGAAGCCGGCCTCTTCCCCATCGACGGCAATTACGAAACGGGAGGCGTCAGTTTGGTGTGCAACAGAAGTAGTCATGTGGCCCATTAAACCATTTCTGCAAACCAAAAGAACCCCCTTCTACAGAAGGGGGTTGATTTGTGGCCAGAGCCAGGATCGAACTGGCGACCCCACACTTTTCAGGCGTGTGCTCTACCGACTGAGCTATCTGGCCAGAAGCCACAAGTGACTTCGGCGACCCTGACGGGACTTGAACCCGCGACCTCCGCCGTGACAGGGCGGCGCGCTAACCAACTGCGCCACAGGGCCATTTTTCAATTTTTCGTACCTCATTGGGCACGGATAGTTACTTTACACAACGTTGCTGAAATCAAACAAATCTGCAGTTTAACTGCGGTTTTCTCTACTCTTGCGCACCAGTTTTTCAAAAGGCCGCATGAGGCAACGCAAAATATAGGCAGGCGCACACGCAAAGATTTCAGGCCAAGCCATATAAGGCGCTGTAAAGGCGCGTGCGCTTGCCGACGCCGCCTCTTCGAGCCGAGCCACACCTCACGGCTTCAGCGGCCCTCTACGTCGCCATAAAGACGTTTTTGAAGCACGCGCCGCGCCTCTAAGCCCCGCCCCGGTGAAACAACTCCCCCACCCCAACTCACCCCTACACAGTGATGGCCCCAGTAGATCTCGAGCGGGGACTTAAACGAAAGAAAGCAAAAGAAAAAGCCGGCTCCATCACTGGAACCGGCTTATCAATATGGCGACCCTGACGGGACTTGAACCCGCGACCTCCGCCGTGACAGGGCGGCGCGCTAACCAACTGCGCCACAGGGCCATATTGAATTTTGACCTTTAAAAGGTCGGCATGAAGCAAGAAGCTTCGTACCCCCAACGGGATTCGAACCCGTGCCGCCGCCGTGAAAGGGCGGTGTCCTAGGCCGCTAGACGATGGGGGCCCATTGCCTTGGAGCAACGTCTTAAAAATATACTGGAGTAATCGCGCGTTACAAAATCGCCCCGAAAGGAACCCCTAGATGAACGCAGAAAACCATGTCTGACCAGCAACATACCTGCGCCTGCCATGAGCCTCACGCGCACGGGTATAACGCGGATAGCAAAAACAAAGCGAGGTATTTGGCGCGTTTGAAGCGCATCGAGGGGCAAACGCGCGGCATCCACCGCATGATCGAAGAAGACAAATACTGCATTGACATCATCACGCAGATCTCCGCAGTAACCTCCGCGCTAGAAAATGTCTCTTTGGCCTTACTCGAAGACCATATTGAGCACTGCGTAGCCGGTGCCGCCGCCGAGGATGGTCAAGTGGCCCAGGAAAAGCTCGAGGAAGCCATGACGGCTATTCGCAAGCTGGTTAAGAGCTAACGCCCCCCAACCAACACATCATGCGAATCTTCAGCGACACTTCAAAGGTCTGACTAGATTGAGCATGAGCTCCCCCTAGCCCCTAGACAGGGAAAGGAGCAGCTCTAGCCTGCCGGCACTGACTAAGCTCCAGCCTGTTTGAATTTGTGCAAAGAAGGAATACTCACAAGGAGCGAAAGGCCACTTATTAAAAGTGGGACATGGCCTGGCGGGACAGCAAGAGCAAAAAGAACAAAACGCCATTTCGTTTCGGATGCCGATAGCCAAAGAGCCGTTTGCAAGACGAGTTGCGCTATAAGCAACAATGCGAGTGTATCCACGTTCAAATATTTGCCTGCGAAAAATGTTATTCCCATAAGGACGGTGGATACATAAGCAAACCTGACGCTTCCTACGCCGGTCAGGGAAAATACCCAAGGGACGCTCCACAAGACAACGAGAAGCGTGCTGTCTACGACTAACCACTTCCTTGGAGAACGAGCTTCTAGCTTGGAAAGCTGATTACGGAACAAAGTTACTGGCAACGCCGCATAAGCAAATGAACATATGGTACCTACATTCACCCCTGCAGTACCGCTAAGCCAGGGAATTCTTAGCAGCCAGCCTTCAGAGAAGGATAGAGCTAAACCAATAAACAACATCATCAGCAAGACCACAAAAATTCTGTGACCATGGAAGTACAAGAACGCAAATGATTTCACAGGCTAACCGCTAACTCTACAGGTCGACTGCTCGATACGTTGAACAACATCGCTTACGTCAACTTGTCGGTTAGGATCCCAAGGGAGGCCACTAACCGAAATTCCCAAATCTTTCGCCGGAATTCCACAAATTTGCGCATTTGCACGAATCAATTCCGCAGTTCCAACTTGATCCACAAACTCTCCAACGACTCCTTCCAGAGTTGGTTGGCTACTTAGGCTTAAGTGATCTTCTGAAAAATCTCCCCACACCACCGGTCGATTTGAGAAATCTCCCCACTCAGCTGGCACTATTTTAGAGAAGGCTTCCCGCGCTTGGATGTTCAGTAATATGTTTTCTTTTGGGACCTCCGGCCAAGCGCAGACATCCGAAACACAGACAATCTGCGCAGAGTCCCTTTGTACAAGGCCAAATTCTGTAAGTTTCTGAGCCCAAAACGTAGAACCTACGATAGCCAGAAGTCCTAAAAGCAAAGCTGCCATGTACAGCTTTCTTCGGTGCCTAAGCAAAGCCGCAGCCGAAACTACGAGCAGCGTCACTCCCACAATCCCCGCAACTGCTATACCGATTGCTTTCACATCTAGCGTTGTATCCAGAGAACAGCACGCCAAGAAGTCGCCAGCTAAATGCCTCAAAACCCCCGGAGAAGTGAAGCGTCCTGGGTTTAGTTCCTACCTCAG
>NZ_KV788563.1:0-13046 GCF_001807315.1 Corynebacterium sp. HMSC06D04
GATATCAGGTGTCTACCAAACAGGGGTCAGGTCCGGTCTTAGCCACCGCGAAGTAAGCACGATCGCCCACCACTGTGCCCTTAGGTGTCTCAGGATCATCCGTTAAATGCCGCATGGCTTCCAACCCACGGATCGCAGGGTTGTGGCTGGGCCGGTCGAAGGCCATGCCCATAATCAGGTGTGGCTGTGCATATGGGCCTTGGTCGCGGATGACTCCGGCAACAAGTGTGGCCTCCCAACCCCACACATGCTTGGCGTTTCGCTTTCGCTTTGATTCGCCATGTGTTTCTTGTCGCTCGTCACGGGAGTACCAGCCTGCCTCCGGCTCGGAGGACATGAGATCGTCCGGTCGGTTCGTCCATCGGTTGTTGCCACGGCGCACGCCTGGAATAAGTGTTCCGTCTAGGGTGAGGTCTCCCTGCCAGTTGGCTCGGTATTCTTCGGGCATGTCCTCGGTACTTGCCATAACTAGCTCATTGAACACGTAGGTGGCGCGCTGCCATTTTTCCTCGCGGCGCTCAGGGTCTTGTTCGTCCATCAGCCGGTTGAATTCAGCACGGGTAAGCCTGGCGCGGTGCGGGATGTTGTCGAATGGGTCAACGACATCAAGGAAGCTGTGCAGCGCACGCCACAGGCGGTAGTACCAGTTGCTGTGCTGGGTTGCGTAAAAGTCACCTACCCGTCGTGCCTTATCGCGGCTGGGCAGGTTAAGGAGTTCTAAAGCCTTGTCTGTCGTATCAGGCGAGGCCAGGAGCGTCGTCATGGTGGTCAAATGCATGGGTTGACCAGAACGCGCCAGAATCAGGTAGAGCGCAAGGATGGTGCGGTCGTTAACGGATTTAGGCCTGCCTCCTTTGGCGGGGTCGTAGCCGTCTACTCGCCTCCAGGTGTCAAGATGGTGGCAGATGTCGGTGCGGTCGATGATGGTCAATGCCCAGGAAACGCTGGCTCCATCCAGGCGAAGCAGCGGGGTGGGTGTGGTGTTGAAGTGGGCCACCTAGACTTCGCCTCCTGCTCTCGGTTCGACGACTCGAAGCGGCGGGTAGTCTGGTTCGTCCCTGTTGCCGCTGATCCACTCACGGTATTCGGTCTCGGTGAGCGCGCCAGATTCAACGATCATGTGGTGAAACGTGTCCTGGAAGGGCTGGATGCTTCCGGTGGCATAGACCAGATGGTTAGCGGCATGAGTAGCGATCCAGGTATAGCGCAGCCTGGGCAGTGTCGGGGCAAGGCCGGTACTCGATGGGTTCTGGCTGGGCTTGTGGATGAAGTCAGCAATCAGGTGTGGGCCTGTGGCATCGTTGCGGCGGCGCGCCGAGTTGGGTTTTACCAGTGGTTCGTCTCTACGGTCGTCGCCCACGCCATGCAGCACTTGGCGCATGAGGTCGTCGAAAGGTGCAGTCAGCGGAACGGTACGCGGCTTTAGCCCACGACCACCGCGTGCATGAACCGCCAGCACTGTGCCAAAGTCGGTGAAGTCGCCATAACGGCAGTGATAGATTTCCTCGGTGGACATGCCAGCACCTAAAGCCAGTGACACGATGATGCAGGCCACGCGCCGCGACTCGCGGCGGGGGCGGGAGTGAACCCAGTCGTCGATTCGGATAAGTTCGCTGGCGTTGTAGGCGCGGCGCGGAGCCGTAGCTGCCGGGTAAAAGACCTCCGGTAATTCTTCTGCCCACTCCAGCGCGCCTTCTTGGCCAATGACATGGCTTGCGCAGCGGTTGAGGATGCGGCGGGTGGCATTGAGGCTGGATTTGGATAAATCCGCTGTACGGGCTTGTAAGTAGGTGCGGATCTTTCCGCCATCGCGCAGCAGGTAGATACAGCCGTCCACGGAGATGTCGTCGTACCAGCGGTCGCGCATGTAGCAAAAGTACGTGGCGAGCACGCGCTTGCGGTTGCGCTCAACGGTAGGAGTTGTAGGTGGCAGTAATCCGCGTGTCGTCAGTGTGTCGATCACAGCGTAGACCTCATTGTATTTAGACTTAGGTGGTTCGTCTTTTTCTTCTTGTTCAAAGGAAGTGGTCTCGTGGCTTCCGACCTTCCCGCCGAGGCTCCGGTCAGGCGTTACGCCAACTGGCCTAATGCCCATATCGAGGCCCACGATCCGGTCATGCGGAAATTGCAGGACTTTGCCCGCAACGTCCAGAAACTCACCCTGGACGGGAGCTATCCCAGTGCCAAAGACTTGGCCGAGGCCTGCGGTATCCCCACCTCCACCATCACCCGAATCATCCGCGGCGAGATGATCCCGACGGGACGTGTCATTGCCAATATCGAGGTCACCACAGGCAAGCCCTTGTGGCCGCGCCATCGCAGCAACCGATACGGCAGTCAGTGACCCGAGGGTTGGAAACTGCATGTTTCCGACACTGGTAAGGCGGGTGTGAGTTACATGGGTGTCGTTCATGGCTCACGAGGTGAGCACACCTACACCACGAAATAGGTGGCGGTGCCTTCTTACCTCAGACCATGAGTAAACCCGCAGGTCACAGGGTGGTTCGTCCCTGGTGCGGTCTGAGCGCCATGAGGCGAGTTTTGCGTATCCGCAATCCAACTTTGCATATCCGCAATCGCTAGGGATAGCTCAGGAAGTCTCCGTGAGCCGAGCTACAGCACGTACAGGCCTCCACCTGGGGTGCCATGAGTCGATCCTCCGGCCAAAAGAATCCGGTAGGCATGGCGGCGGTTAGCTCCGGCCTCGACCACGTAGTCCTCAAACTGGTGCAAGGACTTCAGTCCTGCCGCAGCACACAGCACATCAGCGGGAACTCCGGCTGCAATGCGGTCGATAATCCACGTATTGCGCAGCCTGCGGGTATCCGGCACCATATCCGGCGATGTACTAGGTGTTACCCGGCGGAGATACGCCGAGAGCTGGCTGACGTTCTCGTTGTCGCGGCCTGGCCTGAACAGGTAGTCCTCCGGGCCGGTAGCCATAATGACCGGCTGAAGTACCTCGATATGAGACTTGAGCAGTGGCACCTCGCGCGGGCCAGCCCCGCGGTAGCCGTGCGGAAACAGCAGCACCCCGTCGCCGTCAACACGCACGTCTTTGCCGCGCAGCGTGCAGATTTCTCCTGCGCGCAAGCCCGCACCAAGCGTGAGTGCTAGCACCGTAGTGAAGTTGCGGCGGCGGGCAGCTGTGGGTTGCGACTCGGCCCAATCCCACATCCTGTCACAGGCATAAGAGTCGTAGGGTTCAAGGGTTGGCTCGTAGCTAATCGGGTGCTGGTAGTCAGGGTTCCAGTCGTCGTTGATCACCTCCGCCACACGACACAGCAGCGAGCGCTGGGTTCCTGCGGTGGACGGGCTGAGCTTTGCACCATCTCCGGCAAGGAAGTAGTTTCCGATGATGTCGGGGTGGAAGACGGTCTCGACAGTCACCACGCCGTAGCTCACCCAGACCCAGGCGGCGAGCTTGGACACGCAGTTGAGCGTGTTGCGCAGTGCGTCGCGGCTGGTGTTATCCGGGGTGATGTTAAGTGCGCGCACGCACTCGCGGGTGAAGTCGGCAACGTGGCTCCACGGCTCAGAGCGCACGGCGTGTGGTGTGTAGTTGGCGATGATCGCCTCATAGTCGGCGGTGGTGTAGTTACTGGACATGGGCCTTTCCTTCGTCGGCACGATCGCAGTGGAATGGGGCGGTGTAGTGGATGCTACGTAGCTAGGCCACGCAGTGCACTCCGCTACACATAGTCTTGTTTGCCGATCTGCAATCTGGCAAGCAGGTGGCCTCACACCGCCAACTTCGCAGGAATTTCTTATATGGCCTGCATGTTTGCGGTTCCGCAAACATCTACCAGACGAACCACCACATCATGTTGTGGAGATCAAAAAAGGGACATGCCATATTTAGCACCCCCGCGCGAGCCTCGGACACGGCCTTAATCCTACCCACCAAGTCCTTCAAGGCCCCGCTTTGTGGCCCACAGCTATGTCCACCACAACATGTAGATCCGCTGCCCCCGGTTGTGGCTAACCGATACGTGCGCGACCTGCGCGGAGCCTCAACCACA
Organism: Corynebacterium sp. HMSC06D04; assembly: GCF_001807315.1. Classification (NCBI taxonomy): domain Bacteria; kingdom Bacillati; phylum Actinomycetota; class Actinomycetes; order Mycobacteriales; family Corynebacteriaceae; genus Corynebacterium; species Corynebacterium sp. HMSC06D04. Next base: position 4,023 of record NZ_KV788563.1, read on the forward strand.
CCCCGCACCGACTAGCGTGACCACCGTCGAGCGCGATTGCGTATCCGCAATTTTGTCTTAACTCACGCGGCTTGTTGCCATACCTCACACATCGGCAACCCACCGCGCGGACAGTTTGCGTATCCGCAAATTTCTACCTGTTACCGTGCCCGACACTTGACATTTCCACTGCTCACACCCTCAAAGGAAAGGGACGAACCATGTCCACACTCGACATGAGCACACCACTGTACTGCCAGTACTTCACCGCCGAGCTTGAGGTAGACGACCTCGCCCAAGTCACCGAAACCCTGAAACAGGGAAAACAGGTGGCCGACACCATCTTATCCATGTCCACCGCCGCGCTCTACAACCACGTCATTAGCTTCACAGGCCCGCAGGGGCTTATCACCGAGCGCGAAATCAACGTCCTCACCGCGTTTAACTCCATGTCGGTGGCCACTGCCCCGGTGCGCGTCACGTTTGTCACCCTGGCCGACACTTACGGAAACCGTGCGGGACTCACCCGCATCCAAGGCGGTGAGTCCGCCCGCGGCCTAATCCCGCTTACCCGGTCTGTAAACGAGGCCACGGTTGCAGACATGTCTGCCACCACACCAGGACTCACCATCAATCTGCCCAATAGTGTCCACGACGACCTGATCATTCGCTGCACGACTTTTGACCCGGACGGGTGCGTTCCCGAAGCAAAGGACGAGTTTCCCGGCGTGGACTACTGCCCTAGCCTGTACCACCTTTTGCGGGACGAACCATCTCCAGGCATCGACATCACCCACGACATTATCCGCGCACTACTTCCCTACCGCGGGATCCACATGGAGGTAGAGCCGAGGATTCTCGATGGCGATGTAGACATCGAGCGGCTGTAGCTGCTGGCTACGCTGTAAGCCATGAAGGAACCCAGCTGTGGTGTGTGCTTCGGCTGGGTTTCTTCTTGGGGAGGGTGAAGAGGGGACGTGATGGGACACCGGCCACGTCTTAAGTCGGGCAGCGTCTCCGCCAGACCCGGCAGAACTTGCACACCGCCGACTGTAAGCATATACTTACACCTGACATCGTTCGATTACGATACGGAGGGATGATGGACGCAGCACGGCTCGCTCAAATGCTCAGTGCTCTCGGAAGTGAGCCTCGGTTGCGAATTATCGCCTCCCTAGAGACGGATTCGACCCATGTCAGTGAGCTGGCCCGCCGACTCGGGATGTCTCGGCCACTGCTCTACCAGCACCTCAACCGCTTGGAAGCTGCTGGACTCATCGAGAGTGGCCTGGAACAGCTCGGAGAGAGCCGAGTGAGGAAGCACTACTGGGTCGCTCCGTTTCAGCTTGAAGTAACTCCAGACCACATTAGGCACCTGATTAATCAAGAACAGAAAAGGGAATCTTCGTGACACTTACCGCTACCGTATTTCTTGTCATCCTCGCCGCCGCACTACCACTCGCGATCTTCGTTGCTCTTACCGTCTGGGTGGTACGCACCGTCACCAGCGCACGACGCGAAACGGCGACGGCGATCGATGGTTCCAACCAACTCATCGTGGAGCACCTACGCAACATCACCGAGCGGTTGGATCGGATTGAGGCCCAACTCAGCGAGATCCCCGAGTAATCAGGCTCTTCCTTAAACAAGGGGCGCGGTGGTTTTGGCTCCGCGCTATGGGCTGTCACAGCGTATGCGCTAAGCGCGTCGCGTAGACCTCCAGCAACATAAACTTGCTTGTGACTTTGGCGGCGGGGTGTGTCTCCGGTCGTGGCGTTATCCTGTCCCTCTCGCGGATAGGGGCTAGGACTGGGGACGAACCACGTGGTGTGCCCCCACCTCCGACACCGCCCCGGCCCACCTGCCGACGGAACCGGGAACGGAAACCGACGGAAACCATAGCTGTGGTTCGGGTCGTTGCAGGTGGGTGGGTAGTTTCGCAAAAGACTCCAATCGACGGTTTTGCGAATCTAGCTTAAATCATTTGCGAAACTGCTCCGCATAGCTAAACCCACCGCTTGATCGCGGTGGGTTTAGTCGTTTTCGCTGTGATCCAGGCGCTAACCAATAAGAAACACAACATGGTTCGTCCCCTCTAAAACGACTAATAGCCCGGAACCTTTTATCGGTTTTCCGAGCTAACTGTGTGGTACGTATTCAGTTGGTCTTAGGCAACATGCTGCGCAGGCGGCGCGTTCGGGTGCGCGGTAGCCAGCGCCGGATCGCGCGGCGGCTGTGGCTCATGGCGTTCAGGTGGCGGGGTCTTTTCATCTCGTTCCACCCGGCCAAGAAAGCGCCGAATCATAGATACATTGGCCGCAACCACGCCCAAAGCCGTATAGAAGAAGGCCGCAGCAAAACCACGAACGGGCCTGCGGGTGTGATCGCCAATAGCAGCACCACCGCGATTGTTCTTCACAGGGTTGTCTTGCCGTTGGTGCTTACTTTGTCGGTGCATAGTCGGTAGTCGTGCTCTGGTTTGATGTCCGCTTATCTACATTCGCCCCCATTAAGGGTGAATCTTCAGATCAAAACTAGAAATAGTTTATATACAGCACTATCTGTATTAGGTAAGCCTTGCCTTTCCAGCTGTTCATGAATCGAGGTTTACTATGACCCAACAGTCCTCTACGCCCGCACGGAGTACAAGCTCATCCAGTGGGGCGACGGCACGTTTAAACACCAGAGATCTCATCAACGCTGGTATCTTTGCTGCACTTTACTTTGTAATCACCTTTGTAAGCGGAATGATTGGATTCGCAGGACCACAATTCATGTTTATTGGATGGTTCATCGCGGCAATCGCAAACGGAATCGTGCTAGCGCTTTATGCCGCCCGCACGCCCAAAATGGGTGCTTTCACCCTCGTCGGTGGTATTAACGGACTAGCATTCATGCTCACCGGACACTACTTCTGGACCCTGCTGGGAAGCATAATTCTAGGGTTTATCGCGGATTTGATTATTACAAAAAGCCACCTCAGTATTGCCAGATCCTTCCCTATTGCCTACAGCGTCTTCTGTGTCTGGATTTCTATGCCTTTTATCCCGCTAATTCTGGATACGGACTCCTACTACGTCGATATCGCAGACCAAATGGGTCAAGAATATGCCGATGCCATGTCGGATATCTTCCAGCCATGGACCATTGGAGTACTGGCCATTTGTGCGCTCATCGTCGGCTTTATCGGAGGAAAGGTCGGAGTTCGCGTCAGCCGCAAACACTTTGAAAGCGCTGGTCTCCTGTGAGCCTGCAAAAACAGGGCGTGCTTCGTCGATCTTCGATCGATCCACGGACCGTGCTACTTTCTGTTCTAGTAATCAATGCGGTAGCTCTCAGCCACGGCCACCTACCGACACTGCTGATTTCTATCGCTTTCAGCTCCATCGCACTAGCTACAGTAAAGCCACACTATGGTCTTATTTGCCTGTTCGCTTTTGCATTATCCTATCTAGGGTACTGGGGCCTATTACAGCTTCCTGGCTCCACATTTTTCGCTTTTTCAGCGGCAATTTTTTCGTGGCTAAGCCGTTTTGTCATCAGCATGTCCATCGGCGCATTCGGCTTGCTCACTCTCACACCATCCACGTTGACCTCAGCACTGCGGGACCTGCGTTTACCAGGCTGGGCCACCATTCCACCGGCGGTATTCCTGCGCGTTTTGCCGATCATCGTGGCAGAAGCCAAAGCCATCCGCGATGCCATGGTCCTTCGGGGTCTCCAGCCTGGAGTAAAAAGCTGGATCACACAGCCCACACAATCGTCCGCGATGTTGATCATCCCCTTATTAGGTGCCGTCGTCCGCGCTGGTGATGAGCTCGCTGCCTCTGCTCTTGTCCGGGGATTGGGAGGACCCGCACGCCCAACCACCACCGCCGATCTTTCCTTCAAGCTTGTCGATGCAACTGCACTAGCTGGGTTGGGCCTCGTTGTTGCCTCTGTCTGGCTTCCCACGGAGGTCCACTTATGAACGAACGCAGTATCGCAACCAGTGTAGACGCCCACAACGTTTCTTTTACATATCCATTGGGAGCTCGGCCAGGCATTCAAGGTGTATCTGATGTGTCTTTTTCTGTCTCTCCAGGACAGTGTCTACTGATTACCGGTGATTCCGGATCGGGAAAGTCCACGGTACTCAATTTGATCAACGGACTCATCCCCCATTTCAATCCAGGAGAGCTACTAGGCACCATCACTATTATAAAGGATGACCAGGCTTTTACCCCTGCGGAAGAACCGCTGTCCCGAGCCATCGAGTTCAGCGCCTCAGTATTCCAGAATCCAAGGACACAATTTTTCACTGAAAGCGTCAATGCAGAATTGGCCTTCGGGCTAGAAAACCTTGGTGTAGATCCCAAAGAAATTGAGTCGAGGATTCAATCAGCGGTCGAGCTACTAGGCATTAACGATCTTCGGGGCCGGCGATTCAAAGAATTATCCGGTGGGCAGTTACAAACCGTGGCATGCGCATGCGCGCTTGTGTCCCCGGGCAGTCTCGTGCTTCTCGATGAACCCACGTCCAATCTCTCCATGGAAAGCATCGATATTCTTGCACGCGTGCTACACCGCTTGAAGGAATTAGGCACAACGATCATTATCGCTGATCACCGTCTCTTTTTCTTAAAAGATATCGCTGACCAAGTTATTTACTTGACTCAGGGAAAAATAACGCGGAGTTTCCGCGCTCAGGAGTTTTATGCCTTAGACGAACCCGAACGCAAACAATTGGGGCTACGCAGCTTACACCATGTTCCCCTGCCCGCGAGCGTGCCGGTACCACCCACGCTCGAAAACGCCGATCCCCAGCGGAGCGGACTCGAGCTAAGCAACATCTGTTTTTCTTATGGCGCGCATGAGGTATTAAACATTGACCACGCATTTTTCCCCAGCGGCGAAGTCACCGCCTTAATCGGGCCCAACGGCGCTGGAAAAACCACCCTCGCCAGGATCATTTGTGGTCTTGCTTCTCCCAAACGCGGCGGTAGTCTCCGTTTGAACAGCAAACGAGTAGGAGCGGCTGCCCGCAGACGTGCCGCGTACATGGTGATGCAAGATGTTGGCCGCCAATTATTCGCAGCCACCACCGAAGAAGAAGTCACGCTCGGACTGGCAAAGAAGAAGCGGGACCACATCGATGTCAATGAGATTCTCCATCGCCTCGATCTGGCAGGAATGGCCCAACGGCATCCGCAGTCTCTGTCCGGTGGGCAACGGCAACGCTTAGCCATAGCTTCAGCCCAAGCCGAGCAAGCAGCGATCTACATCTTCGATGAACCTACCTCTGGCGTGGGCTGGCGCCAACTGCAATCCATCTCTGCGCTACTTCGATCTCTTGCAGCAAGCGGAGCAGTGGTCATCGTCATCACCCATGACCACGAATTCATCCAAGAATCAGTCACCAGAATCATCGATATGACTGACATCAACAAGAATTGAGAAAGAAATGTCTGAACTAAAACAAAGTTCCACAGAATCAAGCGGAACCCACGCACCAGAATCACACGGTGCGTCACCGGAAGAAGAGGCTCACGCAAAACTAAAAGCCGGCCAGGTCGCTCTAAAAAAACTACTGGCCCCAGTGCAAACAACCATCTACTTCGCACAGTTTCTCGCGCTTATATCCTCGGTACTCGCCGTAGCACCCTACGTCGCGTTGGTGGCACTGGGAAATGCTCTAATCGACGGCAAAACTGATGACGTCGCGTCCATTGTGAAATGGCTACTTGCTGCATTTTTGGGCCAGCTATTCTTCTATTTCCTTGCCCTTGCAATCACCCACTTCGCTGATGCAAAGCTGGTGGGGATTAACCGGCGCCGAATTATTACCGCTATTGCGAAAGCACCACTCTCGTGGTTTAGCCAGACTAATTCCGGCAAAGTCCGCAAAGCCGTCGAGGACGATACGTTAACTCTGCACACCCTGACAGCCCATGCTCCTGTAGAGAAGGTCGCCGCGATCTTTACGCCCCTCGCGCTTCTGGTTTATGCCTTTATCTTGGATTGGCGCCTTGGTCTACTTTCTATTGCCACTGTGCCCATTTTCCTAGCAATCCAAGCATATTCAATGAAAGATATGGGCACAAAAACTGCGGAAATGGATAATTATCTGGGTGAGGTCTCTGCGACTGCGGTGGAGTTCTCCGAAGGTATTTCCGTCGTCAAGGCTTTCGGCACCGTTGGCAAAGCCCACGCTCGATATCGCGAAGCTGCCCAAAAATTCGCGGAATTCTATTACGAGTGGGTACGTCCGCTTCTGCGTGTTTCCGCAATCTCAGAGTCTGTGGTGGCGGTTCCTGTCCTCATCCTTATCAATCTAGGAGTCGGTTCCCTGCTGATAGCTGGTGGCTATGTCACGGTCGCTGAAGTCATCGCAACAACGTTAATTGCGCTGGTGCTCCCAGGCACGATTCAAACCGTCGGCCAAATGATGTGGTCTTACCAGCTCGCTGGCAATGCGGCGTTGCGCCTTGATGAAGTCATGACAATTTCCCATGTGAAAGAAGGCCAAAAGAGACTCGATGCCAGTAGTCAAGACATGGAGGTGGAGTTCCATAAGGTCAGCTTTAGCTACGCCCCAGACACACCAGTCCTCCAAGACTTTTCTGCGCAACTAAATGCAGGCACTGTCACGGCATTGATTGGCCCCTCCGGGTCTGGCAAATCCACAGCAGCAACGATGCTGGCGCGTTTCCAGGATCCAGATTCGGGCACAATCACTATCAACAACGTGGATATCCGTGATCTCACTTTCGACAGTTTGTACCGCACTGTGGCTTTCGTCTTACAAGATCCTCACTTACTGCGTATGAGTATTCGGGAAAACATTCGCCTTGCACGCCCAGAAGCCCGCGATGAAGAGATCTGGCAAGCCGCAGAGGCTGCGCACATAGCTGCTGATATTCGCGCTTTACCGGCTGGGCTCGACACCGTTGTTGGTGAGGACACCTCTTTATCCGGTGGACAACAGCAACGCATTTCTATTGCCCGGGCAATCATTACCAATGCCCCAATCTTGATCCTGGATGAAGCTACTGCGGCAACTGATCCTGACTGCGAAGCAGAAATTCAAGCAGCTCTAGCCACACTCGTCAGAGGCAAGACCGTCTTAGTCATCGCCCACAAGCCGGAGTCCATCCAAGGAGCAGACCAAATAATCTGCCTCAAGCCTATGAAGGATAATTCTCATGTCTAATGCCACTACGCCTGTTAGTTCGCGTCTTCGTGATCCGCTACTCACTCGCAGTGTCAAAAAGCTGCAAAGTCCTGTAGGCCATAAGCTCAATAAAAGGTATGCTTGTCTATCGCTTATCGTTGGCGTGCTTGATGGCCTCGCCGTTCTCACGCTCGTGCCACTTACAAAGGCACTCGATGGGGATACGACGATCGCACCATGGATGTGGACGCTTTTGGCAATTGCGCTCGTAGCTTTTGCGCTACGATTTTTCGCAACCATGGCCTCTTACCACACGGCCTTGGATTTCATCCGAGCCGCGCACACGACTGTGGGCGATAAATTAGCAACGCTACCGCTCGGCTGGTTCGTACCGGCTAATACCGGCGGCCTATCTCGCCTCGTTTCAGATCGCTTTATGGTGGCGGCCGAGACCATTGCGCATATTCAAGGAACGATATACCGCGATAGCGCGGCACTTGTCACCTTGTTAGTAGGAGCGTGTTTCTGGAACCCGAAGCTGGGCTTGGTCCTTCTTATCATCGCACCATTGGCGCTCGTGGTGATGCAGTTGGCTGCATGGATTCGTGAGAAAGCATCGAACCGCGCACTGGGGCCGAGTAAAGAGCTCTCCCAGCGCATCGTAGAATTTGCTAACCGTCAACCAGCCCTGCGCGCGGCAGGACAATCACAAGTTTTTGCGCCACTAGAGCAAGCGCTAGAAATCGACCATAAAGCACGAATACGCGAGCTATGGGTATCCACATTAGCTTTGCTACTCAACGGCATAATAGTGCAGATCTTCATTGTGGCTCTCATTATGGTCTCCGCGGATCTTGCCGTTGAAGGCGCCCTATCGCCACTAGAAACAATTGCGATCATCGGAATCAGCTTGAGGTTTACCCGCACGCTTGAACAGCTGGGTTCTTCTTTCGTCGGTTTAGATGCCGGCCGTATCGCGCTCACAGAAACTGAGCTCATCACCGATGCCCCTTCCCTGCCAGAACCCACTACTCCGCGCCTAGGCGATGGTTCGGGAAATGTCGAGCTGCTTAATGTCACGTTTGGATACGGCGATAAACCAGTATTGGTAGATGTCACTTTCCATGCTCGACCAGGCACCGTTACCGCCATTGTCGGTCCTTCTGGCTCCGGAAAGACCACAATTGCGCGCCTTATTTCGCGATTCTGGGATGTAGATTCCGGGGCGGTGATGGTTGACGGCGTAGATATCCGCGAGCTTGGAACCGAACAGTTAATGTCCAGACTGTCCATGGTCTTTCAGGACGTTTACCTCTTCGACGACTCGTTAATCGCTAATATCCGCGTTGGTCGTCCCGACGCCTCCGATGAGGAAGTCTTCCGCGCAGCTGATCTTTCAGGCGTGACTTCTATTGCCAACCGCCTAGGGTGGCATACTCCTGTTGGTGAAGGCGGGCGGCTTCTATCCGGTGGTGAACGCCAGCGCGTATCTGTAGCTCGCGCGCTTCTCAAGCAAGCGCCGATTGTACTCTTTGATGAGGCTACCTCCGCGCTCGATGCAGAAAATGAGGCAAACATTCTTGCTGCGATGGACGAGCTACGGGAGCAATCTACTTTTATTGTCATCGCCCATAAGCTGGATACAATCAAATCTGCTGATCAAATCGTAGTCTTGGATGAACACGGGCAAGTCAGCCAGCTAGGCACGCATTCTGAGCTTTCCGATGTCCCCGGTATCTACCGTCACTTCTGGCAGCAACGCAAAGCAGCAAGCGGGTGGAAAATCAGTTCGGGACGCGATTAACGCGGGCACCGAGATCGGCATTGTTTGCGGGGGACACCCTTCTCTCCCCCTCTCTCCCATTACGTTGTTAGCAGTTCCACCCCAGGGC
>NZ_KV788564.1:0-105781 GCF_001807315.1 Corynebacterium sp. HMSC06D04
CGCAACACCCCTACCAACAAGCCGCTCTCAGCACGAAAGAGGAGTAGTGGCCAAAAATATATGGCGCATCATCTACTTTTGAGAAGATTTCGCGTATCGCCTGGTTCGAAATTTCGATGGTCAGCCGCGGCATTGCTGGACTCGTTTATAGGCTTTTTGCTGTCTGACTGTCACCACCGGGACAAGTGTGCCGCTATGGAAACGAAATTGCGGTGGGTGAACTAGTTTTCTCGGAAAATGTCATGTAACCGCTATTAGAGTTAGACGAGGCGGTTACGTGACCTTTTATGGGGATAGCTCCGCCGATTCACAAATTATTGGTCCTTTCAAAAGCAAGGAAGAAAATGGAGACCGCTCCTATTACTGAGTGGACTTTCTTTGAAGAAGTCCCAATTCCAAACGATGTTACGGAATTGCTGATTGCGGGTGAACAGCCGCATGCTGCGTATAAGACTTTCCGCGACTCTGCGATTTTTACCTCAAAGCGCCTTATTATCCGCGATGCGCAGGGGTTGACCGGCAAGAAGGTAGAAATCTACTCAATTCCTTACTCCGCTATCAACATGTGGTCCACTGAAAATGCGGGAAGAATTGATTTCAATGCGGAAGTCGAGCTGTGGACGCGAGCGGGGCATCTCAAGATTAAGTTGGGCAAGAAGATTGATGTCCGACGTATCGATAATCTAATTGCGCATTGCGTTCTAAATAGCTCGCATTAAGCGGAGGAGCTCAAATTCCACCGCATCTGGAGAGATACCGCTGGGTACCGACAGCTGATTTTTGAATAGTTCAGCGAAAGGCTTTGCTTCGGGAACTTAATTCGAATCAAAAGCGTTGAACTTAGTGAAATCTTCAAATAATTCTCCAGCCCATCAGTTAGTTGATGCTGTTAGGCTGGGCCCGTTGACCCCCAGCGACTAATCCAGTGAAAGGAATCGGGAACTTAATGCGTTCTAGCAATCCGGTAATGAACACCTTGACTAAGAGTCAGGGTTCGACCTCGCAGTACGACGGAAACAATCCGTATGCTGCCGACCAAAACGTAAACCCGTTTGATCAGCAGGGCCGTGGCCAGTCTGCCGAGCGTCCGATGACTGTTGACGACGTCGTTACGAAGACGGGCATCACGCTTGCTGTGCTGATCGTCATGGCCGTCGTCAACTTCTTCATCGGTGTTCAGGTGAGCTACGGTCTTTCGCTGATTCTGACCATCGTGGGCGGCATCGGCAGCTTCGTCGTAACCCTAATCGCAGCTTTCAGTAAGAAGTTTGGCTCTGCACCTCTGACCATCTCCTACGCGGTTCTCGACGGACTGTTCGTCGGCGGTTTCTCGCTGCTTTTCGCTGGTGTCAATGTTGCTGGCTCCGATGGCATGGCTCTGATCGGTCAGGCAATCATGGGTACCGTTGGCGTCTTTATCGGCATGCTCGTTGTTTATAAGACCGGCGCGGTTAAGGTCACTCCGAAGTTCAACAAGATTATGTTTGGTCTGATTGCAGGTGTGGCTGTTCTGGCACTGGGCAACTTCCTGACCGCAATCTTCTTCGACTTCAATCCGCTGCGCGATGGTGGCGTTATCTCCATTATCTTCTCCCTGGTCTGCATTGTCTTGGCTGCAATGTCCTTCTTGACGGACTTTGACCATGCAGATCGTCTGATCCGCATGGGTGCACCGAGCAAGACCGCTTGGGGTGTAGCCCTTGGCCTGACCGTGACCTTGGTCTGGCTCTACACCGAGATTCTGCGCCTGCTGTCCTACATCCAGAACCGCTAACGACGTTCTGGATTAAACAGCTTTACTTAGCCCCCAGCCTCCAAGGTGAGTCCTTGACGGCTGGGGGTTCTTTTATGCGCAACTGGAGGCTTAAGTTTGATAACTCACACTTTTGTAATTCGGGTGTAGAAATGGGGGAATCAATAAATGGTTGAGAGTTTATGGTTCTTCCAACTCTTTTACAGCCTTTTTATATGATTTGAGCAGGAAATATTTTCCCATTGTGAGGTTTAGGCAAGGCATCTTTATGCCGTAGAAGACGCCCCGAAGTTGACCCAATTCACATCTTGGCGCGACAGGTCGCGCAGATTCGTGCATCCTATTTGCGGGAGGCAGCCAGCGGCTAGCAGCCATAACAGCGGCCTCCGGCTCGTCATTGAAGTCTGATGAAGGGTAGTCATGAAGCAGCAGGGGATTGTTGTAGCGCTGATTGTCAGCATGGGGGTGCTGACGGCCTGCGCTATTGACCTTGCTCCATGGAGCGCGAAGGAAAACCAGCCAGATTCCGTTCAGGAGGCTGGGGATACCGTCGGCACAAGTATGGAAAAGGCGGCAGAAGACGCCGACAATCCGGGGGATGCTGTGGAGGCTACCGGGGATGGGGGCTTCAAGGATTCCAATGACACGAGCGACAGCGGTGATGCTGGTGCGGATTCCAGCATCACCGCAGAGTGGGAGGGGAACGGCGTTCTGCCACCATTCGGCAATTTCGATCGCACCGACCCAGATTTCGATCTATTTGATCCTTGCACAGAAATTCCAGAGGAGAAGTTAAAGGAGGCTGGACTTCAAGAGCGTATAGGGCGTGACCTGCACTTTCCTGACATGAATCGATGTAGTTTTCACAGCTCGACTAGTGCGGCTGATGGTGCAATGGTCTCTTTGTCTTCCAGCAATGCTTCTTACGAGGAAGTAGAAGTGCCGTTGGGGCGTTCTGAAATCTATCGAGGAAAGGTCTTGCCAGTCGTTGCCTACGAGGAAGAGCTCGGTTCGGATCTAGTTTGTACCGTCAACCTGAAGACAGTTAGGGGAATGGTTAGCGTCGGTTTCGGGGATACTACTTTGCTAGAAGATAGTCGACAGAATTGCTGGCAAGCAGAACAGATTCTAAACAGAATTATTGAATAGCGCTGAATTTAGGGGGGAATAATGCAAATTAGGATTAGCAATTTGTTGGATGTCTATGACCGCGTTAAAGGGATGGCTCGAAGGACGGCGGAAATTGCGGCACGTGCGACTTCGCCAATTGATGGAAGCTTCTCCAGCGTCAATGGGGTAGGTGATGTGGGGGCGATTCATCAGCGAGTGATTGCTACAGATCCTGGCTCAGCCAGTAACTCGCTTCGTAGCTTCAACGAACAAATTCAGTGGTTGGCTAAGACGCTTATGGCTGAAGCTCACGGTTTTGAATCACAAGACTTGGCTAATAGTCGTGGTTTGGACATCGCTGATGCAGGTGGCTCGGTAACGGGTGAGGCGATGCCGGTGATGAATCAGCCTGACCCGGGCTATAGCCCTTTTGGCTTCGTGATGCCGGTGGTCAATGTTGGTTCTGACTTGTTCGGGCTGGCGATGGACTTGTTGAATACCAAGATCTGGAGTGTTTCGGAGACGAACTCGCGGTGGCGGACGTTGTCTACTGAAGTTGCGGCGATTGTGGACGGATTGAATGAGGCGGCTTCTTCGCTGGAATCCGAAAATGATAGTGAAGCAACCGCGCGGGCAGCACAAAAGATCCGGACTGTGGCGGAATCGGGTAGTCACTTCATTGCTAATGCTGAGGTGATGAGCCAGAAACTTTTCGGCTTCCAAGCCAATCTGATGGCGTCGCAGCCAAAGGCGATGGGCTTGGCCATGTCCGCGATGGCGATTCCTGATCCAGCAGCACGAAAGGCAGCCGAGCAGGCAGGCCTGGCCTTCATGCAAAGCGCACTCCAAACGCAAGTGGTCGCCGCGATGCCGTTCCAGCATCCACTGATGACCACGATGCCGCCTTCAGGCGGCGGAGACGTGAGCACCGACTTCGGCGGAGTAAACGGGAGCGGGCAGCGTTATAGCACTGCCAACGTAGCGTGGCCGAAGCATATCGCTGAAGCAATCTCGCGCGGAGAGCTTGGCCCAGGTTCTTTCGGGATTGTAAATGGCAAGGTCGAAGGCCTTGAGGGCTTAGGCATGAGCGATGCTGACATTCAGAAGTTCAATAATGACTTGGTCACCAATGGTCGGAATACACTTGCGGAACTAGGCGCGGGAGGCTTCAACCCGATCGCTGCCGGTGATGTCGGCACTAGGGGAGCAAGTGTCAATCTTGCTCCTGTTGCGCCAGGAGGTGCGGGCGCCGGTATGGGCATGGGCCCTGGTGTAGGAGCGGGTGCTCTTGGCGGGGCGCCATCGCTGGCTTCGGGTAGCGGTGCGACCTTAAACCCAGCGACTATGACCGCAGGTGCGGGAGCTACCGGTGGTCTTGGTTCTGGTGCAGGTACTGGTCCGATGATGGGAGCCCTTGGCGGCGCACCGGCTCTTGCAGGTAGTGCTTCAGCGAAGGGGCAAAGCCTTGGTCGTGGACAAGGGCTGGGCCTTGGAGTATCTAACGCCGGCGGCCATGGAGCGGGACGTCTTGGCGCTGTTGGACCAGGCGGAGCTTTTAGCGCCGGTGGAGTTGGCGGCACGGGAGGCATTGGCGGCGCCGGGCTGGCAGGCTCGGCAGGGTCAACCGCGGCGCCGAGTGCACGCACAGGCGCATTGGGTGCTGGTGGAGTAGGCGGTCCGGGTAATACTGCAGGTACCGCTGCAGCGGGCGTTAATTCGGCCCGGGGTGCGGGTAATACACGCGGTGCGATGGGGGGCCGAATGATGCCGTTGATGGCAGGAACCGGCCAGGGCGGCGGGCAAGATCGGCGTATCAAATCGGTGACCAGCAAGGTCGAACGCGATCCCAACCGTCGTGATCTCCTAGGCGAGCCGCCGGCAGCATTGCCGGGTGTCATTGGGGCGTGGGCCCGTGAAGAGAGTTAAGTCGATTGTCGAAGAATGAGTAAAGCGCCCAGGTGGAATGCCTAGGCGCTTTACTGCTAGTGATTGCTAGCTGCTGCTTGGTGCGCAGCATCAGCCGCGACGTTTACTGAGCCGGAACTACCTGGGTCTCAACAACTACGTTCGGATCGCCAGCGGCAGGAGCCTCGGAGCCGGCGGCCTCAGCACCAGTGGCCTCAGCACCGGTAGCCTCAGCCTCAGGAGCCTGGGTAGCGGAAGCCTCGGACTGGGAGCTGGACTCAGCTGGCTTTGGAGCCTTGCCAGTGTAGGTGGAGGCGTTATCGATCTTCTCGCTGGTGGAATCCTGCTGGTTCGGTGGGTGGCAAGCTGCCAGGGACAGGCCTGCAGCGAAAACCAAACCAGCAGTTGCGAAGCGGGAGAACTTCTTCATGGGTGCTCTTTCTCCAGAATGAATTGAAATAAAAGAAAAGAAAACTAGGACTCGCGCGGAGTTGCGGCCTTAGCTGAATCATACGGCGCTGCGGATTCCACCGTGACCGAAATGGTCTTGCCATTTGGTGCGGTGTACTCGCGGGTCTCACCCTCCTGAGCGCCAATCAGTGCAGCGCCCAGCGGGGACTGCTCAGAGTAGGTCTCCAGGTCCTTGTTATCGGAAGCGGCAGCGCGGGTACCGATAAGGAAGGTTTCCTTATCTTCCTTGTCGCCGTTGTAGTAAACGTGAACAACGGAGCCGACGGTTGCAACGCCCTCCTGAACGGCAGTGCGCTCAGTGGTGGAGTTAGCCAGAACCTCAGAGATTTGCTTGATGCGGGCCTCTTCCTGGTCCTGCATCTCGCGGGCTGCGTCGTAGCCTGCGTTCTCCTTCAGGTCACCCTCTTCGCGGCGCTCGTTAATCTCGGCAGCAACGACCGGGCGGTGGTCGATGAGAGCCTGCAGCTCAGCTTCAAGCTTGGCCTTGGTCTCCGGGGTGATGTATTGCTTCTGCTGCTCAGCCATAGTGCAACCTTCCGTAAAGCGGGGGTGAAGAAATGAAAATTATATGGATAAGGTCAGCTCCAAAACTGCGATTTGCAGCCGCGACCTGTCCTAAGCGCTACAAATCCTAGCACATGCGCTGCGTCTGCCACGGCGTCGACTAGCGCGTAAGGCTCCGCGCTTAAGGGGTGAATTCGCAGGCGATTTGCGGGGCGGGCGGCTATCGCCAAGCTACTGAGCAAGAAGAAGACGGTGCCCACCTTGAGCAATATAGATTGATAAATCTATTTAGTTGCTGGACTGCTCAACGTAGTCAGGGTGCTCCATATCCAAGTAGGAAGGAATATTTCCCGAGCAACCATAAACGCCACCGGCTACTGCGCGGTGATTAGTGGGGACGTCGACAGCAATGCGCTGGGTTTTCGGGCCGCCGGCCGGGACCGCGAACTCACGGCGTCCGACCTCTGCCTTGGAGTAATCGAAGGCCTGCACGATGCAGTATGCGTCTTCATCGATGTGGTTGCGGGTGACATCCGCCCACACACGGGTGGAATCGTCGGAAAGAACTTCGTGGGTGACGTAGGAGATGTCCGCGTTGACCTTCTCCTGCTTCTGGAAGTACTGCACGCCATAGATAATCGCGGCAATAAACATGGCGGCGAAGACCAAAACGATGGCTTTATTTGTGATGCTCGAGGTACTATTCGCAGAGCTGTCTGCCGTGGGGCGGGCACCGTAGCGAGCACCTGAACGAGGGGTACCGGCGGAAGTCATGAATCTTAGTCTAACCAACAGTCAAGATTTTCAAACTATCCACTAGGATGGACCTCTGTTCCGAAATTCAGCGCTAGAGGAGATGAACCCTACTATGAGCGACAAGCGCCTACTAGCCATTCACGCGCACCCAGATGACGAATCTTCCAAGGGTGCTGCAACCACTGCGAAATACGCGGCTGAAGGTGCCGAGGTTCTGGTGCTGACCTGTACCGGCGGCGAGCGCGGTGACGTCATCAACCCAGCGATGGATAAGCCGGGTGTGAAAGAAAACATGGGCGAGATTCGCCGCGAAGAGATGGCGAAGGCCGCCGCAGCCTTGGGCGTAGAGCACCGCTGGCTGGGGCATGTCGATTCCGGCCTGCCAGGCGGTGATCCATTCGATCCGGATCTAAAGAATCTGCTGCCGGAAGGTTGCTTCGCACTTATTCCAGATGATGAAGTAGCGCAAGAGTTCGTGAAAACCATTCGTGAGTTCCGTCCCCAGGTCATCGTCACTTATGACGAGATCGGCGGCTATCCGCATCCAGACCACCTGATGGTCCATCGAGCTTCCATCATCGCCTGGGAAAAGGCCGGAGATCCTTCCTACCACCCAGAACTGGGCGAACCTTATACGCCGCAAAAGCTCTATTACTCGCATGGCTTTGTCTACCAGCGCATGAAGCTCTTCCATGATCTTTTGGAAGAAGAGGGAAAGACCAGCCCCTATGGCCCGATGCTGGCACGCTGGGATACGGCCTTTGGGGACATCATGGCGCGCGTTACCACTCAGGTAGAGTGCGCAGACTACTTCCAAAATCGCGAGGATGCCCTGCGCGCGCATGCCACCCAGATTGATCCGGCAGGAGCATTCTTGGCGACGAGCGTCGATGTACAGCAGCGCCTATGGCCCACTGAGGAGTTCGAGCTCGCGCAGACCCGCGTTGCTACTGAGCTGCCGGAGTCGGATTTATTTGCAGGAATTGCCGAAGTAGGGGAGTCTTAGAAGCATGAGCGCATTTGATTCGCTGATTCTTGCAGCAGGTGACGTCCACGCACAAGTTAACTACCTAGCCCAGGGTGCCCAGGAAGGCCCGATGGGGCCTGAGTTTGGCAAGGCCTCGCCAATTGGCCTTCTCATCTTGGCGTTGATGGGTGCAGCCGTCTTGTTTGCGGGGTGGAATTTCCACCGTCGTTACTCGCGCTTTCGTCGTCGCACCATGTTCGCCCAAGACCACGGCATCGACCCTTTCGATGACCAGGCTGTCGACGCCGCGATGAAGGAAGCGGGCATCTTCGACCAGAGCAAGCGCTCCTTCTTGTAGGTCAATTGCGGCCTGTCCCTCGTCTTGGATTGTGTTTTAAGGACTAACCGTGAACTTCCTCAGCCAGTTGCTTTATCCCCTGTATGAGGCTCGCCTCACGCGCGCTATCAAGGGAACCCCGCAGCCCCGGCACGTCGCCATCATGGCGGACGGAAACCGCCGCTGGGCGCGGGAGGCTGGATTCACTGATATCAGCCACGGTCACCGCCAAGGTGCGAAGAAGATCAGCGAGATGATCTCATGGTGCAAAGACACCGATATTGAGGTCGTCACCATTTATCTTTTGTCCACGGAGAACTTGAAGCGCAGCCCCCAAGAGGTGCAGCTTCTCTTCGATATCATCTCGGACGTTGTCACCCATCTTTCCAAGGGCGACTTGGACTGTCAGATTCGCTTGGTGGGCCATCTGGATCTCCTACCGGCTAAGGTCACCGAGCGCATGCGCCTTGCAGCGCAGGCAACTGAGGGTAATAAGGGCGTCATCGTTAACATCGCCGTCGGCTATGGCGGGCGTCAGGAAATCGTCGACGCCGTGCAAAACCTTATCCGTGACGAGGCCGGGAAAGGCCATAGCGCGGAGGAAATCGCGGGCAATGTTACCGCCGAGGCCATCACGAGCCACCTGTATACCAAGGGCCTTCCGGACCCAGATCTTGTCATCCGTACCTCCGGTGAGCAGCGCCTTTCCGGCTTCTTGCTGTGGCAGGCGGCGTATTCCGAAATCTGGTTCACTGATACCTATTGGCCGGCTTTCCGCCGCGTGGATTTCCTGCGCGCGCTGCGGGATTACTCCCAGCGTTCGCGTCGCTTCGGCAAATAGG
Source organism: Corynebacterium sp. HMSC06D04 (assembly GCF_001807315.1). Taxonomy (NCBI): domain Bacteria; kingdom Bacillati; phylum Actinomycetota; class Actinomycetes; order Mycobacteriales; family Corynebacteriaceae; genus Corynebacterium; species Corynebacterium sp. HMSC06D04. The sequence goes on from NZ_KV788564.1 coordinate 8,646, forward strand.
GCCTCATCTGCGCGCCTAGAACCCCGTTTACTAGAGCTTGCGCATGCGTACCTTTTCCACCAAGTGGTGGGAACCCTTGCGCAAAACCAGGGAAGCGCGCGGCTTGGTGGGCAAAATGTTTTCCACCAAGTTGGGCAGGTTGATGGACTGCCAAATCTCGCGAGCCTGCGCGCGGGCCTCCGTATCGTTCATCTCTGCATAGGCAGCAAAGTGCGCGCCCGGCTCACGGAAGGCGGTATGCCGCAGGTGCAGGAAGCGCTCGATGTACCAATGCTCAATGTCATCGACGCGCGCATCGACGTAGACCGAGAAGTCGAAAAGGTCAGAGACCATTAGGGTAGGCCCAGTCTGGAGGACGTTGAGGCCCTCTAGGATAAGGATGTCGGGCCTTTGCACCACCTGATGTTCGTCAGGCAGGATGTCGTAGGAAATATGCGAATAGACCGGCGCTTTGACTTCCGCTTTGCCTGACTTCACGTCGGTGACAAAACGCATGAGCTTGCGCCGGTCGTAGGATTCCGGAAAACCTTTGCGCTGCATCAATCCGCGCTCATGGAGCACCTTTGCCGGATACAAGAATCCGTCAGTGGTCACTAGATCTACTTTTGGGTGGGTCTCCCAGCGCTGCAGAAGCAGCTGCAGAACGCGGGCAGTGGTGGACTTACCCACCGCAACGGAGCCTGCGACACCGATGACGAAGGGCACGTGGTTTGCGCTGTTTCCCAGGAATTCCTCCGTAGCAGCCGTGAGCTCTTGGCGGGCTGCTACCTGCAGATGGATAAGACGCGATAATGGCAAGTAAACGTCAGCGACCTCGTCTAGGTCGATGCGATCACCGATACCACGAAGCGCCTCGACTTCTGCAGCGGTGAGAACCTGGGGCATCGACAAGCGCCTTTGGCGCCAGGTTTCACGGTCGAAGTCAAGGTATGGACTGGAATCGGTTGCACGCGCCATGGCCACATTGTCGCACCTTATTTCTTTCTGGGGAAAACCTTGGGGGATGAAATGGTACTTTCGTCCCCCGCGTGGGGGCGTGGCAGTTAATATGTAGGGCAGGTTTGAAACGACCAGTTAAGCAACCGAGAAGGGAATCAACGCTTCCATGACTGCCAATAATTCCGCAGACGTGCGCTATCAGGAGATGCGCGAGCTGGATCCGGACGTATTCAACGCCATCAACGGCGAAATCGCCCGTCAGCGCGAGACTCTCGAGATGATCGCCTCTGAGAACTTTGTTCCGCGTGCCGTTCTGCAGGCACAGGGCTCCGTTCTGACCAACAAGTACGCAGAGGGCTACCCAGGCCGCCGTTACTACGGTGGCTGCGAGCACGTTGATGTCATCGAAGATCTGGCACGTGAGCGTGCCAAGAGCCTCTTCGGCGCTGACTTCGCCAACGTGCAGCCACACTCCGGCGCTCAGGCTAACGCTGCGGTACTGTCCAGCCTCGCCGAGCCGGGCGACAAAATTCTGGGCCTGTCCCTGGCGCACGGCGGCCACCTCACCCACGGCATGAAGCTGAACTTCTCCGGCAAGCTTTACGACGTCGCAGCTTACGAGGTCGACCCAGAGACCATGCGTATCGACATGGATAAGCTGCGTGAGCAGGCTATCAAGGAGCAGCCGAAGGTCATCATCGCCGGTTGGTCCGCGTACCCACGTACTCTCGATTTCGCTGCTTTCCGCTCCATCGCGGACGAGGTCGGCGCAAAGCTGTGGGTCGATATGGCTCACTTTGCAGGTCTGGTTGCTGCTGGTCTGCATCCTTCTCCGGTACCGCACGCTGACGTCGTTTCCACCACGGTTCACAAGACCCTGGGCGGCCCACGCTCCGGCCTCATCCTGGCGAAGCAGGACTACGCTAAGAAGCTCAACTCCAGCGTCTTCCCAGGTCAGCAGGGTGGCCCTCTGATGCACGTCATCGCTGCAAAGGCAATCGCTTTGAAGATCGCAGCTTCGGAGGAGTTCAAGAACCGTCAGGAGCGCACCCTTGAGGGCGCACGCATCCTTGCTGAGCGCCTGACCGCATCCGATGCCAAGGCAGCCGGCGTTGACGTGCTGACCGGCGGCACCGATGTTCACCTGGTTCTGGCAGACCTGCGCAACTCTGAGCTCGATGGCCAGCAGGCTGAGGATCTGCTGCACGAGGTTGGCATCACCGTCAACCGCAACGCTGTGCCGAACGATCCACGCCCACCAATGGTCACCTCCGGCCTGCGTATCGGAACCCCTGCGCTGGCCACCCGTGGCCTCGATGCAGCAGCCTTCGAAGAGGTCGCTGACATCATCGGTACCGCACTCGCACAGGGCAAGAACGCTGATGTTGAGTCTCTGCGCGGTCGCGTTTCCAAGATCGCTGAGCAGTACCCGCTCTACGACGGTCTTGAGGATTGGAAGATGGTCTAAGGCAGCCAAGCGCTACCCCGCGCATCTGCCGCCTATAAAATTCCGGTTATGAACCTGCTGATCGTAGATAACCACGATTCTTTTACCTTCAATCTCGTGGACTACGTTCGGCGGGTAACCGGGTGTGAGCCCACGGTTGTCCCGAATGACATCCCGTGGGCTCGCATTGATCTGGCGCTTTACGACGCCGCTATCATCTCGCCCGGGCCTGGTAGCCCGGCCAATCCAGCCGACTTGGGAATTAGTGCCAATGTGCTGCGTGAATTCACCGGCCCAATCCTCGGCGTGTGCCTTGGCATGCAAGCTATGGTGCACCTTGAAGGTGGGGAAGTGGGCCTAGCTTCCGCCCCGGCACACGGTATTGTTACCGAAGTAGACCACGATGGCTCTGGGCTCTTCGAAGGCCTTGCCAGCCCACATCGCGTGGTGCGTTACCACTCGCTGGTAGCCCACCGTGTTCCCGAATGCTTCGATGTGACCGCCACCTGCGCCGACACTTTTGGCACGACGCTCACAATGGCCATCGCACACCGCACAAAACCCCAGTGGGGCGTGCAATTCCACCCGGAGTCACTGCTTACTGATTCTGGCCCGCAGCTCTTCGAGAATTTCCTCGGCCTTGCCAGACGCTATTATGCACGCCAGTATTTCTGCGTACGCACTGTGGATAAAGAAGTCTCACTTGAAGATGCAGCTCGTGCGCTGACCGGAAATGCCTTTTGGCTCGACTTTGGCCGCTTTAGCATTCTTGGCGATGACTCTGGTCACAGGGCCCGACATCTCAGCTATAACTGTCAGCCGGGCAAAGACTTCTTCGAAGTGGCTAAACGCGAGTATGAACGCCACGTTCTCCCCGCGCGCGTTGGAGCTCCGATTCCCGGTTGCGACTTCGCCCTAGGGTGGGTGGGCTACCTCGGCTATGAAGTCGGCGTCGAAAAGCAGCGCTTCGCCCAGTCCCAAAGACATAGGTCACCGGGGCCAGACGCAGAGTTTATTTTCTGCGACCGGGCGATAGTGGTGGACCATGAACAGCGCAGAACTCACCTCTTAAGCTTCGCCGACGACAGCAAGTGGCAGCTTAAGCTCGCCACGGATTCGGTACCGCAAGCTCCCTGGCAAAGCCCTGGCCGGCTGGTCCACGGCGAACAAGAATATCTAGAACGTATCGCTGCCGCTCAGGACTATATGGTGCGCGGCGAGTCCTATGAGGTGTGTCTGACCAATCGCATTGAGTTGGAACCTGTGCCAAATCCCTTGGAGACCTTCCTCCAACTGCGCGCGGCTAATCCGAGCAAGCGCACCGGCTTCCTGGGGTTTGCCGGCAACGCGCTGCTATCGACGTCGCCGGAGCAATTCTTAAGTATTGACGCATGGCGAAACGTTTCCTCGACGCCAATTAAAGGAACGAGCCCGCGCGATACGGACCCAGAAATAGATGCGGCGAATGCGCGTAGTCTCCGGGGCGAAAAGACCACGTCGGAACTGCTCATGGTGGTGGACATGGTCCGTCACGACGTAGCTCGCGCCTGCGACGATGTGCGGGTGCCCCATGGTTTTCAGGTGCACTCTTATTCTACGGTGCATCAACTCATGTGTGAGGTAACCGGGCGCCTGAAGCAGCAGTCTAGCCCCATAGATGCGATTGAGGCCGCGTTTCCCGGCGGTTCCATGACCGGTGCGCCGAAAGAACGCACGATGCAGATAATTGACGAGCTTGAGGACACCTGGCGCGGCGTCTACTCTGGCGCCTTTGGCTACCTTTCGCTGACCGGTACGGCGGATTTTTCCATGGTGATTCGCTCAGTGGTCAGCAACGAACGCGGCGCTTATTACGGTGTGGGCGGGGCAGTGCTGGCTGTAAGCGAGCCTTCCGCGGAGTGGGAAGAAACCATGGTCAAAGCGCGCCCGCTGTTTAATCAATTGGGCATGACTCCAAGCGATCTTCACGCGCGGAAGGAACCACATGCTGAAAGCTCGGAGACCTTAGATGAATCACGTTGATTGCTGCCTGGTGGATTCTTTTCTGGTCCGTGAAGGGCGCGCTATCCGCCCCGACCTCCACCGCAAACGTTTCGGCGATGGTTATCCAGTACTCGGCGAAATCCCGCAGGAGGGGCAATGGTTTCCGCGAATTACAGAAAATGCTGTGGAATGGCGTCTAGCCCCAGCCCTGCGCACCCACTCGACGTTGTGGGTTCCAGAGACTGTGGATCCGCGGGAGCATCCATTGCTTAAAGGCCCGGATTTGCCTAAGCTCGCGGAGCTAAGACAAAAGGCCCGCGACCATGGTGCGGATGATGCGGTTTTGCATTCGGCCCGTGGGGTTGTCCATGAGGCCGCAAATGCGGCAATCGTGTTCAAAGATGAGAAGGGTCTCGTGATGGGCCCACATGGTTCTGTTCTGCTCTCGACCACCGTGCGCGCCACCGTCGAGGCGGGGCTTATTGATCAACCGCGCCGAGTGGAACTTTCAGTGGAGGAAGCTCTTCAGCTGCCAGCCTGGTGTGCCAGTGCACTGCATGGTTGGACGCCGGTAACGAAGTGGCTCATCGGCGGTGAAACGCTTGCCGGAGCAGAGCACCCAGCATTGGGCAAACAATGTCAAAGCGCTGCGGAGCTCAACGAACAGTTGTGGCAGTCCGCCGTGCCACTGGCAGAAGACTATTCCTAGATTTTCTCAGCCCTTGGTTCTGAGGTGGCGCTAGGGCCTTAAGATTTAAGACTCGTTAGCAGGAGAGTCTTCATAGGCAGGCTGCCCATTGCCGTCACGGTTTTCGGCATGTGCCTTGCGCGCAGCAGACAGCCACTCCGGCATTTCTGCCAAGAGTTCCTTGATCTCTGGAGTGGTCATCGGGCGGTCAAATTCGTTCTTTTTTAGAGAAGTAACGGAGATACCGAGCTTCTGTGCCACGATGGGGCGTGGGTGTGGGCCGTTCAGGCGCAGGTCGACCAACCACTGTGGTGGGTTGTCTTGCAGCTCGCGTAGCTCTGCATGGCTGACAGCGGAGTTCTGGAATTCCTCCGGGGTAGCGGGCAAGTAGATGCCGAGCTTCTTCGCTGCGGTTTGCGCACGCATCGCGGTGCCAGAAGGCTGTTTATTCATCTCATTCACTCTCCCTACGGTAGCAGCACGGCGGGGGAGGTGTCACTGCCCATAAAGTGCAGGAACTAGTACTGAGCAAGCAAGACAGTACTATTGGCTGCATGCTGCGACTAGTCTTTGCCACGGGCACCGAACCAGGAAAATGGTTTGAACGATACCGCTCCAACCCGGATTATGGGGAGCTAGTCACTTTAGACGCTGATGATGCTCTTGCAACTTTGCTCGAAGGCGAAGCCGACCTTGCCTTGACCCGAATCCCCGCAGAGGGCGCGGATCCGCGCATCGATGATTCCTTCCATCTAGTGCGTCTATATGAAGAAGCCCCGGGAATTGCCGTTCCCAAGGATTCTGTTTATGCAGAGGTAGGCGAAGAGATTGAGCCCTCCGATGTTTCTGAGGAGCATCTGAACTACCGCATTGGCGATGACGCCCAGGTCGACGTCGAAGCAGTGCGTACAGGTCTTCAGGTGGTGGGCGCCAACGTGGGTATTGTCATTGCCCCGCGCCCATTGCTGAAGGTGCTCAGCAAAAAGCAAGTAGTGCCTTTGGCGTTCAATGATCCGACAGTGGCGCGCACTGCCATTGCTTTGGTCTGGCGAAAGGACCGCGATGGCGAGGACATCCAAGCATTTGTCGGGGTAGCTAAAGGACGAACCAAAAACTCCTCCCGCGGTACTGCGGTGAAGCTTAGCGCCCGCGAGAAATCTAAGGCTAAGCAAGCGCGCCGGGAAGCCGCGGCCAAGGGCCAAGGTGGCCAAGGAAAAGGTCAGCAAAGTGGCCAGAAAACGACAAGTTCTAGGTCACGGTCCGGTAACAAGCGGGCTGTTCAAGGCCGAAAAACCAATCCGTTACCAAAAAGTAAGAAATCCTCTCAGCGGGGAAAACGACGCAAATAACGATATTTTTCGCCTAAATTGTTGAAAACTGGGTGGCTGCTGTGAGTGATCCGTCTATAGCGTTAATTGAGTTGCCGCAAGGCAGAAGAAATTCACATATTTAGAAAAGGATTATTAATCATGAACAAGATTTCCCGTCGTTTCGCCGCTGGCCTGACCGCAGCTTCCCTGTCCCTGGCAGTTGTTGCTTGCTCCGACGCTGAGGATGCAGCAAACAACGCTGGCGATGCCGCAAAGGACGCAGCAAGCCAGGCAACCGACAAGGCCGGTGACGCTGCTAAGGACGCCAAGGATAAGGCCGGCGAGGCTACCGACAAAGCTGGCGACGCTGCCAACGATGCCAAGGACAAGGCCGGCGATACTGCCGCTGATGCTTCCGATAAGATGAGCTCCGATAATTCCAAGGACGGCGCAGCTTCCGGTGAGATGAAGAAGATTAATACCGCAGCTGGCGAGGTTGAGGTTCCGGCCGCTCTGGCTTCCGCAATCGACGAGAAGTCCGCTGAGTGGGGCGACGTTCAGGATGTAGAAAACTCCGAGAATGGCTTCCTGGCTACCTTCGCTGAGGACAAGCTGCTTGCCTTCAACGAAGAGTCTGGCGCACAGCCAATCATTGGCAAGATCGCTGAGACCTGGAAGGGCGAGGGCGGCCTGGCAAATAAGGTTGGCCTGCCTTCCGCTCCAGAGCAGGCTGAAGGTAACGGCTGGGTTCAGGAGTTCACCAACGGCACCATCAAGTGGATGAAGGGTGAGTCCGGCCAGTACGAGGCTACCGTTGAGTAAATCTCGCTAATTTAATAAAGCGGGCTAGGTTTCTACCTAGCCCGCTTTTGTGATCACTGGTGGTCCTCATGGTCGCAGTACCAATTCACGAGCTTTTGGCTGGTATGAACCTTGCGTTTTCGCAATGTTCATCTTTCACCCATGTAATTTCAACCTTTGGCGCTTAGCTTGGGAAGAGATCAAGCAACACGATCTAAAGGGAGAACCCCGCAATCATGACCAATCCTTCTGTTCTGACCGAGCCTATGAGCCCCAGTGCAGTGGCCACTAAGACCTACGTTATTGATACCTCAGTCCTCCTTTCTGACCCATGGGCCCTGCGCAAGTTCGCAGAGCACGAGGTCATCCTTCCCATCGTCGTCATCTCCGAATTGGAAGGAAAACGTCATCACCCTGAGCTTGGCTGGTTCGCCCGCCAAGCTCTTCGCTTTTTGGAGGACCTGCGTGGTGCATACGACGGCCTAGACCAAGCGGTTCCGGTCAACGTTGAGGGCGGAACCTTACGCGTTGAGCTAAATCATCAGGATCAGTCTTTGCTGCCATCCTCCTTCCGGGGTCCCGAAGGTGACCACCGCATTCTCGCTTGCGCACTCAACCTGGCGCATGAGGGCAAAGACACCGTGCTTGTGACTAAGGATGTCCCACTGCGTGTCAAGGCTGGTGCAGTTGGCTTGCAAGCCGACGAGTACCACGCGCAGGACGTAGTTCTTACCGGCTATACCGGCATGGCTGTGGTTCATACTTCTGCTGAAGTCATCGATGCTCTCTACCGTGATGGGGAAGTCATGGTAGACGGCGTACTGACTGAAGATGGCACTGCTATCGAAGAGCTTCCAGTTCACTGCGGCATCAAGCTGGACGCGGCAGGGCAGTCCGCGCTTGGCCGCATGACGGCAGAGGGCACCATCCAGCTCGTACGCGGTGATGTCAATGCGTTTGGACTGCAGGGCCGTTCCGCGGAGCAGCGCGTGGCACTTGACCTTTTGTCAGATCCCTCCGTGGGCATCATGTCCCTGGGCGGCCGTGCCGGCACTGGTAAGTCTGCGCTGGCGCTGTGCGCGGGCCTTGAAGCAGTCCTGGAGCGCGGTGAGCACCGCCGCATCGTGGTTTTCCGCCCCATGTATGCAGTGGGCGGGCAGTCGCTGGGATACCTTCCAGGTAGCGAGTCCGAGAAGATGAATCCCTGGGCCCAGGCCGTCTTCGATACCCTCGAAGGCCTTGTCTCTGACAACGTCATGGAGGAAGTCCATGACCGCGGCCTCCTTGAGGTTCTGCCGCTGACCCACATCCGTGGTCGGAGCTTGCATGATTCCTTCGTCATCGTCGATGAAGCGCAGTCGCTTGAGCGCAACGTCTTGCTCACCGTCCTGTCTCGCTTGGGCAAGGGCTCGCGCGTGGTGTTGACGCACGACGTCGCCCAGCGTGACAATCTGCGCGTGGGCCGCCATGACGGTGTGCAGGCTGTCATTGAAAAGCTCAAAGGGCATGAGCTATTTGCACACGTGACCCTCCAGCGCTCAGAGCGTTCTGCAATCGCCGAGCTTGTCACGGACTTACTCGAAAGCGAGGCTTAAGGTTAAACCGTCTTCCTTGATCGCGGCTAGCTAACTTTTTCCGGTTTATATAGCCGTACAGGTAGTTGTCTTGTAATAATGAATCACATGGCAGAAAACAAACCCGCGAAGAACTTTAAGATTCGACCTTTTGTTACGGCCGACTATCCCCAGATGCGGGCAATTTATGAAGAGGGCCTAAACACCGGTCACGCTACGTATGAAACGCGTTCTTTGACACTGGAGCAGTTTACCCGTGCAAAGATCATGTCCTCGGTCTTCGTTGCGGTTGAGGAAGACGATGATTCCAAGGTATTGGGCTGGGTTTCTGCAGCGCAGATTTCCTCCCGCTCAGTCTTCCATGGTGTGGTGGAAGATTCCATCTACATCAGCGCGGAGGCTCAAGGCCGTGGCATCGCCGGTGCCCTGCTCGATAAGCTCATCGAAACCTGCAAGGACCTCCACAAGTGGGCAATCCACGCGTGGATCTTCCCAGAAAACCAGGGTTCCGCAGGCCTACATAAGTCTCGCGGCTTCGTCAAGGTCGGTACCTACTCCCACATGGCGAAGATGACCTACGGCGAGATGGCCGGTCAGTGGCGCGACACCGACGTCTACGAGCTGCTGCTTCCGAAGCCAGATGAGCGGGAGCGAGGCAACAATAATTAGGACTTTTAGCTAGGCAATAGAGCTAGAAAAACTCGGCGGCGGGGAATGTACCGCGCATTATTGTCCTCATGACCTCGTCAATGTCGCGGCGTTGAGGTTGGCGCAATTGCTGAAGATATAAGAGAACTCCCGGTCTGAAATCGCTTCCTATTTCAGACCGGGAATTTTCTATGCTGACAATTGCCGCCGGTATCATTGATGATGGAACCCTGAGAGATAGAGCAAAAGGCGGATAAAAGCTGGAATTTCAATTCCTTCTTTCTCAGCGAGTGCGACCAGATAGTCGCGAGTGCGCCACACGTCGACCGAGTTAACATTTAGAGCCAAGACTTCCTTGAGCAAGCCCGGGGGGATAGACAAGGTTGTTCTCTATGGTGGCGTCGTCTAGCGCAATGCGGGACTGGAGCTCACAGCGCTCCTCGCTAGTAGCCTTCGATTCTTTGTCTGGTGAGTGATATTTAAGAGATCTCTTCCTTAAGGTGCTCTTCCGTGACGGGAAGAACCAAAAGAAGGGCAACGATGGCCATAGGAACCATCAGCAGGATGACTGGGGTGAGGCCATCGTTGTAGGCGTTGAGGATGACGGACTGAATTGCATCCGGAAGGTGCGCAACCATGTTCGGGGTCAGGCGGGAAGAACCGCCCGTTGCGGAAGCGAACTGCTCAGCGTACTGCGCGCCCTCAGGGCCCATGGCCTTGATTGCAGCTGGCATGTTGGCTGCCATCTCATCCTTCATGTTGTGGATGAACAGGGATCCAACGAGGGAAGCACCAACTGCGGAACCAATCTGGCGGAAGAAGTTGTTGGCAGCCGTTGCGGTACCGACCAGCGCGATAGGGAAGGAGTTTTGCACGATGAGAACCAGAACCTGCTGCACAAAACCCAGGCCCACGCCGAAGACGAAGAACTCAGCACCGAGCTGAACCAGGGGCGTATCCACGGTCAGCTTGGACATCCAGAACAAAGCACCGGCGGTGATGATAAGGCCGATGATTGGGTAAATCTTGTAGTGGCCCGTGCGGGCGATGATGAAGCCAACGGCAGTCGAGGTGCCGATGAGGCCTACCATCATCGGAATCATCATGAGGCCCGCCTTGGTTGGGGTCAACGTATGAACCATCTGCAGGTAGGTTGGCATGTATCCAAGCACACCGAACATTGCCAGACCGAGGACAGTACCGGCTGCGGTGGTCAGAACCATGTTGCGGTTCTTAAACAGGTGAACCGGAATCAGCGGCTCCTTGGCCTTTGCCTCGACGAGCACGGTGATAATAGCGCCGACGACAACGGTGATGCCCAAGCCAATGATGATTGGGTCAGACCACTCGTACTGCGTGCCGCCCCAAGTAGTCATGAGGATGAGGGAAGCGGTGGTGATAGCGATGAAAGTAGCGCCAAGAGCGTCGAACTTACGCAGGTCAGTATCGCCAACACGCAGGTGCAGCACGATGGTGCACACGGTAATGGCGAGCAGACCAAGTGGAATATTAATCCACAGACCCCAGCGCCAGCCCGGGCCATCGGTGAACCAGCCGCCGAGGACTGGGCCCAGAACGGAAGAAAGGCCGAAGACGCCGCCCATGATGCCCATGAACTTGCCGCGCTCACGAGCAGTGGTGACCTCCGCGATGATGGCCTGGGAGGAAATCATCATGAAGCCAGCGCCGAAACCCTGGACAGCGCGGCCCAAAATGAGCCAGTTCATGTCATTTGCGAAGCCACCGATGGCAGAGCCGACGACGAAGACTGCGATGCCGCCGATGTAGAGCCACTTGCGGCCCATCATGTCGCCCAGCTTGCCAGAGATTGGCATAGCGATGGTCATGGTGACCAAGAAAGCGGAGATAACCCAGCTCATGTGGTCGACGCCGCCGAGCTCGCCCACGATAGTAGGCAGGGCCGAAGAGAAAATCATTTGGCCCAAGGAGCTCATCAACATGGTGAGAACGAGAGCGGAGAAAACGAGAGCTACGTTGTTTTCTTTCTTTTCGTTTCCGCCAGCTTGCGCTGGCTGCGCCTCGCCGACGTTGTTCGTCGGCGACTTGGCGGTATCTACCATTTTAGTCCTTTCGTGAAAGTGATAACGAGTGCGAGTGCATCATTGAACTTTTGCTCAAATGGTTGTTCGCAGCTGATTTCGGGGGAAGCGGTGGCAATCCAAAGCGCTTCTCTAACGGTGGCTCCGATGAGTAATGCTTCTGTCTCTGGCGCAACTTCTGGCATGAGCTGGAGCTGCGGTTCTTGCTTGAGGCGAAGCGTAATGAGTTCTGCAATCTCGGTTGACTTTGCGCGTTTGCGGCTAAACGACGCCGCGGCAGCATCTGGGTCGCTTGCTATGCGGCGCCGCCTTGCTGCAATTGCCTTGTCGGCGTGGTGCCCGTCCAAATGGGAAATGACGAGTTCCACGGTCAAACGCAGCAGGTTTTCCGTTGGAGTGTCAAGGAAATATGCTCGTTGGTCTTGGGAAAATAGTGCGCTAGGGGCGCCCAAGACTGCGGAGTCTTTGGAATCGAAGTAGTTAAAGAATGTGCGCCTTGAAATCCCCGCTTTTTCGCAGATCTCCTCAATGGTGACTGCGGCGAAGCCTCGCTCGTCCACCAGGGAAGTGGCGGCGTCTTCGATACGCAGTCGCGTCTTGAGTCGCTTCTGCTCGCGTAGTGACATTTCTTCTTGCACGCTGTGCAACATTACACCCGGTGCAAGTTTGCACCAAGTGCAAACTTAGTGATTTTTGAGTCCCTGACGTACCTTCGGTGCGCTCGGCCACAAATGCTTTTGGGGTAGCAAAAAGCCTCCCACTGTCATGCACTCGGGTGGGTACCCGAGCGGCAAGGCAGTGGGAGGCTGAAAAGTGCTGCTTGAAAGTACCGCTAGGTAGAAAGCTTAGAAGCTATCACGCTCGCGGTTGGTCATGGACAAGACGTTGAGGCGCTCATCCAGCTCTTCCTCGGTGAGGTTCTCGCCGTCGACGAAGCCCAGGTCAATGACGGCCTCGCGGACGGTGATCTTCTCGTGCAGTGCGTGCTTAGCAGCCTTTGCTGCATTCTCGTAGCCGATCTTGGAATTCAGCGGGGTAACGATGGAGGTAGAGGACTCAGCAAACTTCTTCATGCGCTCCTCGTTAGCCTCGATGCCGTCGACGCACTTCTCAGCGAAGATGCGGGAGACGTTAGCCAGCAGGCGAGCGGACTCAAGGACGTTGCGTGCCATGACCGGGATGAACACGTTCAGCTCGAAGTGGCCGTTGGCGCCGCCGAATGCAACGGCAGCGTCGTTGCCGATGACCTGTGCGGAAACCATGGTGGCTGCCTCGCACAGAACCGGGTTAACCTTGCCCGGCATGATGGAGGAACCTGGCTGCAGATCCTTCAGGTGGATTTCTGCCAGGCCGGTCAGTGGGCCGGAGCCCATCATGCGGATATCATTGGCAATCTTGTTCAGGGATACCGCAACGGTGCGCATTGCTCCGGAGAACTCAACGAGTCCGTCGCGCGCCGCCTGAGCCTCGAAGTGGTTCTCTGCTTCCTTGAGCTGCTCAACGCCAGTGAGCTTCTTGAGCTCTTCGGTGACCTTTGCACCGAAGTCAGCCGAGGTGTTCAGGCCGGTGCCGGTTGCGGTGCCGCCGATAGCCAGCTCGCCCAGGCGTGGCAGGGTGGCCTCGATGCGCTCGATACCGAGCTCGATCTGGCGTGCGTAGCCACCGAACTCTTGGCCTAGGGTGATCGGGGTTGCGTCCATCAGGTGGGTGCGGCCGGACTTAACGACGTCCGCGAATTCCTTGGCCTTGGCGCTCAGGGACTCGTGCAGCACCTTCAGGCCTGGGATGAGGTCGTTGACAGCTGCCTCGGTGGCCGCAACGTGGGTTGCGGTAGGGAAGGTGTCGTTGGAGGACTGACCCATGTTCACGTGGTCATTGGGGTGAATCTCTACGCCGTTGTTGTGGGCGATCGAGGCGATGACCTCGTTGGTGTTCATGTTGGAGGAGGTGCCAGAGCCGGTCTGGAAGACGTCGATTGGGAAAGCAGCGTCGTGTTTGCCTTCAGCGATTTCCTTCGCTGCAGCGATGATTGCGTCAGCCTTGTCCGCATCGAGCGTGCCGGAATCCTTGTTGACCTGTGCGCAAGCTGCCTTCAGCAGGCCCAAAGCGCGAATCTGAGTGGCCTCAAGCCCGCGGCCGGAAATCGGGAAGTTTTCTACAGCACGCTGGGTCTGTGCGCGCCACAGAGCATCAACAGGAACCTTCACTTCACCCATGGTGTCGTGTTCAATGCGGTACTCAGTCATGAAATCCACCTCAAAATTATGTGTTGAATAAAGATGTTCATTTAGCGATTGTGTCGGGAGGGAGTCGGACTAACGTGTCCCTTCCGGCAGTAAACGCAATAATAAGATTTGTATCAACCGGCACCATAATGGTGCTGGAAGTCACGCCTCACTAAAACCAGTATGGACTAAATGGCGTGCGAATGTGCAAGGTGCACGTCCATGCTGAAAAGGGCGTGCACCAAATGCAAAAGCGGGGCTTTAAAAACCTTTAGGCATCCGCTGCGTTGGAGTAATCAATAACGGAGTACTCCTGCAGCTTGGCCAGCTTGTGTACGGAATCGATGTAGCGGATGGTGCCGGACTTGGAGCGCATAACCAGGGAACGGGTAGTGGCGCCGTTTGCACGGTAGGAAACACCGCGCAGCATGTCACCGTTGGTAACGCCGGTAGCAGCGAAGTAGCAGTTATCGGAGGAAACTAGATCGTCGGTGCTCAGAACGCGGTCCAAGTCGTGGCCAGCCTGGCGAGCCTTTTCAGCTTCTTCCTCGTCCTTCGGCCATAGCTTGCCCTGGATTTCGCCGCCCATGCACTTCATAGCGCAAGCGGTGATGATGCCCTCAGGGGTGCCGCCGACGCCCATCATCATGTCGATGGAGTTGGAATCTTGGCAAGTAGCGATTGCGCCTGCGACGTCGCCGTCCATGATGAGACGAACCTTTGCGCCGGCAGCGCGGATCTGATCGATAAGGTCCTGGTGGCGCGGGCGGTCCAGTACAACGACGGTGAGGTCGGCAGCCTTGATGCCGAGCTTCTTAGCAACGGAGTTGATGTTCCACTCAACGGACTGGTTGATGTCGATTGCGCCGACGCCAGCTGGGCCGACAGCAATCTTGTTCATGTAGAAGACGGCGGACGGGTCATACATGGTGCCACGCTCTGCGGCAGCGATGACGGAAATAGCGTTCGGACGGCCCTCTGCCATCAGGCGGGTGCCGTCGACCGGGTCAACTGCGATGTCCATTGCAGCGCCCTCGCCGGTGCCCACTTCTTCGCCGTTGAACAGCATCGGGGCTTCGTCCTTTTCGCCCTCGCCGATGACCACAACGCCGTTCATTGCGACGGAGTTGATGAGCTTGCGCATTGCATCCACAGCTGCGCCATCGCCCTCATTCTTCTTGCCACGGCCTACCCAGCGGCCGGAGGCCAAAGCTGCGGCCTCAGTGACGCGAACCAGCTCCATAGCGAGGTTGCGATCTGGCATGTAAGAAGTGTTTTCGGACATGTGTTTAGGCTGCCTTCCATTCTCTTTCTGTCTCGCCGCTGGAACCTTCCAGGGCACTGTTTCCTATTCTTGCACTTTTGAATGGATTTTTAGGCAGGTTGGTGCCCCCGATTGAGGGCTTTGCCCGATCCCGGGGGCAGTGAAGTAGAAAATTCGCAGCACAAGAATTTGAGTTCGCCCCGGCTTTTCGTTGTGCGCTTGGGTACGTGGAATACTGGTCGCGTGGCAGCAGAAGAGAAACCCAAGATTTTTGAGGGCGCCCGGGACATTATTTTGTCTCTCGGCGTGACCGTCATCGCCATGCTCCTTGTTGTAGGAGCTACCGGCTTGTGTAGCGTGAACCCGGAGACAAAGAAGGGGCCTGTCCAGGATGTCGATGCCACGACGTTCCTAGAGATGGAAGCACGCGCTACGGAGGCAGTAATCCGTAACCCACAGATGCCCGAAGGCTGGGCGCCTACTGCCGCGCGTCGCTCCGCTGTGGCGGGGGAGAACGCCTCCGTGGTGAGCTGGCTGACTGCTGATGAAGGCTATGTGGAGTCTACGCAGACCCAAGTCTCTATTGAAGAGGCGGAGAAAGGCTATGACTCCAACTACCGTGCCAACGAATCCGAGCGTGAGGTTGCTGGCAAGAAGGTCAAGATCCTAGAAAGCGACGACGCTAATGTTCGTCCACTATGGATCACAGATTTAGGCGACTCCCGCCTGGTATTGTCCGGCTCCGCCTCTGAAGCGGATTACGAGACCACCATCGAGGCATTCGCCAAGGCGCCGGTTCTGCACGTGAATGACGACGGGGCAGCCGAGGCTGGTGCGCAGGAGGACGGTGCAACAGCACCGACCTCTCAGCAGCCTTAGCTGAAGGTGGCTGAGTAAAGGCCGTCTGCAAACTCGACCTGGACACCCTCGCCCGCGGTTTCTACCGTTTGGGCGAGGGTTTCTTCGTCTAGGCCGCTCAGGCGCTGCTTAGCAACGTAGACGTCGACTCGTTCGCGCTTGGAGTTCTGCGGGTAGATTCTTACCTCGCGGAGACGGCCTTCTTTAAAGCACAGCACGATGGAGCCAGAGTAATAGGAGATCTCATCAGTGCTTGCCGTATGCGGCGTGCCGAAAAACTCCTCTGCAAGATGGCGTGGATCGCCAAAGAGCAGGGAACCGGCAGAGCCGGACTTTGATACGAAGTCCACGCGCTCACCTGGGTAGCCGTAAATCTGCATTAGTACTCTCCTTCGTTGGATGATGCGTTTTCTGCGTCTGTGGCATCTTCGGAGTTATCGGCACTATCTAGTGCCTTCTCGACACGACGCGCAGCGCCGTCAAGGTGGGCCTCACAGGCCTTTGCCAGCGCTTCACCGCGCTCCCAGTACTTCAGCGACTCGTCGAGGCCCATCTGGCCGAGCTCAAGAATCTTGACGGTTTCAATGAGCTCATCGCGAGCCTGCTCGTAGGTAAGTTCCTCTACTGGCGGGAATGCGTCTTGGCCGGGAGTACCGGTACCGATTGTCTCGTTCATGTCTGCTCCTTTAGTTAAGTCTTTGGCTTCGGGTCTATATTTTTCAGTGCTTTAGCGCTGAATGATTACTGAAGTTTGTTAGTCGGCTGGTTTGGCCGCCATTGCCGCTGCGGTAATCGAGCCATCACCGACGCGGATACGCAACTGCGAGCCGGGTGGTGATTGCTTGTAGGAAGTCACAACCTCTGGGCCCGAACCATCACGCGGCACGACTTGGACGATGGCATAGCCGCGTTCCAAGGTGGCCGACGGGCCGAGAGCCGAGACCTGTGCGCGCAGGGCAGTGACCTTGTTCTTTTCTCGCTCGAGCAAGTAAGTGACCTCGCGCTTCATCAACGCACGGGAGCGCTCAAGCTCATCACGGCGTGCGTTGATCGGCGTCATTGGATCCGCAAGCACGGGGCGTGAACGAATATTTTCCAGCCCGCGCCTTTCCCTTTCGACCCAACCACGCAGTGCTGCTGCCATGCGGGAACGCGCTTCATCCACCAATGCGTATTCCTCAGCAACCGATGGCACTACTCGTTTGGCGGCGTCAGTAGGAGTGGCGGCGCGGAGGTCTGCAATATTGTCGAGCACTGGATTGTCTGGCTCATGGCCAATAGCAGAGACCACCGGAGTGCGTGCGCTGGCAACTGCGCGCTGTAGAGCCTCTTCGGAGAAAGGAAGAAGGTCTTCGACAGAACCGCCGCCACGGGCGATGATGATGACGTCTACTTCTGGATCCTCATCGAGGGTTTCCAACGCGTTGATAACCTCTGGAACGGTGTTCGCTCCCTGCACCGCGGTATTAATGACGCGGAATTGCACTGCCGGCCAGCGGTCCTTTGCCACGGCTAACACGTCACGTTCAGCAGCAGAGCCGCGGCCGGTGATAAGCCCTACCTTGTTAGGTAGGTAGGGCAGCGCCAACTTGCGCGAAGGATCGAAGAGCCCTTCAGCAGCAAGCTGTTGGCGCAGCATCTCAATGCGTGCTAGCAAATCACCGACGCCGACGTGGCGAATCTCAGTGGTCCACAATGAAAAGGAACCGCGGCCGGCATAAAAGGCGGGCTTGCCGTAGACCACCACGCGATCGCCGTCTTTTAATGGCGTGGGCATTTTCAAGACCATGTCAGTTGGGCACGTTAGCTGCACGGACTTTTCCTGCTCGACGTCGCGCAAAGTGAGGTAGGAAAGCTTCCATGAGCGCTTGACGTTGATCTGGGTTAATTGGCCTTCGACCCACAAGAACCCGAGACGCTCGATCCAACCCTTGACCTGGTCATTGACCCGGCCTACGGGCCAGGGCGTCTCCGCAGAGTTTGCTGGTTGATTCACAAAGCAGCCTTTCTATGCAGCAGTGGATTGCCACTTAGTCTATTGCCCAGCCCGGACATGTGGACTTCGGGGGCAGTCAGCTTGGGCAAATTTAAAGGTCAGCGGGCCAGGGAAAGTTCGAGCGAAGTCACATTGCTGTCCACGTCAGAAATAGGCCATGCATTGCCTTTGCAAAGCGACCCAATCTACTGTTTCAAAGCAGTTTTAGATACGCTGGAACGCATGACTGAGACTGGCAAGAATGTTCTCCTGGCAGCACCGCGCGGTTATTGTGCCGGTGTCGATCGCGCAGTTGAGACCGTGGAGAAGGCACTTGAGAAGTACGGCGCACCGATTTACGTGCGCAAGCAGATTGTCCACAACCGCTACGTCGTGGAATCGCTAGCTGAGCGCGGCGTCATCTTCGTCGAGGAAGCATCCGAAGCGCCCGAGGGCGCGCACCTCGTCTTTTCCGCACACGGTATCGCCCCGGCGGTGCGTGAGGAGGCTGAAGGCCGCAAGCAGCTGACCCTTGATGCAACTTGCCCGCTGGTGACCAAGGTGCATAACGAGGCGCGCCGTTTCCAGCGAGATAGCTACCACATCTTGTTGGTGGGCCACGAAGGTCACGAAGAGGTCGAAGGCACCGCCGGCGAGGCTCCTGAGGTCACGCACTTGGTGGATGGCATCGAGGGCGTCGACAAGCTGCCTGAGTCCCTGCAAGATGAAAAGCTCATCTGGCTATCCCAGACCACCCTCTCGGTGGATGAGACCATCACTATTGTGAATAAGCTGCGCGAGCGCTTCCCGCACCTCGAGAATCCGCCTTCAGACGACATCTGCTACGCCACCCAGAACCGCCAGGAGTCGGTGAAGAATATTGCTCCGAAATGCGATTTGATGATTGTGGTGGGCTCGAAGAATTCCTCGAACTCCGTGCGCCTAGTTGAGGTGGCGCTAGAGGCAGGGGCCAAGGCTTCCCACCTCGTCGACTTCGCCCGTGAGATCGATGAGGCGTGGCTCGAAGGCGTCGAGACCGTCGGCGTTACCTGTGGCGCTTCTGTACCTGAGCTGCTCGTGCGCGAGGTGCTCGAATTCCTCGACGAGCGTGGTTACAGCAACGTTGAGCAAGTTACCACTTCCACCGAGACTATCCAGTTCTCCCTGCCACGAGAGCTGCGTCCGGCGCGCACGTCGCAGGCCCCAAAGGCTTAAGGGTGCCCTCCTAAGCCACAGCAAAAGAAAAGCACTCAGAGCAGTAAATGGCTGCCCTGGGTGTTTTATTGATAGCTAATATTCGAGCTGGTTTGCGCGGTGAATTAGTCTTCGTCGTAGAGATTGTCTTCCAAGAACGAGGACTTTGGCTTTGCCTTGGACGCATAAGGCTTGGTGGTTTCGGCTTCGCGGGATTCACCTGCATCGCCAGCACGGCGTGCGGGGTCGGGGCGGCGCGGTGCGAAGTCGGAATCGTCGTACTCCGCGGAGCTAGCTGTGGTACCCCGCTCGCGGGCCTCACGTGCCTCGCGGTAGGAGCGTGCTTGAGCCACGCGCTCTTCGTGTGCGCGCTTGAGCTCCTCACTGCTTGAGCGGCTCTTTTCCACGCGCTCTCGGGCTTGCTGCTCGCGTTCTTCTGCCTGGCGGCGGCGACGAACTTCACGGTCCAACTCGCGGGCACGGGTACGGCGGCGCTGCGAACTCTGGGGAAGTGCTTCACCCGAGCCTTCTGTATCACGGCGGTCACGAGCTATAAGCTCGGCAACGGAAAGACGCTCGTTGGTAGTGCGCTCATTGGTTTCTTGCTCCGCGCGACGGGCAACCTGTGCCTTGGCGTCGCGGGTTCGAGCCACGTTCTTGTGTCGCCATAGACGGACCACGGCAAGGGTAGCGCACAATAAAAATATGATGAGCAACCAGGGGAAACGCTCGATGAAAGGGAACGCTGCGGATAGCAGGGACGTGGTCGAAAACGGCGATGCGCCTTTTGGCGCGGCTTGAATAGTCAGCGCCCAGGAGGTCAACACAATAGCGACCGTAAACACAACTGGAATGCTGACAACCAGGAGGTACAAGCTGCGCAGGCGGGCGAAGTAGGTGACTGCCAGCGCACCGGCCGCGGAGATGATGAAGAATGGCCAACCAATCGAACCCACGGCAATCGTGATCAGTGCGGCTACGACGAACGTGGCTACTAGGCCAAGGAGACCCTTGGCTAGCGGCAGCTCATGCGCAGCGGCGGAGGTTTCACGCGCGGCTCGGTGGTTTCGATTCTTGGCAAGTGACACGCCGGAAGATTCTACAGCGTTGGCTGGGGTTATCGTTTTATCTTCGCCCGAATGTGGCGAAATTTATTTCCGTGAAGGAGGTAAATGCAGCTATTCCCCAAAGCGTAGGTGCCGCGGTTCTGCCTCGATGGGGTGCGGGGAGACCGGTTTTTTATCGGTGCGTGCTGGGATCTCCAGCTCGTAGAGCCTGCGTGCAGTAACCCCCACTCGTAAATCCAAGGAGCCGAGACTGGAGTTGAATGCTTCGACTGCTTTTTCAAGGCTGCGGCCGACTTTCTCATAGTGCTCGTTGAGAGTGCCTAGCCGCGCATAGAGCTCGCGGCCAAGACGTTGCACCTCGCGTGCCTTCTCTGAAATGTCTTCGTGCCGCCATCCCAGCGCCACAGTGCGCAGGAGCGCAAAAAGTGTGCTTGGCGTGGCGATGACGATGTTGCGCCCGAAGGCGAACTCGAGCAGCTCAGGATCGATGCTCAATGCGGCGTCTAGGAACGGATCCGCCGGGACGAAGAGCACTACGAACTCAGGAGTGGGAGAGAAGGCCTCAATGTAATCGCGATGGGAGAGCGCTTGAACATGGTTGCGTAACAGGTGTGCGTGCCGGCGGAGGTAACCTGCGTGCTCCTCTGGATCTTCGGTGTCCATTGCGTCCAAATAAGAAGAAAACGGCACCTTGGCATCGACAGCGATGTTGCGCCCACCTGCTAGATGCACTACGAGGTCGGGGCGTACGGATTTTCCGTTGAGTGTTGCTGTTACCTGGGAATCGAAATCCACGTGTTTGGTCATGCCGCCGATTTCCACGACGCGTTCTAGTTGCATCTCGCCCCAGCGGCCGCGGACGTTGGGGGAACACAGAGCGCCCACGAGCTTGTCAGTGCGATCTGTCAGCCTGGATGAAGTCCGGGTAACAGCCTGGACTTGGCTCGATAATGCTGCTAGGGCAGTGGCGCGGTCTTCCTCTAATTCCTGCAGTTTGAATCCCAAGCGGTCCATAGCTTTCTCTAAAGGCGCAAGCTCCGCTTGCCGGCGTTGCGATTCCTGTAGCGCGCGATGCTCATCGCTGGGGCGCGCGGAATTGCTGCGGTATTCGCGCAGCAGCCAGCCCAAAATGGCGCCGATGAAAAGACCTAGAAATAACAAAAGCACGGGCAAGGTGGTAGACATAGCCACCACCTAAGCACGTGCTCCGGACATTGCTGTTTGTCTTGGCCTAATCTTCGCGTCGTGGATGCAACAGATGTTCGACGCGCGACATAGCTTTTTGTACGCCACCTCGAACAACGCGCATCTGCGTGCCGCGGGAAGCAGGCGCTTCTCCCTCGCCCGCACCAGTAGGGCTGGCATCCATATCGACCGCAGCGTCGAGGTGCGGACTATTGCCGTGATTAGCAACATCGGTAGGAGCGGCCTCCGGGGCGGCGTGGTCCGGCATCTCCAACCAGGCCTCCCGCTTATGATCGCCCTGCTCTTGGGTATAGCGGCCAATGAGGAAGCCTGCCACCGTGGCAAAATGCATATCCTCTGCGGTTTTCTCGCCAGACTGCAGCATCATCATGTCCTGGAAGTAGCGATACGCCACAGCGAACACTGCGGCCGCTGGCACAGCCAAGAACGCACCTACGAGGTTAAAGAGAGCAGAGCCCACAGTAACGGAAGTCAGTACAACGACGGGGTGCAGGTTCATCGCCTTGGATTGCAACCAGGGGGAGAGCACGTTGCCCTCAAGCTGCTGGACCAAGAGCACGAGCGCCAAGACCAACAGTGCTTTGGTGATTCCCAAGGAGACTAAGGCGATGGTCACCGAAAGCGCGCCCGCGACGATAGCGCCAACGAAAGGAATAAAGCCCGCAACGAAGGTGATGATGGCCAGCGTTAGTGCCAGCGGGACCCCGATGATGGCCAAGCCAATGCCGATGAAGATGGCGTCGACTAGCGATACGAGCGCCTGGGCACGCACGAAACCGCCCAGTGTGTTCCAGCCTCGGGTGAGCAGTTCCGTCAAATGCCAACCGGTGCGCCGGCCCGTGGCTTCACGCAGCCATGGCAGGAAGCGGTGACCGTCTTTCAGGAAGAAGAAGGTCAAGACCAAAACCACCATCAAGGTCACGATGATGTTGGTTGCCTGCCCAATACCGTTGAACACGGATCCCGCAATGGTGCCGGCCTGCTTTTGTGCCCAGGCGGCGATCTCATCGATGTAGGTGCCGATCTGATCCTCATTGAGATTCAGCGGCGGCTGCTGGACCCATAGGCGCAGTGCCTGAATGCCGTTGGCTGTTTGCAAATAAAGCGTTTGGGATTGCCGCACGAAATTCGGCGCGATGAAAAGAAACAGCGCGCCCAGTGCGCTGAAGGAAACCAAGATCGTCAACGCCGCTGCTAGCGAACTTGGCACATGGTGGCGGCGCAGCCATCGCGTGATCGGAGCCAAAACTGTGCAGATGATGAGAGCCAACAGGATAGGCAGGATGCCGCGCCAGAGGTTGCCTGCGATGCGGAAGAGTGCATAAAGGAAAAGGCACATGACGAACAGGCGCAGTGCCCATAGGGAAGCAGACTTAATTACCTCGCCGACTACAACGGAACGGTCGACTTGGTCTCCGGGTGGGTGAGGGGAGACGTCGTCAAGCGCTGCGGCATCAACAGACTCGTCAAAACGATCGCCGAGCCCAGCGTGGTCCGGATCCGAGTGGTGACCGGATGGCGGCGTGGATGATGAGGAAGGCGAATGAGAACTCACCCCACCATCTTGCCTTAAAAAACCTTGGGTGCGTTAGGATTGCCCCTGTGAGTCTTACACTTGGAATCGTCGGCCTGCCTAACGTTGGCAAGTCCACGCTGTTT
The DNA here is from genome assembly GCF_001807315.1 of Corynebacterium sp. HMSC06D04. Lineage (NCBI taxonomy): Bacteria > Bacillati > Actinomycetota > Actinomycetes > Mycobacteriales > Corynebacteriaceae > Corynebacterium > Corynebacterium sp. HMSC06D04. The sequence continues at coordinate 31,544 of NZ_KV788564.1, forward strand.
AATGCCCTGACCCGTTCTGACATTCTGGCAGCGAACTACCCGTTCGCCACCATCGAGCCGAACGTCGGCCTCGTTGAGTTACCAGATCACCGTCTTAACCGCTTGGCGGAGATCTTTAGCTCCGAGCGTATCTTGCCGGCGACCGTGTCCTTCGTGGACATCGCCGGAATCGTCGAAGGCGCATCCAAAGGTGAGGGCATGGGTAACGCCTTCCTTGCCAACATCCGTGAGGCAGATGCTATCTGCCAGGTCGTGCGCGCCTTTGCCGATGACAACGTCATCCACGTCGATGGCAAGGTCGATCCTGCCCACGATATTTCCGTAATTAACACCGAGCTCATCCTGGCGGATCTGCAGACCATTGAAAAAGCCCTGCCGCGACTGGAGAAGGAAGCGCGCAAGAACAAGGAGCTGGCTGAGACCGTCGAGGCCACCAAGAAGGCACAGGAAATCCTGGAGGATGACCGCACGCTCTTCGCCGCTTCCAAGAATGGCGAGATCGACCTCGCACTGGTTCGCGAGCTGCACTTGATGACGGCGAAGCCGTTCCTGTACGTGTTCAACTCCGACGAAGCAGTGCTTACCGACGACGCGAAGAAGGCCGAGCTCGCCGAGCTCGTCGCCCCGGCAGAGTGCGTCTTCCTCGATGCACAGACTGAGACCGAGCTGCTTGAGCTCGACGAGGAAGAGGCAATGGAACTGCTCGAGTCCGTCGGCCAGACCGAGCCTGGCCTGGCAACTCTGGCTAAAGCAGGTTTTGCCACCCTCGGCCTGCAGACCTACCTGACCGCAGGCCCGAAGGAAGCGCGTGCTTGGACCATCAAGCAGGGCGCGGCGGCTCCTGCCGCAGCAGGCGTCATCCACACCGACTTCGAAAAGAAGTTCATTAAGGCTGAGATCGTCTCCTTCGATGATCTGGATGCCGCCGGTTCCATGGCCGAAGCCCGCAATGCCGGCAAGGTCCGCCAAGAGGGCAAGGAATACATCATGCAGGACGGCGACGTCTGCGACTTCAAGATTGGTGGTTAGCTAACCTTCCATCGCGGATTGCAGTACCGAGAGAACGGTGCGCCGAGCTTCGACATTCTCGAGGTGTGAATCCACGAGCGTGACGAGCGCCTCGAGGATAAGAAGAAAGGCGACACGTGAGGCATCCGCGAGTTCGGCACGAAAGGTGCCGTCGGGGGAGGGAATAACCAGCGTGTAGGCAGAAAGCTCCGCCAGCGGCGAAGAGGTAAACGAGGTTAGCGCGATGATGGTCGCTCCCGTCTTTTCAGCCGCGGTGGCGGCGTTGAGCGTGAGTGTGGTGGCCCCAGAGCCAGAGACAACGAGGCACACGCACTCGGAATCGAGCTGTGTAGCTGCGATGTGCTGGCCCATGGCTTCGCCCACAAACTCGGCTGGACGTCCAATGCTGGTGAGCCGCAGCGCTGTGGTCTGCGCGAGAGTCGCCGACAGTCCGTTACCCACGACGAGGACGCGCTTGGCGCTCGATAGTGCTGCCACCGTGGACGAAAGCTCTTGTTCATCGAGGAGCGCAGTGAGCCCATGGAGATAATTGCTGAAGGAGGCAATTTCGGCGGACATGCGGCCGACGTGGGTGGAGTCGGCGTCGGGAAGCGGCTGTGGCCGCTGAGCGATCTCCTGGGTGAGAGCCACACGCAGGTGCTGATAGCCGTCGTAGCCCAGTGCTTTCGCTGTGCGGATGACTGAAGTGCGGGAGGTGCCGACCTTAGCCGCGAGCTGATCCGCCGTGGCGTGGAGGACAAAGTCCATGTCCTCCAAGATGGCTTGGGCCACGCGCTGCTCGATGGGCTGTAAGCTAGGCATGCGCGTAGTGATGTGTGCGGAAGGTGGGGCAGTATCAGTCATAGGGTCTGGGGATTTGTTTAGGTGTATTTGGCTGCCACGATCCGGCGGCGAATGGCACCGGAGATGGCGTCGATGGACATGGTGATGACAATGACGACTATAAGCAGTACGCCTACGACGTCCCACTGTCGGTACTGCGTATAGCCGGTGAGCATGTCGCCGATACCACCCACTCCAATGAGGCCGAGGACGGCGGACGTACGCACGTTGATCTCAAAGCGATAGAGCGCCAGGGATGCTAATTCAGGCTGGACGATTGGCCACGTTCCCCAACGCACCATTTCTGCGAGGGTGCCGCCAGAGGCTTTGACGGCCTCAGCCGGGCCGGTCGGCGCGGTTTCGATGGCCTCATAGGTCCACTTGGCATGTGTACCGATACCGCCGATCGCCAAGGCGAGCGCACCTGTAAAAGGAGTGAGTCCAGTGACTGTCAGAATAATGATGGCGATGATGATCTCCGGGACCGCGCGGATGATGGCGAAGAGCGCGCGCAGCGGCAGGCATACCCAGCCAGGGAAGACAGTGTTCGCGGCGAGGACGCCGAGGATTGTAGAAAGCACGACGCCAAGCAGCGCGCCGATCCACGCCATGGCCACGGAGCGCCACGTCTGGAGGAGCGCTTCACCAAGCTTGGACCAGTCCGGGTTCGAAAACATGAGTACGAGGTAGTGCCAGATGTTGGCGGGGAGCTCTTTGAGCGCGGACAAATTGACATCGATGTAGCCGAATGACAGCGCAAGGATGACCAAAATTCCGGCCCACGCAGCCCAAACACCCCAGCTGCGGGAACGTGAAGGTAGCGCGGATGGTGCAGTTGCTGGAAGTGCAGTGTTCATCGCAACCTCTTTCGCAGGTTGACGGATACGACTTCAAGGGCGATGACGACGACGAGCAGCTCTAGCACGATGGCGGAAAGCGCATCGTAGCGGTAGAAGCCGCGGACCTCATCGATGAGCAAGCCAATGCCACCCGCGCCCACGAGTCCCAATACCGCGGAGATACGGACGTTGAGTTCGAGAGAGTAAATGACCTGGCTGGCAAAGGCAGGCCAGGTTTGTGGGAGAGCAGTCACGCGATTGATCTGATTCTGCGCACCACCAGCGGCGCGGCCGGCTTCCATGTAGGAGTCATCAGCGGAGTCGATCGCTTCGGAGACGAGCTTGACTACGATGCCGACGTCGAAAAGCACCAGCGTAGTAATGCCCGGGAGGGCACCCACACCGAGCATGGCGACGAGAATGGTGGCGTACACGAGATCGGGCACCGCGCGGATAACGTTGACGATACCGCGCACGAGTGTGCGCCACGGCGTCGACGGATTTGTCGGGCGCGCGGCCCACAACGACAGCGGAAGGGCAATCACTGCGGAAATGGCGGCACCCACCACGGCCATGGCTAGGGTCTCGAGCAGAGGCTCCCACGTGCGCGGAAGGATCGACCAATCCGGGGTGAACATCTGCGCGAGCCTGTCGGCACCGTTGCGCCAGTTGCGTGCGATGTGACCCAGGTTGATGTCGATTCCGCCCCAGGCGGGGATGCACGTGGCGATGGTCAGCGCGATGAACGCGGCGAGCCCACCAAGAATGCCGGGCCAGTTGCGCTGACGAGGAGGAAGTACGGCTGTCATACTGCGCTCCCTTGGCCCCCAAGCTGGTCCTCCTCGCGGATCCGGCGGCCATAAATGGCCTCGAAATCCTCCACGGTGGACCCCTGGGCGGGGCCATCGAAGACGATCTTGCCGTGGCGAATGCCGATGATGCGGGTGGCATAGTCTTGCGCCAAATCGACGAGGTGCAAGTTCACAAGAGTGGTGAGGTCGCGCTCGGCGTTGATGCGGCGCAAGTCCTTCATAACGGAATGCGCGGTGGGTGGGTCGAGGGAGGCTACCGGTTCATCGGCTAGCATGATGGCCGGCTTCTGGGAGAGGGCGCGGGCAATGGCCACGCGCTGCTTTTGGCCACCAGACAAGGCGCCGGCCTTGTTCCACGCTTTGTCGAGGATGCCCACGGATTCCAACGCCTCGGCGATAACCGCTTTGTCCTCCGACGTGGAGATGCCCAGCAACGTGCGCCAACCAGGGTTGTGGGAGAAGCGGCCAACGAGCACGTTGGCGAACACACTCGCGCGATCCGCCAGGTTGAACTCCTGGAAAATCATGCCGATGCGGCCACGGAGCTTACGCAGCTGGGAGCCTTTCGCGGCGGATATCTCGTGGGGGCCAACGAAGATTTTTCCCGACGTCGGCTTAACGAGCCCATTAATGCTGCGGATGAACGTGGACTTACCGGAACCAGAGAGACCGACGATGGCGACGAATTCACCGGGGGCGATGTCCACGGAGACGTCGTCAAGCGCCAGCGTTCCGTTGGGGTAGCGCACCGAGACATTCTCGAACCGAATGCCCCACGCCTTCTCCTCCGTCATGGGGAACCTTTCTGAGTGGGAAATGGGCAGTGGAGGAGCGCGAACCTACTGCGCGAAGCGCTCGTTGACCTTGCGCGCCATGTCAATGGATTCCTTCTTAGCCGGAACCCAGTCGGTGATATCGAAGATGGCGGACATCGTGTCTGGGTCGACCTCAGAGAAACCATCCATGAGTTCGGTGATTTCCTTGCGGCGCTCTTCTGGGACATCGTCCGAAATGACGACGCCGCCGTTGGGGTACATGTCGGTGTATCCGAAGACGACGAGCTTCTCAGCCAAATCAGGGGCCTCGGAAGGGTCGATAGTGGAGCGGGCGTCCCAGAAGCTAAAGCCCACCTCAGCGTCGCCGTTGTAGACGGCCATTATGGAAGCATCGTTGGAGGTCACCGGGACCTTCTTGAGGCTGTCAACGTCAATACCCTGGGATTCCATGGCCATGACCGGCAGCTGGTAGCCGGCCGGGGAGGTAGCGCCGAGCAAAGCGACAGTGGTCTTACCATCGATCTTCTTGAGCGCCTCGAGGCCCTTCGGCCCCTGGCCCTTGTTCTTGTCTGCGGTGGCGGTGCCGTTGCAGTAGAGGTACTCGGCGCCGCTGGCAGCATAGGTGGACTTGACTGGCTCATCCTCGCAGTACTTGTCCGGGTTGTTGGTGACGAACTGGCCGGCGTAGGAATCTGCACCGAAGCGCTCGTCCTGCAGCACAGCGTGGGCGTCGTACATGTCTTCAGCGGAGGCCAGCTGTGCCGCGGAGGCGATGGCGATGTCCGCCTGGCCCGAGCCGATGGCCTCGACGGCGGCCTGGTAATCCTTGGTCACGACACCCTCAACCTCCACGCCGAGTTCCTCGGAGAGGTAATCGGTCAGCGGCTTCGCAGTGGTTACCAGGTCATTGACCTTCTCGTTCGGTATGAGCGCGAGGGTGAGCTTCTCATCGGAGCCCTTGGCAGAATCGGAACCGTTATCGGAGTCGGAAGAGCAGGCGGTGAGGGAGAGGGACAAGGTAAGGGCGGTGGCGGCAAGAGCGGTGAAACGGCGCATAATGAATGTCTTTCTGTGCGTGTGGGTTAAAGAGCGGAGGTCAGTTCGGGAAAGATGTCGGTGACGCGGGTGACGCGCCAAGTCGGGTCAGCCTCAGGGGAGGTTGCGAAGGGGGAGTCAACGAGCACGGTGTGTCCGCCTACGGCGGCCACGGGTGCGAGGTCGAACTCCCAAATATCGCCGAAGGAGATGAGGCGAGTCGGATCCGTGTCGGCGAGATCGGTGTCCAGGATGTGGGTAAGGCCTTCAGGTTTGCCCACCCTGGTGTAGACGGTGTCGAAGGACCTGTCGAGGCCCAGTGCGTGAAGGGCAGCGCTGAGGCCAATCTCTGGAGAGTTAGTCGCCAGAATGGCGCGGCCGGGGTAGGAGGCAAGGAATTCGGCAAGCCCCTCAGGGGCGGTGATACCGGTGTCGGCGAGGTTCTCCCGGGAAGCCAGATATGCCTCCTGGCAGGTCTCTTCCGGCACGTCGAGTTCGGCGGCGAGAGTGCGGACGAGGTGGTAACCGTCGCGTGCTGAGCCGACGTTAAGGGAGTTCAGCAGCGCTTCGGCGTCTTGAGCAATGGATGGGTGCCCGGCTTTCTCCGCAATGAGGTGCGCATAGGCCAGAACGGGGCCGTGGCCAAGGCTGACGGTTCCGTCAAAATCGAAGAGAAGGACTGGGCGAGTTATGTTTGTGGACATAAAGTACAAACTAATAGCGGTTTATGTACTTCGCGACCGCACGCGGTAAACATTTAGTGAACAGTGCGTGCGCATCCGGCTTTGGTACTCTAAGGGGCTGTAGAAAATCTCTCTTTGAAGGTCGACACTATGTCTCTTCCCACCGAGCAGTTGCTGCTTGAACGCTTTATGAAGCTCTCCATCGCTACAGCAGCGGCCACGATCGCGCTCAAGATTGTCGCTGCTGCGGTGACGGGATCGGTGGGCTTTCTTTCCGACGCCCTCGAATCTGGTGTGAACCTCGTCGCCGCCGTTGTAGGTTTTGTGGCTATTAGGATTGCGGCAAAGCCGGCAGACGCAAACCACCAGTTCGGCCACGGCAAAGCCGAATATGTTTCCGCGCTGGTGGAGGGTGCAATGATCTTCGTCGCTGCGGCGATGATTATTTACACGGCGATTCGCCGACTTCTAGAGCCGCAGCCGCTGGAGCAGCCTGGGCTCGGACTTTTACTATCGCTCGTGGCCTCCCTACTGAACCTGGGCGTGGGCCTTCTACTTGTGCGCGCGGGAAAACAACACCGTTCGGCCACCTTGCAAGCAGATGGAAAGCACTTGCTTACCGACGTCTGGACGTCCGTCGGCGTTATCGTCGGTATTGGAGCAGTGGCGTTGACAGGCTGGCTGTGGCTGGATCCGATCATCGCGTTTGCCGTAGGCCTCAATATTTTGTGGACTGGCTACAAGTTGCTCAAAGAATCGTTGAGCTCCCTGTTGTCGGAGTCCTTGCCCAAGAAAGAATACGCGCAGCTCGACGCCCTCCTCAACGAGCTGGAGGAGCACCATGACGTGGAGTTTACTTCGCGGCGCACCGTTGCTTCGGGCCGCAACCGCTTGGTGTATCTCACGATGGATGTCCCCGGCCAGTGGACGGTACTGCACTCGCACACTATTGCCGACCACATCGAAGACGCCATCGACGAGCTTTTCCCCGGTGCTGAGGTCTTTATCCACGTCGAGCCTGCAGGAACGGTTCATCGCCGGATTCTGCGCATGCCGTAATGTTTGCAGCTAGCGCAGGCTGGCCACGCCGCGTCCGCCTTCCATTACCCACGGCCAACTCAGACCGTTCTTGGTGAGGACATTGACGCGGATCTCATCGGGGACAATCCAGTCCTTGTTGGCGTAGCCTAGCAAGTATTCGTCGAACGCAGGCAGCTCGAGTCGTAGTTCTAGGGCAGTACGGATGTCCTCCGCAGAAACATCTTCCTGCCAATTGGCCATCCAAAAGTCTTGGCCATCGTGGCGAGTGCGTCGAGTGTCTGCCGACTTCAAAGCTGTGGTGGCTTGAGTCTTGCTGAGCTTTGACCACGCTTGGAGGTCTTCTACCGAGACCGGACCATGACCTGAGATATACCGTTGACCAAGTTCGTGAAGGGGATGCGCGGGCTCGTGTTGGGCAACGGGAAGTGCATCAACGTGAAGAAAGGTTTCCTGGTTGCCGTCCTTGGGGCCTTGGACGAGGTCACCTGCACCGCCGAAGGCACGCAGTAAGTGGGAGCCGCGACCTTCTGTGGGATCCACGCCCGTCTCGGCGAAAAGCTCATAGACCTGCGCGCGGGTTAATGGTGTGGTGGCTGCGCTGTGGAGGGCCTCTGAGCACGCTTCAAACATCTCTTCGCTGAGCCCTAGACTGGGGCGCCGAGACTTCTGGCTTGCGGCGATGCGTGGATAGAGGAGACAGGACATCCAGCGGACGTCGGCAGCCGGCATGAAGTGCAACGTCCCTCGCTGGGGCCAGCAGCGCACCACGCAGTAGCTTTCTATCTCTTTCAGAACCTTGTCATCGTCACACCCGGCGCGCAGGGAAAGTGCACGAACACCAGCGTCGTAGGTCTGTCCCTGTAGAGCAAGGAGATGCTCAGCGACGTCCAGCGCCGAGGCGAGCGATGGCCGCGCGGCCGATGGCGCTAGCCCTTGGGCAATGAGCCGGCGCGCTAGGAGTTCATCACGGGATAGCTCGTGCATGGTTTCTCCTTTAAAGCCGGAAGGTCTTCATCAGCTGCATGCCCGTGGAAACGAGGGCACGGAAGCGCTCCGGTGAGATGTACTCCGACGGTGCCAAGGGATGCAGTCGCTGTTCAGCCACGGTGCGCTCGTTGGCCCATAGGCGCATGCCGGTAATGCCGTGTCGGTGGTTCAGTCCGGACTCCTTGACGCCGCCGCCAGGGGCCGCGATGGAGCCGTAAGCGGCGGCGAAGCCCTCGTTGATATTGACCATGCCGGCTTCCAGCTGGGAAGCGACCTTCCATGCGCGACGGGAGTTTCCGGACCACACCGATGCCGATAGGCCGTAGGTGGTGTCGTTGGCGAGCTGGATGGCTTCGGCATCAGAGCTGATCGGATAGACAGCGAGCACGGGGCCGAACGTCTCGGTGGCATAGAGGTCCATCTCTGGGTTCACACCGGTGAGCACGGTAGGTTCATAGAAGAAGGGCCCAAGATCTGGGCGGGCTTGTCCGCCATAAAGTACGGTGGCCCCTTTAGACACGGCGTCCTCCACGTGGGCGACGACTGTATCAAGCTGGCGCTGCGAGGTGAGTGAGCCGATAGTTGCGGCATCGGAGAAGGCCGCGCCCAGAACGTGCTCCTCCAGCGCGTTCTTGAGTTCGGCGAGGAACTCCTCGAAGATGCTCTCGTGTACATAGGCCCGTTCGGCGGACATGCACAGTTGGCCCGAGGACGAGAAGGCCGTGCGTACGGCGCCGCGAGCGGTGGGCTCAAGGGGAGCGTCGTCAAGCACCAGCATTGGATTCTTACCGCCGAGCTCCAACATTGTGGGGATGAGACGTCCGGCCGCCTGGGCAGCAATGGACTTGCCCACCTTGGTGGAACCGGTAAAGGAAAGACCGTCGACGAGGGGGACCAAGGCGTCGCCCACCTCCGCGCCGTTGCCCGGTACTAGCTGCCAAGCAGCCTCCGGAAGGCCGGCTTCAATCGCCAGCCGGCGGACCAAGATTGCCGTCAGCGTGGTCTGGGAATCAGGCTTGTGAACCACAGAGTTGCCAGCAGAAAGCGCCGCCAGAACGTCGCCCACGCCCAAGGAAAGCGGATAGTTCCACGGGGAGATGAGCCCCACGACGCCCAGTGGGTAGTGCTGGGTGCGCGTCTTGGTGAGCACCGGCAACGCGCCGGGATGACGCTCCGGACCAAAGGCCTTGCGTATGTTCACGCCATAAAAGCGCGCGCAGCTATAGAGGTCCATCACCTCGTCGTAGGCGTGCGAGCGGGACTTGCCGTTCTCAGCCTGAATGAGGTCGAGGATGAGCTCTTCATGTTTCCGGATTAGGTCGTGAAGCTTGAGCAGTATGCGCCTGCGATTGCCGTGGCCCACCCCGGCCCGTGCGGTGGTGACGGCAGCGGCGACGTCCTCAGGCGTGGCCGTGGGGAAGGAGAAAAGCTCTTCACCAGTAAACGGCATGAGTGCTGTGTGTTGAGCGCCGGAACCGCGCACGTCGCCTACCGGGTTGGTGGCCAGGAAATCAGAGACGCGCGGCGGGAGATGAGCACTAGTGAAGGTTTTCATGGAGTCTATAGTGCCAGAAACTGATTGTGATATGTATCGCAATAATAGTGCTGGTGTGAGCGGCATGACTTCATGGCAACGCTTTCAAAAATTCCGAGCCCGCAGCTCCGGGAAACTATCGCGCCACTCGTCAGGGCCGGCGAGGCGGCTGCCCCTCTTGGTGTCATTGACATTGCCGCTTTCGACTTCAACGCGGAACAAATGGTGACGCGTGCGGGTGGGCTTCCCATCTGCGTGGCGTCAAAGTCGGACCGCGGCGCTCACTCATCCGCACTCCCGCGAAGTCGACCACTGGCGGATGGACCTGAAGCGGTGCGAGAAATCCGACGTTTAATTGATGCACAGGGCTGACAGATTGCTTTCCCGCTGGAGCTACGCACCACGGCACCTGACGACGTCGCGCTGTCTACCGCCAACGGCCGCGAGTCGATGTACATCGCGTTCCATGTCCCGCGTTTCAAAAACCCATACGAATACTTGCCAAAGGTGGAGTCCATTCTGAAGGCCGCCGGCGGCCGCCCACACTGGGGCAAGATGAACACCTTGACACGGGCAGACTTCTCCGCGCTGTATCCGCGCTTCGACGAGTTCTGTGCCCTGTGTGAGGAACTGGACCCGCAGTGGCGCTTTGGTTCTGATTACATGCGGAGGGTTTTCGGTTGGAGCGTAGTTGTCTCCGTAAATGAAAATGATTATCATTTGCGGAATGACTACACCCGTGACTGTTCTTTCTGGATTCCTGGGCAGCGGCAAAACCACCGTGCTCAATCACCTGCTGGCTAACCGACAAGGCCGCAAGCTAGCCGTCATCGTCAACGACTTCTCCGAGGTCAATATCGACGCGGCGCTCGTTGCAGGGGAGGGCCACCTCGAACGCGGCGAAGATCGTTTCGTGGAGCTGTCCAACGGCTGCATCTGTTGCACCCTGCGTGAGGACCTCATCGACTCGGTTGCGCGCCTTGCAAGGTCAGGCAAATATGACCAGATCATCATTGAGTCGACCGGCATCTCCGAGCCGATGCCGGTTGCCGCCACTTTTGAGTGGGAATTCGAAGACGGCTTCAAGCTGCAGGACTACGCGAACATCGACACGATGGTCTCCCTCGTCGACGCTTCGACCTTCTTAGACCAGCTACGTCGCGGCCGCAGCCTTGTCTCACAGGGAATCGAAGCGACTCCGGAAGATGACCGGACCATCGCGGACCTTTTAGTGGACCAGGTTGAGTTCGCCGACCTTATCTTGATTACCAAGACCGATCTCGTCGACGCGGAGGAGACCGAGCGGGTCATCGCTACCGTCAAGGCTATGAACCGCCGCGCCAAGGTGGTGCCGGTGACCAACGGCGTCATCGCCACCGAGCTCATCCTCGATGCCGCCCTTTATAACCCCGCTACCGCCGCGACCTATCACGGCTATGCTGAGGAACTGGCCAATCCACACACACCGGAGACTGAGGAGTACGGGATTTCTTCCGTCGTCTTTCGCTCCGATAGGCCGTTCAATCGTGAGCGACTGCTCAAGGCGCTGCGCGCGAGTACCGGGCTGGTTCGCTCCAAGGGGTATTGCTGGATCGACACGGATCTGCGCGTTGCCCACGCCTGGCAGCAGGCAGGGCCAAACCTGCAGATTCAGCCGGCCTCACTGTGGGCCTCCAACGGAGTGACGCCGGGCTCTGAGGTCGTGCTCATCGGTGTGGAGTTCAACGCGGAGGAGACGCTGCGCAACTTCGAGGACGCAGTGCTTTCCGACGCCGAGGTAGCCGCTCTGCTGCCCAGCTAGTGCCATGCGCCGATTAAGGGTCTGATACCGTTTTAGGGTTGATTTTAACTCCATATGCGTCAAGAAGGTGTTTCCTACGTCCGCTGAGCAGAAACTCATCACCCCAACATTCGTCTTTGCATGGCTGGTTAATTTTGCCCAATTCATGGTCTTTTACCTGTTGGTGACGATCATGGCTTTGTATGCGGTGCAACAGTTTGGTGCATCAGACACAGCAGGCGGCTTTGCCTCCAGCTCCTTCGTGGTCGGTGCGACCATTGCGCGACTGTTCTCGGGATATCTGGTTGATGCGGCAGGACGTAAAAAGTCCCTCTTGGTCTCGTTGGTTCTCGTGACCGTGGCATGTGCCGCGTATTTTGTTGCGCACTCGTTGGCACTGCTTATCGTCGTGCGCATCATTCATGGCCTGGGTTATGCGGTGGCGTCGACTGCTGTCATGGCCGTGGCACAGTCCGTCATTCCTGACCATCGCCGTGCTGAGGGCACGGGCTACTTTGCCTTGGGAACTACCCTTGCCACCGCTTTTGGCCCGGCGGCAGGACTGGCTATCGTCGGTGCGAGTGGCTACAACACCATCTTCGTTGTGGTGCTCAGCCTCACGGTATGTGCCTTGGCTTTGACACTGGCACTCAAGATTCCTACGCACGAGCGCCCCAGCGTGACCTTTAGCCTGGCCAACATCGTCCACCCGGCGGTCGCGCCCTTTGGCTTCTTCATGCTTCTCATCGGCGTTGCTTATGCAGGCATCATCACGTACCTCAACGCTTATGCTGACGCGTCCGACCTGGCGACGGGCGCCAGCTTCTTCTTCATTGCCTATGCGATTGTCAGCCTCGCGATGCGCTTTGTCTTGGGCCGTGTCCAGGATCGCCACGGCGATAACGTCATCTTCTACGGTGCACTCGCTTCGTTCATGATTGGTCTCGTGGTGCTTGCTATCGCAGTAGCTGACTGGGAGGTCGTCATCGCGGGTGCTTTGGTTGGCTTGGGCTATGGCTCCATCATGCCGGCGGCGCAAGCGGTGGCCGTGCGCCTCGTGGCTCCGCACGAGATGGGCGCGGGTATTTCGACGCTCTTCTTACTCCTCGACATCGGAATCGGCTTTGGCCCCGTGGTCTTGGGCATGCTGATTTCTGCGCTGGGCTACTCCGCTATGTATTGGGTGCTTGCCGCAACCGTGGCCGTGGCGACGGTGCTGTACTACTTCGTGCATGGTCGGCGCGCATACGGCGAAACAGTGCACGTTACGGCTGCCACTGCTTAGCTCCTCGGTCTGCGGCTGGTGCAGCACAGCCATTTCTTAGCGCTTTGCGCAGCGTGAAACTTCAGTGCGGAAACTCCTGAGGCAAACGTCACAGTAGTTATTTACACTAGGCGGCACATGGTCAACGGCTTTGTAGTTATACGCGACAGGAGACTGCCATGAAAAAGCCCGATACTTTCAATTTTGCCCCGTTGGTCGGAGTGGCGCTAGCAAAGCCGCGTCCGCTCCAGCTCAAGATTCGCAGCCGCAAAAAGCTACCGCATCTGGAGGCGCATACCCTAGACATCGCGCCTTTCAGGGGAGCACAGTTGCAGATGACGATGAGAGAGCTCATCGACTTCGCTCCTGCCGAACATGGCATCATCATCGATGGCAAGAGCCTTTCCGCGCAAGAGGTGGATGAGCTGCGTCTCCAGGCCCGCACTCAACTCGAATCCGCGCGTCAGTGGGCCGAAGAAAAATACGGCGTTGCTCCTGCCACGCCTGTTAACAGCCAAGAGGAGCCTTACTACGGCACCATCGACGCCGACCTGCCAGAGTTCGTACTTCGTGCATGCGGCGAAATCTACGAGGTCAGTGGGGAACTGCCAGCAGGCAAGCGTGCCGAATTCTTGGATGCCCGCTATTGCAAAGACGATCCCCGTGGAGCGTGGCTCTCGCTGCACGGTAAGCCAGGACCTAACGGTTTTGTCCTCAGACCTAACTTTGCTTACCGCCCGGCATGGTCGGTACAACCTAGCCCGCAGCAGTGGGCGGCCGACATAGAGACTTTCCCGCGCACCGCGGAATGGATTCCCGATTGGCTCGTGATTCAACTCCAGGAGGCACAGTAATGACTTTCGTTGACACTATCGACTGGGCGAGCCATGACCCGGAAGCCGTATTTTTCGATGCATCGCGTGTCCGTGATACTGCCGAAAGAGTTGAGGCTCTCACGGCGATGCTTGAGTTCGGTTGGGCACCGCCAACCAAGCTGCTGCCGGAGCTGGCGGACAACCCAGAGCTCTGCGCGCAGGACGCCCTAGTCATCGAAAAGCTCATCGCTGCGGGCGCCGATCCCAACGCTGTCAATCGCTTTGGCGAAACCGTCTGGGTGCATTTGGTTCACTCTTTAGCGTCGGATGAGGAGCAGTGGCCGGTGTACCAAGCGTTGCTGACTGCTGAGCCGGACCTTCAGATCAGCGCACGAAGCCTGTTCAATCCACTGCTCAACAAGCGCCACTTTGGCCTCCTCGCCTTGTTGCGCCCTTATCTTCCTGCACAATCGATCAGCGTTCCAGTCGATCCCGCGACTTTGTGAGCCTGCAGCGTCGCTGCTGTCTTCGCGGCAGTTGCAGCCCTTCTCGTTCTTGTCTGGATGCTTGCCCGCACAATCGGGGCACGTTCGTGGATGCCGGAGTTGGTGCTGCGTAAGCTTGCACCTATAGAACGCAACGCGTAAATGAATAAAACACGACCAACAAGGAAGTAAGCAGTGACTCGCCGGATCGTCCAAGCGCCCCAACTATCTTCGTTGCACCTGGAAGTGCGGGAAGGCCTGGGACTGGACGCGAGGGGAGTGTTTGAAAACGAGTGGTTCTCCGGCGAGTTTGAGCGCAACCTTCAAGGGATGTCACTGACTGGGTGCATGGTTGCTGATTCCTCACTCGACGGAATCGACCTTTCCTCGTCCACTTTCACCGAGTGCGAGCTGACCGGCCTCGATGCGCCGGGATGGAGGATGGCGCGCACCGTGCTTCGCGACGTCGAGGTGGCTGATTCCCGCTTTGGCGCTGCAGACTTCGCCGAAGCGGACCTCTTTTCGGTGAAGTTCTGCGGGTGCAAGTTCGCCTGGACTAACCATTCTGGTGGAACATTGCGGGATGTCCTCTTTGAAGACTGCGTATTCGACGAAGTCGATTTGTCCCAGGTGCAGGCCCAACGCGTGGCCTTCCGGGGCTGCCGCGCGCGGACCCTGCGGGTGGATGCAGCGCGGATGAAAGACGTGGACTTCCGCGGCCTCGACTTCGACGCTATCTCTGGTGTGGGGTCCCTCAAAGGCGCGGTACTCACTAACGAACAGGCTATCCACCTGGCACCTGCCATGGCGGCCTTTCTTGGGGCGATCGTCGACTAGCACGCAGCCCACCGCCGACTGGCACCGACCGAGTCCGACCGGCATCGAGAGTAACCGAAGCAAAACGAAGAAGGCACCCCACTCAGTGAGGTGCCTTCCTGCGTTAATACTTAAGTTTCTTAGGCGTTGACGGATTCGCGCTCTTCGGACTCCATCAAGCCGGATACGCCGTGCTCGGCTGCGTCCCACACCTCTTGGTTCTGGATGTCGGCGCGCTTGGCGACGATGGTGGCGCACAGTGCCTGGCCGGTAACGTTCACGGCGGTGCGACCCATATCGATGATTGGCTCGATTGCCAGCAGCAGACCAACGCCGGCCAAAGGCAGGCCCAGGGTGGATAGGGTCAGGGTCAACATGACGGTTGCGCCCGTGGTGCCCGCGGTAGCAGCAGAGCCGATGACGGACACGAAGATGATGAGTAGGTACTGCGTCAACGTCAAGTCAATGTTGTAGAACTGAGCGATGAAGATGGCGGCGATAGCAGGGTAGACCGAAGCGCAGCCGTCCATCTTGGTGGTAGCGCCCAGCGGGATGGCGAAGGAAGCGTATTCGCGCGGAACGCCCATTGCCTGCTCAGTGTAGCGCTCGGTCACCGGCATCACGCCCATGGAGGAACGAGTGACAAAACCCAAGGAGAACACTGGCCAGACGCGCTTGTAAAAGCCCATGACCGGAATCTTGTTGAAGGCAAGAACTGCCGGGTAAACCACGCCGATGACGATTGCCAGGCCTACGTACATCGCGAGCACGAACTTGCCCAGGGAACCCAGTGCGTCCCAGCCGTAGGTGGCCACTGCCTTACCGATGAGGGCTGCGGTGCCAACCGGCGCCAAGCGGATGATCCACCACAGGACAACCTGGATGACCTTGAGGAAGGACTCGGTAAAGCGCAGGAATGGGTCGGCTGCTTTGCCGGCCTTCACGGCGGCAATGCCCAGCGCCAGGGAGATAACCAGCAGCTGAAGGGCTCCGAAGCCCAGGGAAACCTCGCCCTCGTCGAAGGAAGCCTTCATACCAATGAAGTTCGAGGGGATGAGCTGCTGCAGGAAGGCCGTCCACGAACCGACGTGGGACGGCTCCGCTGCGCTCGCTGCATCGACAGTGGTGCCAACGCCAGGGCGCAGCACGAGGGCAACGACGATGCCGCTGATGACGGAGAAGAAGGCGGTAATTGCGAACCACACCAAGGTGGAAATCGCGAGCGATGCGGCGTTGGCCACCTTGCGCAGGTTAGCCACGGAGGTAACAACGGCCGCGAAGATCAGCGGCGGGACCATCACCTTGAGCAGCTGGACATAAGCGCTGCCCACGCCGGTGAGGGTCTGGGTGAGCCAGGAGCCCTTCTCATCGTCGGCCGGCAGACCAGCGTCCATTTTGGAAGCGATAAATCCCAGGATCAGGCCGATGATGAGGCCCGCAATGACCTGGGCGCCGAAGCCGGTTACCCAGCTGGGCAGTTTCCGTGATTGCGTTTGTGGTTGAGACACGAAAATTCCTTTTACTACGAACTTGTGCGAGTTTGGCGTTGTAGACAACTTTGTATGTATTTGAACTGTCTAGTCCATCGATTATGGACTGATCGGTTCACTAATGACATCAACACTGTACGACGTTTATAAATTCCCGTGCAACTGTTGTGGCCTCGGACTCATGGTTGGGGCGCCCGGGGTACGCAAGGGCATTCCGTCGACCTTCGGGCCGCGTGGCGGTGTGGGTTATTTGAAAGGGAAATATCCTTCCGAAAACTTGCCGGGATGAAGAGAATGTCGGGGGAAATGGATAAATCGGAAAAATGCTTCCTGTTTTGTGATTTCGAGGCTATTCTAGAGTTTGAAAAGCGTAAAAGGGAAGGATATTTCCGGCATGAATCGCATCGATGGCTGGTTGACTGAGCTCGGGACCGCACTGCGGGAAAACCGAAAGTCGTATCAATTGACTCAGGAAGAATTGGGCGAGTTGGTGGGAGTGAGCGACAGAACGGTCCGAGATGTCGAGCTGGGGACCGGAAAAGCGAGCTTTTCCACCGTGTTAGAACTGCTCAGCGCAGTGGGGCTGCGTGTTGAGGTTGTGACCGCATGACGGCTAATGCCGCTGAGCGGGAACTGCGATTTCGCCGGGCTGCTTTTGAACTCTGAGAAGAGCCGCGAAAGAATTACGGAATTCGCTTCGTCCACTCCTCGGTGGAGTACTTCTCGGAAACGAGGCGCTCGGCCTCGGCAAGGGTCGCGTCGGAAAGCACGGCGTCCTTGGCGCCGTAGCGAGTGGCGAACTCACGGGCCATCGTTTCGATGATCTCTTCGCGCTTTACGCCAGTCTGGCGGCGCAGCGGGTCCACGCGCTTTTTGGCGGAGGAAAGTCCCTTCGAGGAGACCTTCACCTTGCCGATGCGCAGGACTTCCATCATCTTGTCTGCATCGATGTCGTAGCTCATCGTGGTGTGGTGAAGAACGGCGCCCGCGCGGCGTTTCTGTGCGGCACCGCCGATCTTTCCGCCGTCGGAGGTGATGTCGTTGATGGGAACGTACCAGGCATTGACGCCGTGCTTAGCTAGCGCGGCCAACACCCACTGGTCCAAATAGGCATAGGAAGCCTCGTAGGAGTACCCGGCAACCAGGGACTCAGGCGCATAGATGGAATAGGTAATGCAGTTGCCGCCTTCCATGAACATTGCGCCGCCGCCCGACATGCGACGCACCGGAGTGATGCCGTGCTTGTCGACGCCTGCTTGGTCCAACTCGTTGGCATAGGACTGGTAGGAGCCGAACACGACCGCTTTGTCGTCCCACTCCCAGAAACGCAGCGTCGGACCACGTTTGCCCTCAGCCACCTCGTTGAGGATGACCTCGTCGAGCGCCACGTTCACTGGGGTAGGCAGCACTCCCGGCTGGAGGATCTCCCATTGGTGGTCCGTGAAGTCGGTGCCGCCTGAGAGCGCACGCTTAACAGCTACGGCCAAGTCGTGCGTGGAAAAGCCGTGGAGGGCCACAGGGTGCTCCGCCTCAATCTTGGCGAGTGCGGCATCGAGCCGCGCGGTGATCTCTTGCGTGGAATCAGAAACCTTGGAGCCCTCCAGCGTAGGGCCGAGAGCCTCGAAGGCCTCTTCCGGCTCAAGGAAGAAATCGCCCGAGACCTGCGCGGAGGAGATAGTTCCGTCGGTGACCTCGATGTCTACGACAAGGAGCTTGCCGCCTGGGACTTTGAGTTCGAAATGCGTTGGGTTAGCCATACCTTGGTCAACGCTGTAGGGCGGCCGATTGTTCCAGAACTGAAGGCCCTAAGTTAGGCACGCCTTTCTAGATTTAGGCAATGGGTCACACTACTTTTGACTGTATGTCGAAATTTAGTCCTCTCAACTGGCCCGTTGTGCGCCAGGTGCGTTCTAAAGACGCCTTCGGCAGGGATCTCAGCACCCAGTCGAAGAAGAGCAAAGAGCTCCACGGACGGACCGTTGAAGCGGACCGCGTCGTGCAGTCTGTCTGTCCTTATTGTGCGGTGGGCTGTGCGCAGCGCGTTTATGTCAAGGACAACAGAGTCATTCAGGTTGAAGGCGATCCAGATTCTCCGATCTCGCGCGGTCGCCTTTGCCCGAAGGGCTCTGCCTCTGAGCAGCTTATTAACTCTGCTTCGCGTCTGACCAAGATCAAGTACCGTGCGCCTTACTCCACCGAGTGGGAGTACCTGGATACCGAAACCGCCATGGACATGATTGCGGATCGCTATATCGCATCCCGCAAGGCCCATTGGCAAGACGTTGACGATGAAGGCCGCACTCTCAACCGCACCATGGGTATCGCCGGTCTGGGCGGTGCAACCTTGGACAACGAAGAGAACTACCTGATTAAGAAGCTGTTTACCGCCACCGGCGCGATTCAGGTCGAAAATCAGGCTCGTATTTGACACTCTGCCACCGTTCCCAGTTTGGGAACTTCGTTTGGCCGCGGCGGCGCAACCCAACCGCTGCAGGATATGGCAAATGCGGACTGCATTGTCATTGAGGGTTCTAACATGGCTGAATGCCACCCAGTGGGCTTCCAGTGGGTAGTTGAGGCCAAGAAGCGCGGCGCGCGCATCATCCACGTGGATCCGCGCTATACCCGTACTTCGGCTTTCGCGAACCGCCACATCGGCATTCGCGGTGGTACTGACGTGGTGCTGCTTGGCGCCATCATCAAGTACATGCTCGACAACGAGCTTTATTTTCACGACTACGTGGTCTCGTACACCAACGCTTCCTCGATCATTTCGCCTGATTACCAGGACACCGAGGACTTGGATGGTCTTTTCTCTGGCTATGACCCAGAAACGGGCAAGTACGTTACCGACTCGTGGCAGTACGTGCGCAAGCCGGAAGGCTCCTCGTGGAACGTGGAGAAGGACGAGACTCTGCAGCACCCGAATTCGGTGTTCCAGATTTTAAAGCGTCACTACTCCCGTTACACCCCGGAGATGGTGGAGGAGACCTGCGGTATCTCGCAGGAGGACTTCTTCTATCTGGCTAATTCCATCGCGGATAACTCCAAGCCGGATCGCACCACCTGCTTTGCCTATGCCTTGGGCTTTACCCAGCACACGCTGGGCGCTCAGTTCATCCGTACCGCTGCTATCTTGCAGCTGCTGATGGGCAACGTCGGCCGCCCAGGCTCCGGCATCATGGCGCTGCGTGGCCACGCTTCCATCCAGGGCTCCACGGATATCCCGACGCTGTTTAACTCGCTGCCGGGCTACCTGCCGATGCCCCACGTTAACCTGCAGAGCTGGAAGGATTACGTCAATACCTTCCGCAAGGAAGATCAGAAGGGCTTCTGGCAGATCGGCGAAAACTATGCCGTATCGCTCATGAAGTCTTATTGGGGCGATGCCGCTACGGCGGAAAACGAGTGGGGTTATAACCTCATGCCGCGCATTTCTGGTGCGCACTCGACGTATGAGACCTTGATGGCCATGCTCGAGCATGAGGTTGAGGGCTACATCGTCTTCGGTCAAAACCCAGCGGTGGCACAGTCCAACGGCGGTATGCAGCGCCGTGGTCTGGCTGCGCTGAAGTGGCTGGTCGTTCGTGACTTCCAAGAAATTGAGACCGCCAGCTTCTGGAAGGACTCGCCGGAGATTAAAAACGGTGAATTGAAGACCGAGGAAATCGGTACCGAGGTCTTCCTCATGCCGGCAGCTACCCACGTGGAAAAGGCCGGCACCTTCACCCAGACCCAGCGCATGCTGCAGTGGCGTTTCCAGGCGGTCACCCCGCCGGGTGAGGCCACCAGTGACCTGTGGTTCTTCTACCAGCTGGGTAAGAAGATCAAGGAGCGCTTGGCCGACTCCACCGATCCGCGCGATCTTCCGGTTCAGAAGATCACCTGGGATTACACCGAAAACGAGGAAGGTGAGCCAGACTCCGAGGAGATCCTCAAGGAGATCAACGGTTACTACCTCGATGGTCCTAAGAAGGGCGAGCTACTGCCGACCTTCGTGGAGATGAAGAACGACGGCTCCACCTCCGGCGGCTGCTGGATTTACACAGGCGTGTTCAAGGACGGCATCAACCATGCCGCCAAGAAGGTACCGGGATCTGAACAAAACGAGGTCGCCCTCGAGTGGGGCTGGGTCTGGCCTGCAAACCGCCGCATCCTCTATAACCGTGCTTCCGCACGCCCAGACGGAAAACCATGGTCTGAGCGCAAGAAGTACATCTGGTGGGATGCTGCCAAGGAGGCATGGGTTGGCGACGACGTCCCAGACTTCCCAGTCAACAAGGCGCCGGATTACCGTGCGCCTATCGACGCCGTCGGCCCTGCCGCGCTCGACGGTGACGATCCATTCATCATGCAGGCGGACGGCGCGGCTGGCTCTTCGCGCCGAAGGGACTATCGGATGGCCCGCTGCCAACGCACTATGAGCCGCATGAGTCCCCAGCGCACAACCTGCTCTACAAGCAGCAGCAATCGCCGACGCGTCTTACCATTAAGCGTCCAGATAACCTGTCGCGCCCAGAACCGGGCGAGCCAGGAGCCGAGGTCTTTCCGTTCGTGTTCTCCACCTACCGCCTGACCGAGATGTATACCTCGGGTGCGATGTCGCGCCGCCTGCCTTACCTGGCGGAGCTGCAGCCGGGCCTGTTCTGTGAGGTCTCGAAGGAGCTTGCAGAACTGCGCGGGCTGGAAAATGGCGAATGGGCAACCATCGTTTCACCGCGTGGCGTGATCGAGGCGCAGGTCTTGGTCACCGGCCGCGTGCAGAAGCTGACGATTAACGGCGAGGATTTCCACCAGATCGGTTTGCCGTATCACTACGGCGAGTCTGAAACCACGGACGTGGCTGGCGACGGCGCGAATGACCTGCTCGGTCTCACGCTTGAGCCGAACGTGTGGATTCAGAACTCCAAGATTGGTGCCTGCGATATCCGCCCGGGCCGTCGTCCACGCGGACATGCCCGCATCGAGTTGCTCAAGGAGTACCAGGACAAGGCTCACCTTGACCTGGAGTCCGGTAACCAGCTTGTCGACGTCGACGATGCTTTCACGCTGAATCCCGAAGACAAGGGTGCTAATTCCAAGGACGAAAACACCGGCGCTGATGACACCGCCGGCAACGTAGCCGACTACGAAGGCAAAGAAGGGTAGGTGAGTAGAGCTCATGGCTAATTTGCTTACTGAAAAAGCCGATCAGCACGGCTACGAGTCCTATAACCGCATGGCCTTCTTTACGGACACCTCGATCTGTATTGGCTGCAAAGCCTGCGAGGTGGCCTGTAAGGAATGGAACCGCAACCCGGTTGAGGGATATGCGGTAACCGGTGACTCTTACGACAACACCGGCTCATTGGGCGCTAATACCTGGCGCCACGTGGCCTTCATCGAACAAGGTCAAGAGCGCATCGAGCAGGCACGTGAGGAAGGCCGTCAGTTGGTCTCCCTCGGCATGCCCGGTTTCGGGTCGCAGCTAGAAAAGGTCGATACCACGCCGCCGGACACCGGTGACTTCCGTTGGCTCATGTCCTCTGACGTGTGCAAGCACTGCACCAACGCGGGCTGCTTGGACGTGTGCCCAACGGGCGCGCTCTTCCGCTCCGAGTTCGGCACGGTGGTTGTGCAGGATGACGTGTGTAACGGTTGCGGTACTTGCGTTGCCGGCTGTCCGTTCGGCGTCATTGAGCGCCGCGATGACGGCGGTGTGACGCTGAAGACTGATAAGACGGCTACCGTCGATTTTCAGCCCGATGACCACGCTGGCATTAATGTGTTCAAGAAGCTGGCGCAGCTGAAACCACAGGGCGAGGACCACACGCCGGGTGAGAAAATGCCGATTAAGAATCTCGGCGTCGCTCAGAAGTGCACCATGTGTTACGACCGCCTTAAGATCGGCGAGCAGCCAGCCTGCGCCAAGACATGTCCGACTGACTCCATTCAGTTCGGCCCGTATGAGGAGATGCTGGCCGCAGCCGAGGCGCGCGTCAAAGCTCTGCACGAGCAGGGCCTGACCGAGGCACGCCTGTACGGCGCCAACCGCGAGGACGGCGTCGGCGGAACTGGGTCCATCTTCCTGTTGCTGGATTCCCCGGAGGTCTATGGCCTGCCGCCAGACCCACGCGTGCCCACTGCGGACCTGCCGCAGATGTACAAGACCGCAGCTAAAGCTATCGGCGGCATGGCCTTGGCCGTCGCTGGCGCATTCGTGATGGGAGGCCGCAAGTGAGTGAATTCGACGAGTACCGCCCGCCGCAACCAGCGCGCGCTAACCGCTACCGCAAGTTCGACGGCATCAAGCCAAAGAAGAAGCGTAAGCGTCCTGGCGCCGGTGCGCAGGACGGTTCCAAGGAAGAGCGCATGGCGGAGGACTTCGAGTTCTCCTCCTACTACGGCAAGCCCGTGGTCAAGGCTCCGCCATGGGAGTGGCCGATTGGCGCTTACCTGTTCCTAGGCGGCCTGTCCGGCGGCTCCGCTTTGCTGGCCGCCGGCGCATCTGCCACGAAGAATGAGCCCTTGGCGCGCAGCACCCGCATTGCTGCATTTACTGCCGCCGCTGGTGGCTCAGTCTTCTTGGTCCTTGACCTTGGCCGCCCTGAGCGCCTGCTGAACATGTTTCGTGTGTTCAAGGTGACCTCGCCGATGAGCGTGGGTTCGTGGATTCTGGGCACCTTTGCCACGGCCTCCTCCTTGCCGGCTTTGCATGAGGCGGACAAGCTGACCAAGCAGAAGCTGCCTGTGCCAAAGTTCGTGCGCAAGGCTCTTGGTGCCGCTGCCGGTCCGGCCGGCGTGGCGGCAGGTATCTTGGGTGGGCCGCTGGCGGGATATACCGCGGTGCTTTTGGGCAATACCTCGAACCCGACGTGGAATGACGCCAAGCAGCATCTGCCTTATGTGTTCGTTTCCTCGGCCTCTGCCGCTGCCTCCGGCTGCGCCATGGTCTTTACTCCGGTCGAAAGCGCCGGCCCGGCCCGCGCTCTGGGTATGGCTGCCGCTGCCAGCGACCTCGTCATGACCAAGGTCATGGAGGAAAACATGGAGCCTGAGACCGTCGCGCCTTTGCACAACGGCACCCCAGGCAAGTTGATGAAGGCCAGCGAGTACCTCATCGCCGCGGGTGGCATGGGCACCGCACTGGCCGCGGCCACCAAGTCACGTGCGCTTTCGGTGGTCTCCGGCCTCTCGCTCATGGCTGGTTCCGCCTGCACCCGCTTCGGTGTGCTCAACGGCGGCATCGAAGCGGTCAAGGACCCAGCCACGACCATCGCACCTCAAAAACGCCGGGCTGAACGTGCCCGCGCGCAGGAAGGGCTGCGTCATTCGGTGATTACTTCAGTAGCTTAAGTAAGCCGAATAAAAGGCCCGCCGTCGTGCGCGACGGTGCGGCCGATAACTGGGTAGCCCGGTACCTCGCCGATGAGCAGTAGGCCGCCGGAGGTCTGGGCGTCGGCGAGGAAGACGAGCTCTTCTTCGCTAAGCTCCGCGGCATTGTCGATGTGCGGGAGTACCCAATCCAGGTTGCGGCGGGAGCCGCCTGGAATAAAGCCCTCAGCAAGAGCTTCTTTGGCGCCTTCTACGGCCGGAACCGAGCTGGCGTCGAGCTCAGCGGCGATGCCGGAGGCGCGCATCATCTTGTAGAGGTGGCCCAACAAGCCGAAGCCGGTGACGTCGGTAGCTGCAGAAATGCCAGCCTCAACTGCTGCACGGGAGGCCTCGCGGTTGAGCGTGGTCATTGAGTCCACGGCTGCTTTGGAAACCTCACCAGTGGCCTTGTGCTTGTTGTTCAAGATGCCTACGCCGATGGGTTTGGTCAGTGTGATGGGAAGGCCCGCCTCCGCAGTGTCGTTGCGCATCAGCTTCTCCGGCGCCACGATGCCCGTGGCCGCCATGCCGTAGATTGGCTCTGGCGAGGTAATTGAGTGGCCACCGGTCACGGAGATGCCAGCTTGCGTCGCGACATCCATTCCGCCGTGCAAGACCTCGCGCAGAACGTCGAGGGGGAGTACCTCACGCGGCCAACCCACCAGGTTGATGGCGGTGACTGGGGTGCCACCCATGGCGTAGACGTCAGAAAGCGCGTTCGCTGCCGCCACTCGGCCCCAGTCATAAGGGTCGTTGAGCATCGGGGTGAAAAAGTCCGCGGTGGAAATTACCGCTAGGCCATCTTGAATCTTGACAGCCGCGGCATCGTCGCCGTCATCGAGGCCCACCAAGACGTTCGGATCGGCCTTGCCCACGAGGCCTTCGACGGCCGATTCCAACTCGCCCGGCGGGATTTTGCAGGCGCATCCGCCGCCTGCTGCAAAAGATGTCAACAAAATGTCGTTCATTATCCCGAGTGTACAACCGCTGGCAACACGCTGGGACAATAGTGCTTTTGCGGATGAGCGCGGGCGCGGTGCTGGGCAGGGTGCTGGCTGAATTGGCCTAAGTGTAAACTCTTGCGATGGAGGCGTACGTGTCCTGGTGGGCGCCCCGGTCTTCAAAACCGGTGAGGCCGAGTAGCTCGGTCTGGCAGGTTCGATTCCTGTCCGTCTCCGCCAGCGTATCTGGCCCCCGTGGCATCTCCCCGCAACCCAAGGAACGTTTGTGACAAGCAAGAGCGATTCGCAGCGGCAGGACGAGCGCCGCAACATCCCCCGTACCGATCAACTTTTGGCGCTGCCGGAGGCCCAAGCCGCGCGCGAGAAGCTCGCGGAACATGCAGTGCGGGCTGTTATCCGGGGCGTCGTCAAGCAGGCGCAAAGGGGAGTCATCGCGCCAGCGGATGTCACCGCCAAGGTCCGGGATGCTCTAAACAACGCAAGCCCGTATAGCCTGCGCCCGGTGCTCAACGCCACCGGGGTTATCGTGCACACGAACTTGGGCCGCGCGCCGCTTCCGGAGGTTGCCATCGCTGCGCTTGCCGATGCCGCCGCCTACACCGACGTCGAGCTCGATCTTCCGGCCGGCGTGCGTTCTAAGGATCGCGGCCGCGGCGCCATCAATGCGCTGCTCGCAGCCTGCCCGGGCGCGGAAGATGCGCTCGTGGTCAACAACGGAGCTGCAGCGTTGTTGCTGGCCACCGCCGCTCTTGCCCCCGGCAAGGAAGTCATCATCTCCCGCGGCGAACTCATCGAGATCGGCGCCGGATTTCGGCTGCCGGAACTCATCGAATCCTCCGGCACGGCGCTCAAAGAGATTGGCGCCACCAACCGCACCCACCTCGCTGACTACGAGGCTGCGCTGGGTAACAACACCGGCGCGGTGCTCAAGGTACATCCTTCCAATTTTCGCATCGAGGGCTTTACCACCGCCGTGGATGTGCCGCAGCTGCGTGGGGTGCTGCAGAAGCACAATAAGTCTCGCGGAGAGGGCGCGGGGCAGGTCAGCCTCATCGTCGATCTGGGCTCCGGGCTGTTGGTGCCGGACCCGACCCTGCCCGAGGAACCGAGCCTTAAGGAGCAGCTGGATGCCGACGCGGACGTGGTCATCGCCTCTGGCGACAAGCTGCTCGGTGGGCCGCAGGCCGGCATCATCTTGGGCACCAAGAAGGCCATTGCTTTGTTGAAGAAGCACCCGCTCGCGCGTGCGGTGCGTATCGATAAGCTGCGACTAAATGCCCTGGAAGCAGCGCTGAATGCGCCGGCGAATGCAGTCGAGGAGGCCCTGCATATTGATTCCGCCGAGTACCGCCGCCGCACCGAAGAGGTGGCGCAGGCGGTAGGCGGCGAGGTGGTTGCACACGCCGGACGTGTTGGCGGTGGTGGGGCACCTGAGTACCCGCTCGAAGGCTTTGCCGTGGCTTTGCCGGAAGAACTCGCCGCTCTTCTGCGCGTTGGGCAGTCGGCCGTGCTGCCGCGCGTACACCAGGGGCAGTGTCTTATCGATGTCCGCTGCATCCCTGCCTCCCAAGACGCCGCGCTCATCGCGGCCATCCGCAAAGCCCAAAAGCTACAGTCTGAGGAGTAAAAGATGTACGTCGTCGCCACCGCCGGCCACGTGGACCATGGAAAGTCCACGCTCGCGCGGGCACTTACGGGCATGGACCCGGATCGCTGGGAAGAGGAAAAGCGCCGCGGGCTCACCATCGACTTGGGCTTCGTGTGGACGCACCTGCCCTCGGGCGCCGATGTTGCCTTTGTTGATGTCCCAGGCCATGAGCGATTCTTGGGCAATATGCTGGCTGGCCTGGGGCCTGCGCCGGTGGTGCTTTTCGTTGTCGCCGCCGAT
This sequence comes from Corynebacterium sp. HMSC06D04, assembly GCF_001807315.1. Classification (NCBI taxonomy): domain Bacteria; kingdom Bacillati; phylum Actinomycetota; class Actinomycetes; order Mycobacteriales; family Corynebacteriaceae; genus Corynebacterium; species Corynebacterium sp. HMSC06D04. Next base: position 57,955 of record NZ_KV788564.1, read on the forward strand.
GAAGGCTGGCAGGCTCAGTCCACCGATCACCGCGATGCCATCGCCGCGCTGGGAATTAGCCACGGCGTCGTGGCGCTGACCCGCGCCGACCGTGCGGATGATCAGCGTCGTCGGGATGTGCGCGCGGAGGTAGGCAGGCAGCTCGCGGGCACCGCGCTTGCCGACGCCGCCATCATCGAGGTCTCCGCTAAGACCGGGGAGGGCATCGAGAAGCTGCGCGCTGAGCTCGACACCGTGCTGGCCGCCGCGCCTGCTCCAGATGCCGAGCAGCGCGTTCGCCTGTGGGTAGATCGCTCCTTCAGCGTGAAGGGCGCGGGCACCGTGGTCACCGGAACACTTGGGGCAGGCAGCATTGCCGTGGGCGATCGACTTGATCTGCTCAGCGGCGGGGAGCTGGTCCCAGTCGAGGTACGCGGCCTGCACAGTGAAAATACGGCGGTTGTCTCAGCCCAGCCAGTCACCCGCGTTGCGGTAAACCTGCGCGGCGTGGAGGCAGAGGCGATTAGCCGCGGCGATAGCCTGCTCAGCCCAAGCACATGGCGGGTCACGCAAGAATTCGACGTGCGCCGGGTCTCTGGCGAAAGCTTGGATGGCATTGCCCAGGAGCTCATCGCCCATACCGGCACGGCGGGCGTGGAAGCACGCGTGCGACCTCTCAGCGGCGACTTCGCGCGCATTCGACTCAGCGCCCCGCTGGCTCTTGGGCTGGGGGATCGCTTCGTGCTGCGCGGGCCCGGCGCTCGCCATGTGTTGGCCGGCGTGGAAATTGTTGACCTTGTCCCGCCCGCGCTGCGCCGGCGGGGAGCTGCAGCCCGCCGCGCGGAAGAACTCGCGCAGCTGGAAGACTACCGCAATCCGGCGCAAAGCCTGCGCCACCGCGGTTACGCGTTGCTCAGCGAGTTAGAACAGGATGGCTATGAGACCTCCGCGCCGCCTGCCGGAGTGATTGCCTTTAACAAGTGGTGGATCACCGCCGGCCAGGTGGGAAAGTGGAAGCAGGCGCTTAATGATGCGGTACAGGAACACATGGCGGCTAAGCCGCTGTCTGTCGGCCTGCCGCGCGGTGCCGCCCGTGATGTATTGGGTGTCGAAGAAGATAGCCTGCTCAACCTAGCTGTCGCCGCGGCGAAGCTGGAGTCCGCCGAAGGCGTTATTCGGCTGCCCGGCGCTGCGGTTAACTTGGGCGAGGCAGAAGCAAGCGTTGCCGAGCTGGAACGCCGGCTAAAGAGAGAGCCCTTCGCCGCGCCGGAGGCCGCGGACCTACGCGAGCTTGGTCTGGGAAACAAGGAGCTTGCCGCAGCTGAGCGCGCCGGGAGACTGCTGCGCCTAAAGGACGGCGTGGTGTTGCTGCCCGCGGCAGTCGCGGAGGCGAGAACCCGCCTGCAAGGAATCGAGCAGCCCTTTAGCACCTCGCAGGCGCGTCAGGCGCTTTGCACCACGCGCCGGGTTGCCATCCCGCTGCTAGAGCAACTGGATGCGAAGGGGATTACCCGACGCCTCGATGGCAGTCTGCGCGAGCTTGCTTAGTCGTAGTAGGCGTAAACGCCGGTGGCCGGGATGGTCTCGCCGGCCTCGCCGAAGTTGGCGAATAGGGTGGAGCCAGCAAAGAAGAGGTTCTGGGTATCGAAGAGCGGCACGGCCTTCGGGTTCTTTTCCTCGACCTCCAAGGTCTCCAGGTTGAGCTTGTAGCGCTCGGTGGATTCCTCGGTCTTGCCGGTAGACAAGTAGAGCGACTGGCCGTCGGAGATGGCAGAAATACCCTTCTCCTTGTAATCCTCGGTCTCGAAAGGCTCAGTCATCTCCTCGTTGGAGACTTCCCCCATCTGCTCGCCGCTGGCCAGATCGATGACCTTGATGCCGGCATCCTTATCCAGCAGCGTTAGGTGATTGCGCACGATGGTGCCCGTCGGGCTGGAGACGTGGGCGGGTTCCCCGGGGTCGTCGAGTGGGAAGGCATCGCCAAGCATGCGCGGGCCCTGCTGCTTGTCGTAGACAAAGGTCGGGCGCGCTGCGTTGTCGGAGATTCCCACTAGGAAGTCGTTGTTGTGCAGCAAGGTATAGCCCTTGGCCTCGGGCGGCAGCTCGACGTTGTCGAAGCCCGGGGAACCCGCATCCACCAAGACGGTTTCCTCGCCGCTTAGGGCATCGACAGCAACGAGCTGATATCCGGCCTCGCTGTTGCGTTCGGCGATATAAACATAGGAATCCTGAATGCGGAATTCCTCCAGGCGGCGCTGCGAGGTATTCGCCGGCGGCTCTGGCTGATTGATGGTCTTTGAGGTGGCATCAGCAAGCGAGAGGGTGAAGATTTGTGGGGCTTTGTCCTCCGGCACATCGTTTAGGGAAAAGACCAGCTTTTCGCCCACCTGGGTGATGGCGAAATCACTCATCTTCTTCCCGGCAAATTCGTGCGGCAGCTCGAAAGGTTGGGTGACCAGGGGAGCGCCGTTACCGCCGTTGAAGATGTAGAGCATCGGGCCCGTGACTTCGTTCTTGTCCTGCTTATACGGCACTGTCGCCACGGTGGCAAAGGCATTGGCGCCTTCGAATTTGATGGGTGCGCACATGCCATCCCAGGACTTCATGTCGGCATCGTCGAGGCCGTAGTCCACCTCGATTTCGTGGTCCTCCAAAGTCTTGGCCTCGGCAACAGCTTGGAAGGTATCGCCTTTGAAATCCCGGCATTGCTCCATCGCTCCCGATGCGATGGATGCGCCGTGGGCGGTGGGCAGTCCGTACTTTTCGCTGCCGAGTCCTGCGGCGACCTCTGCTGGGACCATCTCCGACATCGGGCGGGCAATCGGCTCTTTCGGCTTTTTCTGGTGCAAGCCTTGGATGATGCGCGGGTTGGCGGACTCGCCCTCGCCGCAGGCAGCCAAAAAGAGGCTGCCAGCCAGCACGGTCGCGCCGATGCGCAGCAAGCGCCGGTTGTGGGAAAGCATTGTTAAGTCCTTTCGGTGGGAAAGCTGCAAGTCTACTTGCGGTGGTGCCCGCCCCGCTGCCGGGAGGCCGCACGTTCAGAGCGTCGTGCGCGCACACGCGCTGACTCCGAGGAGAAGCGACCCGGCGCTGCAGCGATGGGAAGCTGCCGCCATGCTAACGCTTGTTGGCCTGGGACGTGGTTGACGAGGCTTGCGAGCTCGCTATGCGGTGCAGGCTCTGCCAGCGGTTCAGGTTTGTCCGCTGGTTCCGGTTTTACTACTGCTTCCGGGGCAGGCTGTGCCGCTAGAGTCACCAGGCGCGCGATTTTCTTGGCTCCGCGCGGCAGGTCGGCATGGAAGTCTGCGGCCTCGAGGCCGGTCTCCCAAGCCTGCGTGGCCACGGGCTCGACGGCAGGAGGGATGGCGGGTGCTTCGGGCGGCACGCGCAGGGCGGGGACGGCGGGGGAGAAGAACTCGGTGGCACCCACCTCGGGCACGTCGACAGCGATGCGGCCGTCGGCGCAGTAAGCACGGGCAGCAATAGCGGCACCTTGTGCAGCGCCACGTTCCAGGATCGCACCGAGGTGTGGCTGTTGTTGTGTGGTGCACACGCGGCCCAGGACGGAGCCTGGGGTAGCGGCGACAATATCGCTTTCAACCAGATGCAGCGAGACGAAGATCTGCTGGGTATTTAAGCGCGAAAGTTGAGATTCATTGAGCTGCCCGTTTGCGGTATCGATGAGGAGGCCGAGGCCGCCCTGCAATAGTACGGAGCCTGCGGGTTGCTCATTGACAGGCACCATCCACGGGGCAAGACCGAGGTTAACCGCGACGTCGATAGTCGCGTCCTCAGGCACGAGCTCGACCGTAGCGTCAGTTGCGACTCTAAACCCTGATGCACGCACGCGCTGCAGGGCAGGAAACTCCGCGGTTTCCGCGGCGTCGAGATAGCCTAAGATGCCAAACTCACTGCGCACACGCCAGCCGCCGCTGAAAGCCTCGGGCTCGAGCGTGACCGCCAGCGCAAGCGGCCCTTTGTGCAAAAGCGGGAGGCTGAGCGCTACCGAGTGGACTACATGCTCGAGAACTGCGACGTGAGTGACGCCGAAGTAGCTTTTAGCTAGTGGGTACATGCTCACGTCCAACGAGGGCCTCCAAATCTTTAAAGGTTTATAGGCTTCTAGCCTACGCATTTAAAGCCTACGCACCACGGAGTGGGGGCTGGGACGCGCTAATGTTCTAGAGTCTTAAGTTATGTATACAGCGTCTTCCTTGGCGGTGGCTTTCGGTCTTACGCTCTTGGCCGGCTTATCGACGTCCATCGGCGCCGGCATCGCCGTCAGTAAACGCCATGCTGGTTCGGCTTTTATGGCTGCCGCGTTAGGCCTTTCAGCTGGCGTTATGCTTTATGTCTCTTTCATGGAGATCCTGCCGACGGGCCTCGAGCAATTGACTGAGGCCTTTGGCGGAAAGAAGACAGGAACCTGGGCGGTGGTGCTCGCGTTTTTCTCCGGCATCGCGATAATTGCGGTTATTGACCGGATCGTTCCGGAAGAGATTAATCCGCACGAGCCTGCCACCACGGAAGAAGAAGCACGCCGCAAGCGGCTGATGAAGACGGGCGTGTTTACGGCCTGCGCCTTGGCCTTTCATAATTTTCCGGAAGGTTTTGCCACCTTCCTCGCCGGCTTGGAAGACCCACGTATCGCGATTCCGGTAGCCGTGGCGATTGCGATTCACAATATTCCGGAAGGCATCGCAGTCGCGGTGCCACTACGGGAAGCCACGGGCTCGAGAGCCAAAGCCTTCTGGTGGGCTACGGTTTCGGGGCTCGCTGAGCCAGTCGGGGCAGCGGTGGGCTTCGTTCTCCTGCTGCCACTGATGGGGCCCGCCACGATGGGCTCTAGCTTTGCAGCCATCGCCGGCATCATGGTCTTCATCTCGCTTGATGAGCTTTTGCCCACCGCAGAGGAAACCGGTGAACACCACCACGCCATCTACGGGCTGATTGCCGGAATGGCAGTGATGGCGCTGTCGCTGCTTATGTTCCTGTAATCGTGTAGACGAGAAAACCTGGAGGGGTTCGCGACTACTTACCGAGAGCCTTCTTGAAGCCTGTGACGATGCCCAAGACGATGGCGCCCAGGACAAGGCCGAAGGCCATGGAACAGACGGTATCTACGGTCCAGGCCAGCGCGCCGTTGGAGATGGGGTCGGTCAGGTGATGGATAAAACCGTGCGGCTGGTTGATGCCGAACTCGTGCAGACCCTTGATAACGATGTGTCCACCTACCCACAGCATTGCCGCCGTGCCGATGACGGAGATGATGTCCAGAACTACCGGCATGCCCTTGACCAAGGCGTTGCCGACGGCGGACTTTCCTTCGTTGCGCTCCAGCAGCTTAATGCCAAGGTCGTCCATCTTGATCAGCACGCCGACAGCGCCATAGACCGCCAAAGTGATAGCGAAGGCGACGATGAGCAGCGCGCCTAGGCGCATCCAGAAGCTTTGGTCAATGACCTCGTTGAGCGAGATCACCATGATCTCAGCGGACAAGATAAGGTCCGTGGTAACGGCAGACTTAACCAACTTGTCTTCGGCGTCTGGATCCTTTGTGTCCGCCTGTTCTTCTTTTTCTTCTTCTGCGCCATGTGCTGCGAAGTAGTGGAGGATCTTTTCTGCGCCTTCAAAGCACAAATAAGTACCGCCGCACATGAGAATGGGGGTCAGCGCCCACGGCGCAATCCAAGACAGCAACAGTGCGATCGGCAAGATGATGACGATCTTGTTGATGAGCGAGCCTTTGGTGATGCGCCAAATGATAGGCAGCTCGCGGGCTGGGGTAACGCCGGAGACGTACTGTGGCGTAACGGCGGCATCGTCAACCACGACGCCCGCCGCCTTTACCGAGGTCTTGCCAGCTAGGGCAGCGACGTCGTCGGCGCTGGAGGCTGCCGCGCGAGCGATTACCGCGACGTCGTCAAGCAATGCAAAAAGTCCACCGGCCATGGGGAAAGCATCCTTAATATGATAGGGACAAATAACCCTAAATATCTTACGCAACTACTCCGCAGGCGTCAGGGTGACAGAGTCTGCCCAAGAAAGCTCGATGCCGAGGGCGCGCAGCCAAGCCATGGAATCGTCGCCGTATCGGGTAATGCCTTCAACCGCGACGAGGGTACGGTCCATAGCGCGCTCTGCCTCTTCTGCCGAGATAAAACCCGCGGAGGTGGCTGCGGCCAACTCGTCGATGTCGAGAACGTCGATTGGCTCGCCCGTGTTCGAGACCAGATCGACGTAAAGGTCACGGGTAGTCCAGACTCCATCCTTGTTATCGATGTCAGCGATATCGAAGTAGAAGTCCTGGTGTGCCTCGACCCCTTCCCGGAAGTGGAAGATATTCGCGCGCAGGCCCAGTTTAGGCAGCAACCAAGATTCGAGGTAGCCAAAGCGCGGATGATTAGCACCGCGGGCCATGTAAAGACCGAATTCGGTTTCTTTGTAGGTGTCTACCTCGCGTAAGAAACCCTTTGGATCGACGTTGATGTTTTCCGCTGTATTAAAGGTTTCTTGCTTGACAGGGTGCAGATCGACGCTCATTAATTGACCTCAAGGAAGGCGGCAGTTGGCGGGAATGCGCACGCGGAATCTTGGGTGTTGACGGAACCGGACAAGATGGCCACGACGGTGCCCTTGCCCGTGGTGGCGCGGCCTGAGACGGTGGTGGGGCCGTCGGCGTTGATGCCGTTGTTGAAAAGCGGGGTAACGCCGGACTGGAAGGTGTCCAGGTTGAACCACTGGACCTTCATGTTGCCCTGCTCCTTAGCTGCAGGGGAAGTGCCTAGTGCCGTGAAGAGGAAGACTGCCTCTCCTGGACCTGCACCCGGTGCTGGCATCTTGGTAGGGCCCGGGACGGCGATGGCAGAACCCATGGAATCGCCCTGGCCCCCGATGCATTTTGCGGAGACGGTAGGCCAGTAGAACTGGCGGAATGCTGGGCTTTGGCCCTCAGGCAATTTCACGCCTGGATCACCTCCCTGGCCCATGCTGAAAGCAAGTCCGGAGAGGATGGCGCTGCGAATGTCGTTGGGAATCCATAGCTGTGCGGCGAATTCGCGGATACGATTCTGGGTTGCCTCATTGGGACGTCCCAGCGAATCCAGCGGGGAGTGCGACATTGCCTGTGCTTCCAGGGCGGCCAGGTCCGGGGCGTCTGCCTGGGCCGGTGCGATAAGGGGAGTAGCTAGACCGATGAGCGCCGCGGTAGCGGCAGCAATCATGCCGGAGCTCGCGCGGAGGCGGCGTCCGTTGTTGTGCTCGGAGCTAGGTGCGGTGCTCGAGGTGCTCACGATTATCAGATTCCTTGAATTGGGTGCAGGAGACGGAAATGGGTGCGAGATGCTTGACAATAACATTCGGCACATTGGTCACAATAGTATCTCTGGTAACAATATTCACCTTTTTCTTGCGGTCAAGTTTCTTACGGTCAAGCCAGTTTCTGAAGCGAAAGTGTGTCTCAACCCGTCTTTCGTCCGGGGTTATAGATTTGTTACAAAACGCTGGCTCCTGCGATTTCCCGCTTCAGAGGGGTGTTCCAATGCTGCAAATTGCAAAGTTGCAGAGTATATTTAGACCCCGTTCAAAATCTTGCGCTTAAGCGTTCCAACTTTGCTTTAAGGAGCACTCCACCAGTGACTAATACCGAGTTCCGTAACGTCGCCATCGTCGCCCACGTTGACCACGGTAAGACCACCCTCGTCAACGGCATGCTGGAGCAGTCCGGTGCCTTCGGTGACCACGGCGAGCACACGGACCGCGTCATGGACTCCAATGACCAGGAGCGCGAGCGCGGCATTACCATTCTGGCGAAGAATACCGCTATTCACCGCAAGGGCCTGGGCAAGGACGGCGGCGACCTTATCATCAACGTCATCGACACCCCAGGCCACGCCGACTTCGGTGGCGAGGTCGAGCGCGGTATCTCCATGGTTGACGGCGTCGTGCTGCTTGTCGACGCCTCCGAAGGCCCGCTGCCACAGACCCGCTTCGTTCTGACCAAGGCTCTGGAAGCCAAGCTGCCGGTCATCATCTGCGTTAACAAGACCGACCGCCCAGACGCTCGTATCGACGAGGTTGTCAACGAGTCCCACGACCTCCTGCTGGAAATCGCCTCCGGCCTAGAGGATGAGGAAGCAGCTGCTGCTGCAGAAACACTGTTGGATCTGCCGGTACTCTACGCTTCTGGCCGTGAGGGCAAGGCTTCCACCGAGAACCCAGGAGACGGCAACGTTCCTGCGGCTGAGGACCTGCAGGCGCTTTTCGACGTCATCTACGAGGTTCTGCCGGAGCCATCCGCTTCCGTCGACGGCCCGTTGCAGGCGCATGTGGCCAACCTTGACTCCTCTGACTTCCTGGGCCGTATCGCTTTGCTGCGTATCTACTCCGGCAAGATCAAGAAGGGGCAGCAGGTTGCCTGGATCTCCTGGGATGAGGACGGCAACGAGGTAGTTAAGAACGTTAAGGTTGCCGAGCTGCTGCGTACCGTCGGCTTTGAGCGCCAGCCAGAGACCGAGGCTATTGCCGGCGACATCGTCGCCATTTCTGGTATCCCAGAGATCATGATTGGCGATACCATCGCCGACGTTGAAAACCCGGTTGCTCTGCCACAGATTCACGTTGATGAGCCGGCAATCTCTATGACCATCGGCGTTAACACCTCCCCAATGGCTGGCCAGGGCGGTGGCGACAAGCTGACCGCACGTATGGTCAAGGCTCGTTTGGAACAGGAGCTTATCGGTAACGTGTCCCTGAAGGTTCTGCCGACCGAGCGTCCTGACGCTTGGGAGGTACAGGGCCGCGGCGAAATGGCGCTGTCCGTTCTGATTGAGAACATGCGCCGAGAGGGCTTCGAAATGACCGTGGGTAAGCCACAGGTTGTTACCCAGGTTGTCGATGGCAAGACCATGGAGCCATACGAGATGCTCACCATCGATACACCTTCCGAGTACCAGGGCGCCGTTACCCAGCTACTGGCTACCCGCAAGGGCCAGATGCAGTCCATGGACGTCCGCGAGGGTGACTGGGTACGCATGATCTTCCGCGTTCCGGCGCGTGGCCTCATCGGCTTCCGCACCCAGTTCCTGACCGAGACCCGCGGTGCAGGTATCGCTAACTCCATCGCCGATGGCCTGGATGTCTGGGCAGGCGAGATCAAGTCCCGTCCGACTGGCTCCCTGGTTGCTGACCGCTCCGGCCAGATCACCGCATACGCACTGCAGCAGCTGGCTGACCGTGGCGAGTTCTTCGTCGAGCCAGGCATGGAGGCTTACGAGGGCATGGTCGTTGGTGCTAATAACCGTGATGAGGATATGGACATCAACATCACCAAGGAAAAGAAGCTGACCAACATGCGTTCTGCCACCGCAGACGCAACCGTCACCCTGGCAAAGGCGCGTACCCTTTCCCTGGACGAGGCGCTTGAGTTCTGTGGCAACGACGAGTGCGTCGAGGTTGCTCCGAACGTCATGCGAGTGCGTAAGGTCGAGCTTTCCGCTACCGACCGTAAGCGTGCAGCTTCCCGTGCGAAGCAGCTCAACAAGTAACGCTTAGGAGATTAAAGCGCGGCCGTTTTGGGGTCGCGCTTTTTCTTTTGCCAGAAAACCTGCATTCGAACCATCGAAGGGCGCCAAAAGGCGCCCAAAAGAGCCACTCGATGGTTCGAATGCAGGTTGCTTTCTCTCGTGCTAGCTTGAGCATCGAAACTGGATGATGCCAATGCAAGGGGGAGGGGCAAGCATGCAACCAGTATCGGGGCTTAGTCGATCGAAAATAGCTGCCCGCGTGCGCTCGGGGGAAATAACAAAAATTGCTCGCGGGATTTATGTGTGGGGTAAACCGAACCCGCGGGATGTCCTCACGTTGCTAACAGCCAAGCACGGATGTTGCGCAACGGGGAATACAGCAGCTCAATTGCTGAGTGAACAAGACCTTAGTTTTCCAGTCATCGTGGCAGGCCCACACAAGATGCGAAGCGGTGCACTGTTTACCTATAAACGCAGCCAAGTCAGAGACCACTTTGAATATGAAGGTCTTAAAGTACACAATCCGCTCGCGGCCGCGGCTTTTGCAGAGCGCACTCAAGCAGTAGAAATGCTCGAAGCGGTCTACCGAGGACGACGTAGCAGAACGCGGCTTGAAGAAGATAGAAGAAAGCTTGCTCGCCTAGACTCGAGAACGCAGGAAGCGTTGTCAGAAGCAGTCCTATTCACCGATTCTTCGGCGGAAATTAAGGTGGCCCGCGGATTACAAGATGCGGGAATGGACGTTGAGTGCAATTACTTCATCGGTGTTTATGCATGGGACATCGTATTAAAGGACAAGCGAATTGCCATCGAAATTAATGGTCGGAAATTTCACTCAGCACTGGATACCTGGATAAAGGATCACTGGAAGAACAATGACGCCGTGCTTCGCGGGTGGCGCACCTTGCGCTACACGGGGCATTGCGTGGCGCATCATCTCCCAGCCATCATCGAGCAAGTTCGTACTGCGGACCAACCGGATTTTGGCAGTGCTCCTCATCAGCAAACTGGTACGTGGCACCTGGCGGTCTTGCGGCTTCTCAATCCACATTTCTTCATGTATTAAAACAACCTGCATTCGAACCATCGAAGGGCGCCAAAAGGCACCCAAGAGAGCTACTCGATGGTTCGAATGCAGCTGGAGAGCGCCGTAAACACAGCGTCAGATTCCAAGCAATGCCGGCCCTCCGACTAAAGTGGTTTCAGATCTAGGTAGAAGGGCGGTATCAAAGTGCGAAAGCTTGGCGCGGCAGTGGTTGCCTCATCACTTTGCGTGCTCACCTCGTGCATGGCCAATCCGGGCCCGCCGCCCGTCGAGGACAAACCGGCTGCCGAGAGCACCCAGACCGAAACACCGACGCCCGAGAAGAAGGAAAAAGAGGACGGCGTCGAGCGCGAGACTGTCGCCATCGGCGTCGACCCGCTCCGCGGCGGACTCAATCCGCATCTGGTAGCCAACAACAGCGAGCTGGTCAGCCAGATTGCAGAGCTCGTCCTTCCTTCTGCTTTCCACGGCGAACACATGGATTCCGATGTGCTGGCCAGCGCGGCGGAGGTAGAGCCGCCGAAAGGTGTTGCCCAGCGCGTGGTGTACAAGATTGCCTCACCGGCGCAATGGTCCGATGGCACTCCGATTAGCGGCAGTGACTTTCACTACCTGTGGACCCAAATGACCTCCACCCCCGGAGTGGTGGACCCAGCGGGCTACTTCGCCATCGAGGACATCAGCACGACCTCGGCAGGGCGCGTTGTGGTGGTGGATTTTAAGCAGCGCGTATCCGATTGGCACCGCCTTTTCGCTCACCTTCTTCCTTCGCACCTGCTGCAGGACGCCGAGTTCACGGCAGCTCTTGCCGACGGCATCCCTGCATCCGCTGGGCGCTATGCCGTCGAGGCCGTCGATCGCGGCAGGGGAGTTATTACCCTGAATCGCAACGACCGCTTCTGGGGTGCGGGGCCCGCGCTTGTCGACGTCGTCCAGCTGCGTGCTGTCCGTGATACCAGTCAGGCGGTCAACATGTTGCGCTCGGGCCAGGTGGGATTCGTGGACTTTACTCCGGAACAAACCTCGCTGGAGAGCCTCAGTTTGCTGAGCAACGTCAACGCCGGGACCGTGACCCGTAATCGCCAGCTGCGCCTGCACCTTTCCGCCCGGGAAGGCGCGTTGCCAGAGCAACGCCAGCGTCGTGCTTTGGCCTCGCTCATTGAGACCGACCAGGTCGCTCGCCTGGCGGCGGGCCGTGCCTCGGAGTTGCGTCCGGGCCAAAACCCGGTCAACGAAGAAGTAGACCTGACGCCACTTCGCGAGCGCGCGGGCCGCAAGCCGCTGCGCATTGCAGCTGATCCCACGCATCCGGAAGCTATGGCGGCTGCCAGCACCATCGTCGACGTCCTCGAAGCGCAAGCAATTAGTGCAGAGGTAGTCTCTGACCGCACTCAAACCATTGCCGGCGAGATGCTGCCGGAGGCAGAGGTGGATGCCGTGGTGGCCTGGGAGAATGCAAACGTGTCTCCGGAGAGTCTGGCGAGCCTCTATATGTGTGAAAACGACGAGGTACGCGCCGGCGATATCTCCGGCTTTTGCCCTGCCGAGGCAGAGGACATGCGCGGCGAAATCTTGTCTGGGCGTATCAATCCTGATGCCGCCTTGGAAAAGGTCCGCAAACTCAATTCTGACGAGGTGCTCTACGTACCTTTGATGGACGAGGTGCGTATCCATGCTTTGGGCAGGGGTATCCTTGGGCCCGGTCAACGCATCGAAGATTGGGATGCAGGGCTTATTACGGCACCGATGTGGAGGAAAGATGAAAAATAATGATTTGCGCGGTTACCGCGTGGTGGCCGTACATGCTCACCCAGATGACGAGGTGCTTTTTACCGGCGGAACGCTCGCTGACATGGCTGCAAGGGGCGCCGAGGTCACGGTCATCACGGCCACGCTCGGCGAGGAAGGCGAGGTCATTGGCAAGCCTTATCAAGGCCTGTGCAATGCAGACCAGCTAGGCGGTTTCAGGGCACGTGAGCTTTCCGACGCCCTCGATATCTTGGGCGTCCACGGTATTCAACTCGGCGGCTTTGGCTTCTTCCGCGATTCCGGCATGGAGGGCTCACCGGCTCACGAGAATCCGCGTGCCTTGGTGCGCCGCATTGACGAGGCGGCAGACTTGTTGCGCGAGCACTTTGCGCAGCTTCGCCCGCATATCGTGCTGACATACGGACCGGACGGCGGCTATGGCCACCCGGACCACATCGCCGTGCACCAGGCAGTCCACGCGGCCGCAGCACCAGACCAGCGCATCTGGTGGGCAATCTTCGAACGTGGTGCGCACTACAGCGCGCTTGAAACCATCGGCGGACCGGAAGGCTGGCGAAAGCCGGACCGGGGTTACCTCGACAATTTCACCAACGAGGGCGCTGACGTGGAATACCGGCTTGACGATGCCGCGCTAGCCGCCAAGCGTCGCGCCATGGTCGCCCATGCCACGCAGATTTGGGTGGCTGACTCCACAGTGACCCAGACGAACCCGGTAGCGGCTGCGGCGGCCATTGGGGACCCGGCGGCGTCGCCAAGCGCATATGGCCTGTCCAACCTCCTTGTTATGCCGTTGTTGCGTGCTGAGCACTACCAGCTGGGGCAGGGCGAGCCTGCAGACGCGCTGCTGGAGGGCCTGTGATTTTGAATGAATACTCACGCGGCGAGCAGATAACCGGCCTGGCCTGGCTGTGCCTAGGCGCGCTGACCTCCCTGGTTCTAGAAGTTGTCTACCTCACCGCCAGGTTGCCGCTGCCGGGTGGGACGAGCGTGGCTTTTCCCATCACGATCGTTCTAGCCTGGTGGTTTAATACAGTGCTCACGCGCACAGCAAGGCTCTGGAGTGATAATGCCTACATCGGGCTTGTTCCTTTGGCGGCTTGGCTGCTGGGATACTTCGCATTCGTGCTGGGTGTGGTCGTGACCGGCGATATATGGCTGGCCAATAATATTCTTTCGCTCCTGCTGTTAATCGCCGGAATCGGGGGCGGAATTTTCCCATTTTTTGTCCAAAAGTGACATACTGTTAGACATCCCAAAACCCGTGAAAACAGGAGTTTTAGCACCTCATGACTTACACTATCGCGCAGCCATGCGTCGATGTGATGGACCGCGCTTGCGTTGAAGAGTGCCCCGTCGATTGCATCTACGAAGGCAAGCGCTCCCTGTACATCCATCCTGACGAGTGCGTAGACTGCGGCGCTTGTGAGCCTGCTTGCCCAGTTGAGGCAATCTTCTACGAGGATGACGTTCCGGATGAGTGGATTGATTACAACGACGCTAACGCTGCGTTCTTTGATGATCTTGGCTCCCCGGGTGGTGCTGCAGCGCTTGGTCCACAGGACTTCGACGCTCCAATGATTGCGGCCCTGCCTCCGCAGAACCAGGATTAATTTCTGCTGCCCGGACCTCACGCATTTGGGTCCGGGCTTTAACTTTTCCCGCTGCCTACCTTGTAAATAAGGAGCTTGACCTAAGAATGGCTCGTCAACCGCTTGGAAATAGCCTGCCGGACTTTCCGTGGAACTCGCTTGCTGAGGCGAAGAAGAAGGCTCAGTCGCACCCAGATGGCATCGTGGATCTTTCCGTGGGCAACCCGGTCGATCCAGTAGCTCCGGGCGTGCAGCTGGCGATGGCTTCGACCGCGGAGGCTCCCGGCTATCCCACCACGGCGGGCACTGCGCAGCTGCAGGAAGCCATCCGCGGTAATGTTGCGCGCCGCACGGGCGCTCAACCTTCCTCCTTCGGCGTACTGCCGGTAATCGGCTTGAAGGAGTCTATCGCTTGGCTGCCGACGCTGCTGGGCATGCGCGGCCAGCGCGTCATCATCCCTTCCGTGGCTTATCCGACTTACGAGGTGGGCGCGCTGATTGCTGGCGCATACCCAGAGCGCGCGGACGATCCTCGCGACTTTGGCGATGCAGAGCTGGCCTTTATCAACTCGCCGTCGAACCCGACCGGCCGAGTAAAGACCGTGGAAGAGATGCGTGCCGTGGTGGCATGGGCGCGTGAGAACAACGTCATTGTGGCCTCTGACGAGTGCTACTTGGCGTTGGCATGGGACGACGAGAAGAAGCCGGTTTCCATCTTGGATCCGCGCGTGACTGACGGCGATAACACGGGTCTTATCGCGATGCACTCGTTGTCGAAGTCCCATAACCTGGCCTCTTATCGCACGGGCTTTTTCGCGGGTGATGAGGCGCTTATCGCGGAGCTTCTCGAGCTGCGCAAGCACGCAGGCCTTATCGTTCCAGGGCCGATTCAGGCTGCGATGGTTGAAGCGCTAAACGACGACGATTCTGAGACGCTGCAGGTGCGCCGCTATGCCGCCCGCCGCGCTAAGCTCCTGCGCGCACTAACTGGCGCCGGCTTTCGCATCGAGCACTCTGAGGCCAGCATGTACCTGTGGGCGACCCGCGATGAGCAGTGCCGCATTACCGTAGATTGGCTGGCCGAGCGCGGAATCTTGGTTGCCCCGGGTGACTTTTATGGCCCATCGGGTGATAAGTTCGTGCGCATCGGCTTGAACGGCACTGATGAGCGTATCGATGCCGCTGTGGCCCGCCTTGCTGCTGACAACTAGCCCGTGACCTATCGCCCGCCAGCCCGCGAGGGGATTTCTCCGCGCAAAGTAGTCCTGCAGGCAGTCGTGCCCGCGGACACCGAGTACTTCGCGGCCGCGGCGGGCGATTCGCCGTTTTCACCGGGGCAGCTTCTGCCTGCGGGAATGGCGCTTTCACGTCCGGTCCCTGCCTGGTATCACCCTGATGTGCCCGAAGAGAAGCCGATTCCCTTCGATTACACGGTGCTTTATGAAGACCGCGACCTCATCGTCGTGGACAAGCCACACTTTTTACCCACGACCAGCAATGGGCGATTGGTGCGCGAGACCCTACAGACACGCCTGCGCGTGGATTTCGGTGAAGATGACATTGTGCCGCTGCACCGCCTCGACCGCCTGACTGCCGGGGTAGTGGTGTGCTCACGCAACCCTCGCACACGCGGGAGGTATCAGAGGCTTTTTGCTGAGCGCAAAGTAACCAAGACCTACCATGCGCGCCTTTCTGCCTGCCTGGAATACTCCGGAACGGTTGAGCTTTCCATGCACAAGGTCAAAGGTAGCCGCCAAGTCTCGCTCGGCGGTACGCCCACGTTGACCCAAGTGGAGGCACACGGCTATACGGCCTCGCTCATTCCGCACACGGGGCATACCCACCAGCTGCGGGTGGTCTGTAACTACTTAGGCGCTCCCATCCAAGGCGACGACACCTACCCGGTAGACCGCGGACTCGACCTCTACGACTTTTCCTCGCCTCTCCAACTCGTGGCGCACCGCCTAGAGTTTGCAGATCCGTTATCCGGCACACGCCGCGAATTTTCCACTTTGCGGCAATTGGGCGGTAACCTGATTTAGTTATCGATTAACCGGAAAGAGGAACGCGTGAGCTCATCAGTTGCCGCTGGGCGTTTTGCGTCCAATATGGGCCAATTTATCAAGTTTGGCATGGTCGGCGGATCGGGCACGGTGGTCAACCTGGCGGTGTCATACATCGCAGTCAAAATTGCACTAGCCACCAGTGGCATTACGCCCGATGACCCCTTTGTGAATCTTTTCGGTTCCGCGTTCCATGTTCGTTGGTACCATGTGTTTCAGACCATCGCTTTCCTCGTAGCGAATACCTGGAACTACCAGCTCAATCGCATGTGGACTTTCAAATCGGTGGAAAAGGTCTCCTGGCTTCGGGGCTACGTTGCGTTTCTTGTTGCGGGACTGGGGGCGTATGTCGTCAGCCTTTTGCTTTTGACCTTGTTTATGAACCCGAATTCGCCGGTTGGTCTACCCACGGATATTTTCGATAATTCCACTGGATTACGCACCAAGTTTTACTGGGCTACTGCGGGATCCATCCTGCTTGCGATGCCGATTAACTTCATCATTAATAAGCTGTGGACCTTCCGCTCTAGCCCGAAGGCCCCAGTCTTGGTCGAGCACACCGAGCCGGCTTAAGCTGGCTGGCCCAGGTTGGGCTCTCTCGACGGCCGCTGAAAACGAGCTGTTTGGTCCTTTCCCCCGGCAAAGGGCGCCGAGCAAAAGGACCAAAAGAGGAGTGTCACACGAGGGGACTAGGAAGCCAGATGGTGAGGAACCTCTTGATTAGCCCTCTAGCTGGCTGTCCAAGCGCTGCTGGTCGCGGCCATTTTGCCACTTTAGGAAAATGGGACCGAGGATGAGTACCGCAGCTATACCTGTGAATGCGCCGATTACGAGACCGTTGTCGAAATCGCTGTCGATGCTGAGTTTCATAGCGAGTCCAGCGAAAAGCGCAATGGTGGGGACCAGCATCAAGATTATGCCTGTCCAAGAACGCATCTTGTTCGGACGCGGAACACGCTTTTTCATCCAATGCGCCGAGACAAATTCTGCAATCGCGAGCGCGACGATGGGCGAGAGGCTCCACAAGGAAAGTCGGCCCGGCAGGACCCACGCTAATAGCGCGGACACGCAGTAGACGGTAAACAAGGCAGTGGTGTAGCCAATGGCATAGGTCTTGAAGTAGGTTTCCTCTTCGAACTCATCGAGCGAGTAGCTTGCAATCTCTTTGAAGGTCAGGTTGGCAAAGAAGCCATCGTTGTTATTAGCCATTATCGTTCACGCTTTCTGGGTTGTTGTTGAAGACTTCTTCCACGGACTTGCCGAGCACCTTGCAGATGTCTAGTGCCAAGTACACGGAAGGCGAGTAGTTACCTTTTTCGATGTTCGCGATGGTCTGCCGGGAAACGCCTACCTCAGCGGCGAGGTCTGCCTGGGTCATTTCCAGCCATCGACGCCACTTGCGAACCATATTGGAGTGTTCGGGCATGATGTAAAGCTTTCAAGTTTCTATGTCGTGCTTACATCCCTAAATGTAAAGGCTCATTGTCATCATGTCAAGAGTGGTGCCGCAAAACGTCAAATCCCCGGGTCAGCGTTTGGAAGGAAACAGCTGGCCCGGGGATTATTCGAGGCGAATTGCTAGGGCTTGGCGACGTCCGGCAGCGGCAGCGTCGAAGTAGGCGAAATGCCGCGCGCCTTGGCGTTGAGTACGCCCGCAAACGCAAGGACGACGAACATCGCACCGGCGGACAGTAGCTGGACGCGAGCGGAGGCGTCAGTCAGCATGAGTACCGCAATCGCTGCGAAGACGGCCAATGCAAACCACGTCAGGTACGGGAAAGCCCACATGCGGATGGGCAGCGGGTGAATGGCCTCAAGCTGGCGGCGCAGGCGCAGCTGGCTGACCGCGATGAAGACCCACACGATGAGCAGGGAGGCGCCCGCCGCATTGAGCATGAAGGACAACAACCAGCCGGTGTCGGCATAGTTGAGCACGACCATGATGACCGAGAGAATGACCGAAAGCGCAATCGCGTGCGTCGGAACACCCTGTGCATTGGTCTTCGTGAAGATCTTCGGTGCTTCGTGGCGAGAGGCCAGCGAGTGCATCATGCGGGAGGAAGCGTAGATCTGAGCATTGAATGCGGAAAGCAGTGCCAACACGATGATGACTTCCATGAATCCCGCAGCGCCCTTAATTCCTGCATGGTCGAGAACCTGAGTGAATGGCGATTGCGCCGCGGTATCAGCGTTACCCAGCGAGGAGTAGGGAAGCAGAAAGGTAATTACCAAAACGGAGCCCAAGTAGAACACCGAGATGCGCAGGATGGTCGTGCGAACGGCGTTGACCAAGGACTTTTCCGGATCTTCAGACTCAGCCGCCGCGATGGCGACGACCTCAATGCCGCCGAAAGCGAATGCCACGGCGAGCAGGCCAGCGGCGACGCCGCCCAAGCCATTCGGCATGAAGCCGTCATCCAAAAAGACCTTGGTGCCAATTGCTTCATGCCCAGGCAGAAGACCAAAAATAAGCAGGAAGCCGACAATCAAAAAGGCCACGATGACGAGGACCTTGATGGCGGCGAACCAGTACTCAAACTCGCCGAAGAGTCGAACGCGCAGCAGGTTCACGATTCCAAAGAACGCCACGCAAATAGCCGCGGGAATCCATGGGGAAACACCGAACCAAGAACCGATGAAGCCGGCGGCGCCGGTGATCTCAGCGCCCAGCACGGCCACGGTGGCTAGCCAATAAATCCAGCCTTGTGTAAAGCCTGCCCAGCGGCCGATGCCGTGTTCGGCATATTCGGAAAAGGAGCCGGAGGCGGGGATGACGGTACCCATCTCGCCGAGCATTTGCATTACCAAGATGGCTAATAAGCCTGCGATGCAATAGGCGAGGAGGACGGCAGGGCCTGCAGCCGAGATGCCGACGCCGGTTCCGAGGAAGAGACCGGCGCCGATGGTGGAGCCCAGGCCCATCATGGTCAGATGGCGGACCTTGAGGCCTTTGCCAAGATTTTGCGTGGATTTATTGCTATCGGTCACCCGAATAGTTTAAGCCATGACTAAATCCACGAGTCGGCGGGCTTAGTTCTTGTGCAGATCCTCGTTGAGAGCGATTGCATCAGACTTCCATTCGGTGGCCTCAACGGCGCCGGAAACGGAGTTGCGGCGCAGCAGGAAGCCCGATGCGCCGGAGAGCTGGGAGCCCTTGACGGTGGAGCCTTCCTCCACGCCCAGTGCCTCGGCAACCTTTCCGAAGACGCTTACCTTCGTGCCGGCGGTGACGTAGAGGCCGGCTTCGACAACTGCGTCGTTGCCAAGCGATATGCCGATACCGGAGTTAGCGCCGAGCAGGCAGCGCTCACCGATGGAGATGACTTCCTTGCCGCCACCGGAAAGCGTGCCCATGATGGAGGCGCCGCCGCCGATATCGGAGCCGTCACCGACAACAACTCCTGCAGAGATGCGGCCTTCGACCATGGAGGCGCCCAGGGTGCCAGCATTGAAGTTGACGAAGCCTTCGTGCATGACGGTGGTGCCCTCAGCCAGGTGAGCGCCCAAGCGGACGCGGTCAGCATCGCCGATGCGCACGCCGGTTGGCACAACGTAGTCCACCATGCGCGGGAACTTGTCTACGGAGTAGACGGTGACCGGGCCGCGGGAGGACAGGCGGCCGCGGATCATCTGGAAGTCAGCCACAGCGCATGGGCCGTAGTTGGTCCACACAACGTTGGCCAGAAGTCCGAAGATGCCGTCCATGTTCAGACCGTGCGGCTTGACGGCACGGTGCGAGAGCAGGTGTAGGCGCAGGTATGCGTCATATGCGTCCAGCGGCGCATCATCCAAGTCCTTAATGGCGGTCTCAACCGCCACGCGGGCGACGCCGCGCTCCTCATCCGGGCCCGCCAAGGCGGCGAACTGCTGAGGGGTCTCTTCCAAGCGAGTGGTGCCGGACTCGGTTACCGGGGCGTCATCGCCGATATGAACGGCGGGGAACCACACGTCGAGAACGGTCCCATCGTGGGTAAGGGTGGCAAGGCCGCGTGCGGATGCAGAAGTCATAGCTTTAGGAAAAACCTTCACAAATGCGGGGTAGAGCCTAGCGAAAACTAGGCCATTTCTTTCACCGCTAGAGCATACACAGCTACTTCGACACCGTGTTTACTTGGCGAGGTTTTGTGAGGCGGGACGCAACGATGAGCACGACGGTCAGCGCACTCACTGCAAGGACCTGGTTGCGTGCGGATGGGTCGAAGAGCATGAGAACAACCAATGCGGCAATCGCCAGCAGGGTGGCCCATGGCAGAACCGGGTAGGCGATGACCTCGACGGCGGAAAGCTCACCGTTCTTCTTCATGATTGGGTGCAGCTTCAAGTAGGACAAAACCACGAAGGTCCAGATCACTAGCAGGCAGCCGCCGACTGCATTGAAGAGGAAGGACAGAAGTCCTGGCGGATTCCAGAACTGCAGCAGCACGGAGCCGAATGCGAAAAGCATGGACAAGATGACGGCGAAGACTGGGGAGCCCGATGGGTTCTGCTTTTTAAAGATAGCCGGTGCCGAGCCGTCCTTAGCCATGTCGAAAATTACGCGGGAGGTGGAGTAGATCTGCGCGTTGAATGCAGAAAGCAGGGCCAAAGCGATGATGACTTCCATAAAGCCCGCGGCGAATGGGATTTGCGCGGCCTCTAGCACCAGGGTGAATGGGGAATCGGCGGCTGCATCGGCATCTTGGATGTATTTAAATGGCAAAACCATGGTGATGACCACGATGGCGCCAATGTAGAAGACCATGATGCGGAAGATAACCGCACGCACGGCGGTCGCGACGTTGCGTGCAGGATCCTCCGACTCGGCGGCGGCGATGGTTACCATCTCAATACCGCCGAAGGCGAATGCAACGGCGAGCAATCCGGAAGCAAAGCCCGGCATGCCATTCGGAAGGAAGTTCTCCGTGAAGTTGGTGGTTGCGAGGTCGCCGTTGAAGCCTGGCAGCACGCCAATCAGCATCAGTACGCCCACTGCCAGGAAGGCTAGGATGACGGCCACCTTGATGATGGCGAACCAGAATTCGAACTCGCCGAATCCACGAACGGCTGCAAAGTTGACCACCGCGAAGAAGGAGACTGCGATAAGGGCGGGAATCCACGCTGCGATGTTAAACCAGGAGGCGATGATTGCGGCAGCGCCCGTAATCTCGGCTCCCATCACCATCACTAGCATGAACCAAAACAACCAGCCCAGGGTAAAGCGTGCCCAATTGCCAAAAGCTTGGCCGGCATAGGTGGAAAAGGATCCTAGCGAGGGGCGGGCTGCTGCCATCTCGCCGAGCATCCACATGATGGCGCCGACCAAGAGGCCGGCGACTGCATAGGAAAGCAGAACCGAGGTACCGGACATTTGGATTCCCAGGCCAACGCCTAGAAAGAGGCCTGCGCCAACCGCAGACCCGAGCCCCATCATCGTGAGGTGGCGTGTCTTGAGCTGCTGTGAGGTTTCTGCCATATCGATGCACCTTTTGTGATTTAGAACAAAGTATTGAGAGGTATATTACACAATGCAGCCATCGTGCAAGGTCGCTACGATGGCGCTTTGTGACTTTAGATCTCTTTGCCTCCCCAATCGAATTGACCAAAGCGCTCGTAGACATCCCGAGCCCCTCTCATCATGAGGAGGAGATCGCTGATGCAATAGAGGCAGCCCTACGGGGCCTTGATAATGACAAGATCGAAGTGGTGCGATACGCAAACACCGTCTGCGCCCGCACCAATCGCGGGCTCGAATCCCGCGTGATTCTGGCTGGCCACATCGATACCGTCCCGCTGGCGGATAACGTTCCCCACCACATGGAAGGCGATGTCATGTGGGGCTGTGGCACCGTCGATATGAAGTCTGGCATGGCCGTGTACCTGCACGCTTTTGCTGCGCTTTACGACGCCCCCGACCTCGCCCATGACTTAACAGTCATTGCTTACGAGGGGGAGGAAGTCTCCTCGGAATTTAATGGGCTGGGACATCTGCAAAAAGACCACCCCGAGTGGCTGCACGGCGATCTAGCTCTTTTGGGAGAGCCTTCCGGCGCCATGATCGAGGCCGGTTGCCAGGGTACCATCCGTCTCCGCATCACGGCGCACGGAACCCGCGCTCATTCCGCGCGTGCCTGGCTGGGGTCTAATGCTGCTCATAAACTGGCACCGATCATGGTCAACGTGGCGAACTACGCTCCGCGCGAGGTCACCATTGATGGTTGTACCTATAAGGAAGGTCTCAACATCGTGCATCTGGAATCCGGAGTAGCAACCAACACCATTCCAGATGAGGCATGGATGTTTGTGAACTTCCGCTTCGCGCCAGACCGGAGCTTGCGCGAGGCCATGGCGCATATGCGTGAGGTTATCGGAGAGCATGAAAACGTCACCATTGAGGTTGATGACGAATCCTCCGCAGCCCTTCCAGGCCTGGGCCAGCCCGCCGCTCGCGCGCTTGTCGACGCCGTCGGCGGTAACTTCCGTGCGAAATACGGCTGGACTGACGTTGCTCGTTTTTCCGAGATGGGCACTCCGGCCGTGAATTTTGGCCCGGGTGATCCGGGGTTTGCGCATAAGAAAGACGAGCAGGTTCCAATTGCGCAAATTACTTCCGTGTCCGATGCTTTGATTGAGTATTTAAGCGGCGCAAACGCCAAGGAGGCCTAACCAATATGTCGCCAGAACGTAATCGCACCCTGCGCGGACCATTATTGCTGCGCACCGAGGGCGAGCAGACCTCAACCTATGACCAGCGCCTGCTGGAATCCGGGGCCGACCACGAATGGCAGCACGCGGACCCGTGGCGGGTTCTGCGCATCCAGGGGGAATTCGTCTCGGGTTTTGATGCTTTGGCAAAGCTGCCGAAGGCTGTCACCGTCTTCGGCTCCGCACGTCTGGGCGAGGGCACGCCGGAATATGACTTGGGCGTTCGCGTGGGCAAAGCGCTAACCAATGCCCAGTACGCGGTCATCACCGGTGGCGGCCCAGGACTAATGGAGGCTGCGAATCGTGGTGCTTATGAGGAAAAAGGCCTTTCGGTAGGCCTTGGCATCGAGCTTCCGCATGAACAGGGACTTAACGAATACGTCGATCTGGGATTGAACTTCCGTTACTTCTTTGCCCGCAAGACGATGTTCTTGAAGTATTCCCAGGCTTTTATCTGTCTGCCTGGTGGCATGGGCACCATGGACGAGTTCTTTGAGGTGGCCTGCATGGTGCAAACCGGAAAGGTCACCAATTATCCAATCGTCCTGATGGGCACCGAGTACTGGTCCGGACTCCTAGAGTGGATGAAGTCCACCATGGCAGCACGCGGCCTTATCAGCGCATCAGACATGGACTTGTTCCTGCTTACTGATGACGTCGACGAAGCGGTCGCACACATCGTGAACTCGCACAAGGTGATGAGCGATAAGCGGATTCGTGATGAGCGCTAATCCGCGTAGCGCCAAGTTGGCGCAGGTGATGGCAATTGTCAATCGCACGCCGGATTCGTTCTATGACAAGGGCGCAACCTTCGCCGAAGCTGAGGCCCTTCGCCGCTGTGCCGAGGTGATCGAGCAGGGTGCCAGCATCGTCGACATCGGTGGCGTGAAGGCAGGGCCTGGCGAAGCCGTGGACGCGCAGGAAGAGATCGAGCGCGTGGTTCCCACGATTGCCGCGGCGCACGAGCGCTACCCGGATGTCACCATCTCAGTAGATACATGGCGCGCAAGCGTTGCCGAAGCCGCCATCACAGCCGGGGCGACGCTCATCAATGACACATGGGCGGGCTGGGACCCTGAGCTCATCGAAGTCGCCGGAGAACATAAGGTCGGCTATGTCTGCTCGCATACGGGCGGCGTCACCCCACGCACGCGCCCACACCGCGTGCACTTTGACGACGTCGTAGCGGATGTCATCGCGGAGACGACTGCTCTGGCAGAAAAGGCGGCGAGCCTGGGGTGCCCGGAGGAGCTGGTCTTTATCGACCCAACCCACGACTTTGGCAAGAACACCTTTCACGGGCTGGAGTTGCTGCGCCGCATCGACGAGGTTGTTGCCACGGGCTGGCCGGTACTGATGGCGTTGTCTAACAAGGACTTCGTAGGCGAGACTTTGGACCGCGGCGTCGGCAAGCGCGTGGCAGGGACATTGGCCGCAACCGCGTGGTCGGCGGCGCATGGTGTGGCCGCTTTCCGCGTCCACGAGGTCGCGGAGACCCTCGACGTCATTCGTATGACCGCAGCTATCGAAGGCACGATGGCCCCGCTGAACACCACCCGTGGGCTCGCATGAGCGTTTCTGTCATCATCCCAGCGCTCAACGAGGAAGCAACCGTCGCGAACGTGGTACGAGCCTGTTTGGCAGATGACCCAATGGAGGTCATCGTTGTCGATGCTGACTCCACGGATCACACCGCGCAGCGCGCTGCCGCTGCCGGAGCAAAGGTATACAACTGGCGCGAAATCCTGCCGGAGATTGCGCCGCGGCCGGGCAAGGGTGAATCCCTCTGGCGCGGGGTCGCCGCAGCGCAAGGTGACATCGTGGTCTTCGTTGATGCCGACTTGGAGTCTGCGTGTCCAGGGATGGTCGCGCAGTTGGCTGCGCCGTTTGCGGATCCAGAGATCCAGATGGTCAAAGCTACTTATCGTCGTACCTTCAACGATGCCCCAAGCGGCGGCGGGCGGGTCACGGAGTTGACCGCTAAGCCTTTGCTGCGCACCTTCTTCCCGGAGCTCGGAGATATCGCACAGCCCTTGGGTGGCGAATATGCGCTGCGCACGTCGCTGGCTCGGGCATTGCCATTTGTTGATGGCTACGGGGTGGAAGCCGGGCTGCTTATCGACGTCGCTAAGCGCTGCGGTGTTTCTTCCATCGCCGAAGTAGACCTTGGCGAGCGCATCCACCGCAACCGGCCGCTGCATGAGCTTGCGCCCATGGCTGAGGTGGTCGCGCGCACGATTTTGTCACGCGACGGAGTAATAGGTCCTGTTGCTCAACGTGAACCATCCGGCGGTAAGCTTTAGCCCATGCTGTCGTGGATTTTGCTTATCGTCGTTCTGCTCGCGTTGGTGGTTTTAGGGACATGGGCGTGGGGCTCGATTTTTGGGCGGGGGGAAGTGCTAGACGATCTTGATGAAAAACGCGATGTGTTGGCAAACAATCAGCGAGCGCTTCAAGATGGCAACTTTGATGACATCAAGTTCGACGTCGTTTCCCATGGATACCGCCAATCCCAGGTGGATGCCTTGCTGGCGGAGGTAGAAAAGCGCTACCGAAGCGAGGGCGAAACAGCTAGACCAATTTCGTAACCGCCCCTTGACTAGCAATAAAGGCGTAGAGTGGTTTGGGTAACCCAAAAATTTTACATCCCAAAGGAGCGGTACAGCTATGGCAGCTATGAAGCCACGCACGACAGGTGGGCCAATGGAAGCGGTTGAGGAGTCCCGCAAAATTGTCATGCGAATCCCCTCCGATGGTGGTGGCCGTATTGTTGTGGAGCTCACAAAAGAGGAGGCTGCGGAACTTGGTTCATTGCTGACCGAAGTTTCCAGCTAGTCTTTAAGGCATGCTTTCACACGTCATCGATGTTCTGGCCGACCCAAACGATGGCACCGCGCTAAGCGGCGCCGACGATTTTGCTCGTCTCGTCTCTGAGTCTGGGCACTCTTTTGATGTGGCCAAACAAGGCTATGTCACCCTTGCCCCCGGGGCAGGGCTAAAGCATAAGGGCGATTCCAGTGAGATGGTTTCCGCGCGTGAGACCTTCTTGTCTTTGGGCCACTTCGCCCCATTTGTGGAGGCTGTCACTGGCGCAGTGCAGGACGCACTTGATGCCAACGAGTTGCCTGAGACTGCCGAGCCTATGCTGCTTGAAGTCGGTGCCGGCACCGGCTATTACCTAGCACATACCTTGGATTCCATCGCTGAGGCCCGTGGCGTTGGTTTGGATATTTCCCCACATGCTGCCAAGCATCTGGCAAAGTGCCATCCGCGCGTTGGCGCCGTGGTGGCGGATGTGTGGGAGCGGTTGCCGCTGCAGGATGATTCCATCGATGCGGTATCGGTGGTCTTTGCCCCGCGCAACCCAGCGGAGTTCCAGCGCATCTTGCGTCCAGGCGGCGAGGTCATTGTCTTGACTCCGGACCTCGGCCATCTGGATGAACTGCGCGAGCCGCTGGGAATCTTGGGCGTGGAAGAAGGCAAGATCGAGCGCATGTACGAGCAGGCCGCCGGCTACCTGGAGCAGGCAGCAGATCCGGTTGATATCTCTTATCCGATGACCCTGGATCGCGCCTCTATTGCCGCGCAGGTTGGCATGAGCCCGTCTGCCCGCCACCTTGAAAAGGAAGAGCTTGCTGAGCGCATGGCAAAATTGCCAGAGACCATGCAGGTCACCGCTCATGCCCGCCTGGACCGTCTGCGCGCAGTCTAAATAGCGGTGGGCAAGGCCAAAGGTCTGGCCGGTTGCACAAACAATAGGGAAAGGCAGAGCACAGATGCTCTGCCTTTCCCTATTGTCGCTTTGAGTGTTAAAACACGTCGCGCTTAGAGCTGCGAGCCTTTGCGCTGCCAGGATTGCTCGATGACGGCCTCACCGGCGGTCTCGACCTGGAGATCAGAGCAACCGCCGTCGAAGTAGACGCGGGAGCCCATGGCTACCTGGCCGCCGTCGGCGTAGACCTCTACGGTGGCACCGTCGACCACGACGGTGAGGGAATCGGAATCACCCTCAGCCAAATGCGCTACGGCAGGAGCCGAGTCCTTGAAATAGGAATCGAAAGCAGTGCCCATGGAACGATCTAAGGTCAGTGTGCTGCCAGCATGGGTGATGACTGCCGCGGGCTTGCCGTTGCCGTCGAGCAAGGTGACGGTGACGGAGGAGCCTTCCGGGACATCCATTACGCCGACCCAGGAGCGGGCGCGCTCTGACTGGCGGATGGCATCCGGCAGGCCGCGCGGCGGAGTCTGGAAGAGCTTGCCTCCCTGGAGGGTGATGCGACGCGGCAGTGCGAGGGTATTGGCCCATCCTTCCTCCTCGAAGGAAGGATGCGCTGCAGGATCGTCGCCGCGGCCATTGCCGTTGAGAA
Source organism: Corynebacterium sp. HMSC06D04 (assembly GCF_001807315.1). Classification (NCBI taxonomy): domain Bacteria; kingdom Bacillati; phylum Actinomycetota; class Actinomycetes; order Mycobacteriales; family Corynebacteriaceae; genus Corynebacterium; species Corynebacterium sp. HMSC06D04. The sequence goes on from NZ_KV788564.1 coordinate 84,973, forward strand.
GACCCAGGACAACCGCTTCGTCGTAGCGGGTCTCCTGCGGGACGGTGCCCTCGGTGGCGTTGGTGTTGCGCGGGCGGGAGAAATCGTGGCCGAAGTCGATGCGCTGGAAACCGGAGGCGACGGTGAAGGTGGTGCCCTCCAAGCGGCCGACGAGGTAACCGGAGACATCGCGGTTATCGCGCTCAAGGGTAACCAGGAGGACGTCGTAAATGCGCTCATCTACCTCGTCACGCAAGCGGACCAGGCGTGGAGAGACAACCGGTGGAATCGGCGAGTTTGCCGGGACCTCGCCCTCGTTGAAACCAGGATCGCCATTGAACTCGAGCGGGCCTTCCACATCCCAGGTCAAGCCGTCGGCCGAGCGCAGGATAACGGGCAGCGGCGCGTCGGAGTGGCCGGTTAGTGCGAGCATGAGCCAGCCCTCGTGGCCTTCATCGCGGTCGGCCGCGACCCAGTCTGGAACCACGGAAGGCGAGCGGAAGCGGGAGTAATTGGTGACGTTGGCGGCTACCTCGCCATAGCGCACGACATTCGGGTCTAGTGCGTTGGAGTCATCCGAAATTTCGCAGACATCGTTGAAATCGGTGTAGCGTGCTAAACGCACCGAGGTGCCGGTGGAAGTCACGGAGGTGAAGTAGAGGTTGATAGCATCTTCGCCCGCGGCTACAGAACCGGCGCGCAAGGAAAGCTCACCGCCGACAGGGGCAAGTGCGTCGTCGCACTCCAACCAATCGAATGGAAATTCTTCAGAATAGTTGTGTCCCCAGCGCGCCGGGGCGGAAAGTTCGTGGCGGTACTGGAAAAACAGGTGCCACGTATTGCCGTCTAGCAGCACGCCGGCCGGAGCCTCGAGGACTCCAGACTCAGGGGTGAAGTGCAGTTCGGGGCGATGGGTTGTCACAAAGTGCCTTTCTAAAGATTCTCGATTTAAATCAGTGCGCGGTAAATATCTACGGTCTGGGAGGCGATGGTGGCCCACGAGAACTTCTCCACAGCTCGCGTGCGGCCGGCTTGGCCGAATGCGGTTGCGTGCTCCTTGTCGGCGACGACCTGGTTGACGGCAGCAGCGAGGTTGGCCTCGAAGTCAGCGACCGCATTTTCGTCGTAGTGGACGAGGATTCCGGTCTCACCGTCGACGACAACCTCGGGGATTCCTCCGACGTCAGATGCAACTACTGCAGTCCCGCACGCCATGGCCTCCAAGTTAACGATTCCCAAAGGCTCGTAGATAGAAGGACACACGAAGACGTCGGCGCCAGAGTACACCTCTTGGATGAGGCTGCGAGAGAGCATTTCCTGCACCCAGAACACGCCGTCGCGGTTGGCCTGCAGGTCTTCGACCAAAGCTGCGGTTTCCGCGGCGATTTCTGGAGTATCGGGAGCGCCTGCGCACAGCACCAGCTGGACGTCTGAATCAAACTGGGCCGCGGCCTTCAGCAGGTGCTTCACGCCCTTTTGGCGGGTGATGCGGCCGACGAAGGCAACGATGGGGCGCTGCTTGTCGACGCCGAGTTTGTCCAGGTAGTCTGCCTCGCGCGGCTGCCACAGCTCGGTATCGATGCCATTGAGCACAACATGCACCTTGGACTCATCGATGCGGGGATAAGCATCCAGAATGGAGGCTTTCATGCCGGCGGAAACCGCGATGACGCCGTCGGCGTATTCCATGGCGTTTTTCTCGGACCACGAGGAAATCTCGTAGCCGCCACCGAGCTGCTCACGCTTCCATGGGCGGTGCGGCTCCAAAGAGTGGGCGGTGACCACATGCGGGATGTCGTAGAGGCGGGCGGCGAGATGGCCGCCGAGGCCGGAGTACCAGGTGTGGGAATGCGCGATATCAATATCGGAAGCTGCATTAGCCATGCGCAGACCCGTGGAAAGAGTTTGGATGGCGGGGTTGGCTGCGGAAAGTTCTGGATCAACGCCGTGGTTGAAGACGTCCTTTTCCTCGCGTGGGCCACCCATGCAGTGAACGGAAACATCGATTAACTCCCGCATGAAGCGGGTTAGCTCGGCGACGTGCACGCCAGCGCCACCGTAAATCTCAGGTGGGTATTCCTTGGAAAAAATTCCGGCTCTCATGTCCTCCCAGAATACGGAGAAAATCCATACCGTGCAGAAAATTCCCGTGGGGGTAGTTTCTGACCTATTTCCTCTGCGAAGCGGCCTAAAACTGAATAGGTTGGAACATGTGAAAACCCAGCCTAATGTCCTCGCCATTGTCCTCGCCGGCGGTGAAGGCAAGCGCCTATTCCCCCTTACGGAAGATCGCGCAAAGCCCGCCGTCCCCTTCGGCGGCTCCTACCGTCTCATCGACTTCGTCCTGTCTAACCTCGTCAACGCGGGCTACCTCAAGATTGCGGTGCTCACCCAATACAAGTCCCATTCCCTCGACCGCCACATCTCGCAGGCTTGGAATTTGTCTGGCCCGACTTCCCAGTACATCGCCTCCGTGCCCGCCCAGCAGCGTCGCGGTAAGCGTTGGTACAACGGTTCCGCCGACGCTATTGTCCAGTCGCTTAACTTGATTTATGACGAAAAGCCGGACTATGTCATCGTCTTCGGCGCCGACCACGTCTATCGCATGGACCCGCAGCAGATGGTTCAGGAACACATCGCTACTGGGCTCGACTGCTCCGTGGCGGGCATTCGCGTGCCGCGTAGCGAGGCCACCGCATTTGGCTGCATTCAGGCAGACGGCATGGGAACCATCACGGAGTTTTTGGAAAAGCCGGATAATCCGCCTTCGACTCCGGATGATCCGAACATGACCTATGCGTCCATGGGTAACTACGTCTTTACGGCCGATGCTCTGATTGAGGCCCTGCTCAAGGACGAGGAGAACGAAAACTCCGACCACGACATGGGCGGCGACATCATTCCGTACTTTGTGGAGCGCGGGCAGGCGCATGTTTATGACTTCATGGCGAATGACGTGCCAGGTTCCACTGAGCGCGACCATGGTTATTGGCGCGATGTGGGCACCATCGATTCTTTCTACGAAGCGCACATGGACTTAATTTCGGTGCACCCGATTTTTAATCTTTATAACAATCATTGGCCCATCCACTCCACGGATGAGTCCAACCTTCCGCCAGCGAAGTTCGTCCAAAACGGCATCGCGCAGTCTTCCATGGTGGCCCCCGGCTGCATCATCTCCGGCGGCACCGTGCGCAACTCTGTGCTGTCCTCGGACGTGCATGTGGCCGACGGAGCTTCAGTAGAAGGCTCGGTGCTGCTGCCAGGCGTGCGCGTGGGCAAGGGCGCGGTTGTCCGCCATGCCATTTTGGATAAGAACGTGGTGGTTTCCGAAGGTGCCATCATCGGCTGCGACCGCGAGCGCGACGAGTCCCGCTTTAAGGTCTCTGCCGGCGGCGTTGTCGTCGTGGGCAAGAACGAAACCGTCTAGCGCACCGCGGCGGGGAGAAAACACAGAAGCCTCACACGAGATGAAGGGGCAGCCGCCTGTATCTCGTGTGAGGTTTCTACTTTCTTAGCGCTTGGTGATAAGCGTTAGGCCGGAACCCAGTGGTAGACGGGTTACTACGGCGTCTTCGAGTGAGCGGGCGAGCTCGTCTGCTTCTCGGGCAGCGGCAGTGTCGCGGTCGCTGCGGGTGGTGTCGGCGAGGGTGCCATCCAACAAAGAGTTCGCGAGAACCAGCGTGCCGTTCTTACGCAGCAGTGGGAAAGCGGCGTTGATAAGAGCCGGCATATCCAGCGCGGGAACGTCTGCGAAGATCAATTGATAAGAATCGGTGGCGAGACGTCCCATGACCTCCAGAGGATGGGAGGGCAAAAAGCGCGCGCGGGTGGTGGCAAAGCCAGCCTCACGGAAGGTGGACTTCGCCATGGCCTGATGCTCTGCCTCCGGATCGATGCAGGTGACGATTCCATTGTTAGGCAGGCCCTGCAGGAGGTAGATTCCGGCTACAGCAGCAGCCGGAGTAATGGCGATGGCCTGGGGGCGATCAGCGCCAGAGCTGGCTGCGGAAAGGGAGGAAAGAAGCTGCCCGGTTGCTTCGTCCGGTACGGACAAGCCAAATTCCTCGGCATGGGAACGGGCCCCGGCGAGTGCCGTAGAAACTTCGCTGGTGGATTCGATGTAAGAACGCAGTGCGTCGTATGCCGTATTAGTCACAACCTAAACCATAGGTAATTTTCTGTGTATGCGGTGTCAAGACGCCAGGATTGTTACTGATGAGGTAGAAGTTTTTGTTTTTCGGTGACGCTCACAGTCACTTCGCAGAGTACTGTCTGGCGTTTTGAAGCTCGGTATAGGAAGATGAAAGCATGAAAAGGAAGCATCGCGTCGATTCGTCTTTGCGCCAGGAAACTGGTGTGGCCACTAGCCCAACGGAGCCTCACGTCGCTGCTTCCGAAGAACTCAGCGGCACAGCCGCGTTCGACGCCGGCCAGGCTGCGATGCCTTCGTGGTCGGAGCTCGTGGACGAGCATGCAGACTCCGTTTACCGCCTGGCATACCGCTTGTCCGGTAACCAGCATGATGCAGAGGACTTGACCCAAGAGACCTTCATGCGTGTGTTCCGCTCGCTTGATAAGTATCAGCCCGGTACTTTCCGCGGCTGGTTGCACCGGATTACCACCAACCTCTTCTTAGATATGGTCCGCCATCGTGCCAAGATACGGATGGAGGCCCTGCCGGAAGATTATGAGCGCGTGCCCGGCACCGATATGACCCCGGAGCAAGCTTATACCGTGGCCAACTTGGACCCGATCTTGCAAAAGGCGCTCGACGAGCTGGCCCCTGACTTCCGTGTAGCAGTTGTTCTGTGTGACGTCGTGGGAATGAGCTACGACGAAATCGCAGAGACCCTGGGCGTGAAGATGGGTACCGTTCGTTCGCGCATCCACCGCGGCCGTGCACAGCTGCGCGCGGCTCTCGAAACCGCCGCGCAGACCAACGACGAAGCCCGAGTTTTGCTCCGTAGCCGCTAGGCCGCCCACGCTAAAGTGCAATGAGGTCTATTGTGGAGACTAATTAACGAACCCAACGTTCGATAGAAAGGTAGGTGGCAAAACTCCCGTGGAGGATTCTGCACATCAGCACCGCGCCTCGTTTCATATGCGTGGAGTAGAAGGCGCCACCACCACCTTTGACAAGACTCTTGCCAAGGCCCGTGATAAGGCCAAAGCAAGGGCTCGGCGGGCTGATTCCATTGGGCACTTAGGCCCCGAAGCTGTGGCAGCCTTCGTCGATGGCGAGATGGATCCCAAAGCCACTCATCGTGTGCATGTTCACCTGGTGCACTGCGCTGAATGTCGCGCCGACGTCCGTGAGCAGCGCCGTGCTTCCCAGTGGGTGCGCAACTGCAACGTTGACCACCAAGTGCGTGCACCGAAAGATTTGATGGCCAAGCTGGCCGGAATCGCAGCTGAAGCAGCTGACGAGGACGCCGCCACACCTGAAAAAGGGCGAAACAATTTCAGCGCACACGGCGGTACCAGTGGCGTCGGCGAGCGCGATATCCTTGACAAGGTCGAGATGGTCATTCGCGCCATCAAGCACAATCAGAGGCGTTAATGCAGTGGCGCTAAGTGGCGCTATTAGCAGCGGAGTCAAGGCGAATGAGGTTGGTGCCCGTTTCACATAGCGCACAGGCGCTAACGGAGGGCTAAGATAGCATAGTGTTTTCTTCAATCGGTTGGACAGAGATTGCCGTCATCGTGCTTCTTGGCATCGTGATCATCGGTCCAGAGAGGCTCCCCGGCGTAATCATGGATGTCCGTGCGGCAATCTATGCTGCGCGTAAGGCAATCAACAATGCCAAGGCCGAACTACAAGGTGAAATGGGCGGCCTGAGCGAGGAATTTGAAACTTTGCGTGGCCCCATCAGCCAGGCCGCCGAATGGACGCGCTTGGGCCCACGCGGTGCTATCACCAAGGCTCTTTTTGACGGAGACGATTCCGCTTGGGATGATTTCGACCCGCGCAAGCTGACAGAGGGAATGGGCAAACCGCATCTAAGCGCGGGCGATGAGCAAGCGCACTCCGCAGCGCAGCGCGGTGCTTCCGGGCCACGTGCCCAACACAGTCAGCGCAGTCAACAGGCGAATTCAGGTCAGCAGGGCCAGCAGCGCCCGACCTTCGACTACTCCCAGATTTACGCGGCACCGGCACAACCGCAGCAGAGCTCGGCTCAACAGCCGCAGGCACCTACGCCAAAGTCGGCGCCAAAGTCGGCACCAACTGCGGCAAATGACAACGCAGAAGGAACCGGCTTTTCTTGGGCTGATGTTACCTAAGCAGTAACTGCTTTAGGCGTCTGCCTAATTTTTTAGTGGCGGGTAACGCCCAGACCTAAGGTCTTGCCCACCAGAGAGTCGTTGCGGATGGCGAGCTTATCCGCTAGCTGCTTGATTGCCGTTGCAGAAGGAGAATCCGGGGCGGCGGTGATGATTGGTTCGCCGGCATCGCCGCCGGTGCGCAGAGCCGGATCGAGCGGCACCTCAGCCAAGACAGGCACCTCGTAGCCCAAGATGGTGCTAAGGCGCTCTGCTACAACCTTGCCGCCGCCGGTACCAAAGATATCCATCGTGGAACCGTCAGGCAGCACCATGGCGCCCATGTTCTCAATAACGCCGGCTACGCGCTGGCGAGTCTGCTGCGAGATGGAGCCTGCACGCTCTGCCACCTCCGCGGCTGCTGCCTGCGGGGTAGTGACGATGAGCAGCTCGGCGTTCGGGATGAGCTGAGCCACGGAAAGCGCGACGTCGCCAGTGCCGGGTGGGAGATCGAGCAGTAGAACGTCCAGATCGCCCCAGAAGACGTCAGCCAGGAATTGCTGCAGCGCGCGGTGCAGCATCGGGCCGCGCCAGACCACAGGGGCGTTGCCCTCGACGAATTGGCCAATGGAGATGTGCTTGATGCCGTGGGAAATTGGTGGCAGCAGCATTTCATCATCAATGACGGTGGGGCCGGCGGTCGAACCCAGCAGGCCCGGTACGGAGTGGCCGTAGATATCGGCGTCGACAATGCCAACTTTTAAGCCCTTGGCCGAAAGCGCGGCTGCGAGGTTGACGGTGGTGGAGCTCTTGCCGACGCCGCCTTTACCAGAGGCCACCGCGAACACGCGCGTGGTGGATTCTGGCTTGGCGAAAGGAATCTCCGGCTCAGCCTGGCCGCCGCGCAACTTCTGCTTTAAAGCGCGACGCTGTTCATCGCTCATGGCATCCATGGTCACGCTGACATTGCCAACGCCCTCGATGTCCTCGAGGACGGCTCGAGTGTTGGCTTCGATGGTGTTTTTCATCGGGCAGCCGGCAATGGTCAGATAGATTTCGACGCTGACGTCATTGCCGTCGATGGCGACGGATTTCACCATGTCGAGCTCGGTGATAGGGCGGCCGATTTCTGGGTCTTCAACCCGGCTAAGGGCCTCCCGAACGGCGGATTCAGTAATAGCGCTAGTCATAACCCAACCCATCTTAGCCCCTTATTAAATACAGGAAAACGCTGGGATAAGGCGGCGTCGGAAAGCCCAGCAGTGCCGTGTAGAATTTTAGGAATATTTAGGAAGAACCATAACTTTAAGGAGAACTGTGCCGATGCGATCCCGCCGCCTTGTAGCGACGCTAGCGACTGCCGGACTGGCATTGGCTGCATTGAGCTCCTGCACCAAATTTGATCCTTCGGCGGATGAAAAGCCTGGCTTGCACCAAGCGGTAACCATATCCGTCAACCCAAAGTCCAAGCGGCAGCTGTTGCTCGCTGAGTTGTATAAGCAGACTTTGGAGTCCCAGGGCAGAGCCGCAAATGTGGCCAGTAATGAGGAACTGGAGGCCACCTCTGCTAACGAGCAGAACCTCCCGCTTATCGAGAGCGGCGACGGCGCAACGAACTTCTACATCGGTTGCACCGGTGAATTGCTCGATGCCTTCAACCCTGTTGCCGCACGCGAGATTTCGAAGCGCTACGAGGAAGACCAAAAGGACCCCTCGGGCGAGGATTTCTTGGCTACTACCCACGTGGCGCTGATGAATGCGCTACCGCCGGACCTCGCGGTGGTAGCGCCTTCCAGCGCGCAGGGGTGCAAGGAAGCGGAGCCGGATCTGCCGCAGAACTACGTCGTGGTTTATTACAAGGGTCTTTTTGACCGTGAGGAACGCCTCGCAGTGTCTTCCCTGACCAAGTTTTTGACCGATGGGGAAATCCGTGAGCTGCTGGAAAAGACCGACGAGTCCGGTTCTCTGGAGCAAACCGTAAGTGATTGGAACTCGCAATCCAATGCGGGCACAGTCATGGATACCGGCGGTGATTCCAACTCTTCCGGAGGATCCGATCTGACCTCCGGCGATGAGAAAAAGGACAATTCGAGCAAGCCGAAGTCCTAGCTTGGCTGCTGAGCAGCTCCTCGTAGAGCTTGCTTTTTCGAAAATATACTAAAGCGCCCTTGCTACCTCTATTCGAGGCGGCAAGGGCGCTTTAGCCGTTATATCTGGCTTTTAAGCCTTAGACATCGAAGGCCTCTTCAAGCAGCTTCTTCTGCTCGATCTGGTGGACCTTGGCGATACCGGTTGCAGTCGAGGACTGCGCACGGCGAGATACGCGGACCATTTCCGGCATATCCGGAATGAGCTCACGCAGGTGCTCGTTGTAGAAAGGCCATGGGCCCTGGTTTGCTGGTTCGTCTTGGACGAAGCGAACCTGGGTGGCATTGGGGAAGGCCTTGAATGCCTCTGCGAGACGGTTGAACGGAATCGGATGCAGCATCTCGAGGCGGACGATTGCGACGTCATCGCGGCCGTCTGCTTCCTTCTTCTTAGCCAGCTCCCAGTAGAGCTTGCCGGAGACCAGCATGATGGTCTTGACCTTCTCGGCGTCGCCTACAACCTTGCCCTCGTGGTCAACGAAGTTCGGGTCATTGATGACGGACTGGAAGTGCTTGATTTCGGTGAACTCGGAGATAGCAGAAGCGGATGCCTTGTTACGCAGCATGGACTTCGGAGTAAAGACGACCAGCGGACGCTTCATGGAGCCCAGCGCCTGGCGACGCAGCAGGTGGAAGTGGTTAGCCGGGGTAGAAGGCTGAGCCACCGTCATGGAGCCCTCAGCGCACAGCTGCAGGTAACGCTCGATGCGGGCAGAGGAGTGGTCTGGGCCTTGGCCCTCGTAGCCGTGCGGCAGCAGCAGAACCAGGCTGGAGAGCTGGCCCCACTTTGCCTCACCGGAGGACAGGTACTCGTCGATGATGGTCTGTGCACCGTTTGCGAAGTCACCGAACTGTGCCTCCCATGCAACGAGTGCGTCCTGGTTACCCACGGAGTAGCCGTACTCGAAGCCCATGCCTGCGTACTCGGTCAGGGCGGAGTTGTAAATCAGGAAGCGGCCGCCGTTGCCCTTGGTCTGAGCCAGGTAGTTCAGCGGGTTGTACTCGGAGCCATCGCGCGGATCGACCGGGATAGCGTGGCGCTGGGTGAAGGTACCGCGGCGGGAATCCTCACCGGCCAGGCGGACCAGCTTGCCCTGGTTAGCCAGGGAGCCGAAGGCGATAAGCTCGCCCCAGCCCCAGTCGATGCCGCCCTCGGTGGAGGTCTTCAGGCGTTCCTTGGCAACGCGGGCAACACGCTTGTGGTACTCGAAGCCCTCTGGGCCGTTGGCGTAGGCCTGGCCAATTTCCTCGATCTCCTCGGCGGTGATGGAGGTATCCAGACCGTGGGTCAGCTCCTGCGCAGAGGTGATACCGTGCTGCTCGCCAGGGGCACCGGCCTCCGATTCCTTGACCTCGGTGAAGACGGATTCCATCTGGTCGTGGAAGTCACGAGCTGCAGCCTCAGCGTCTGCTTCGGACAGGTCGCCACGGCCGATGAGCTCCTCGGTGTAGATCTCACGGACAGACTTGTGGTCATCGATGATGGAGTACAGCTCCGGCTGGGTCATCGAAGGATCATCTGCCTCGTTGTGGCCGCGCAGGCGGTAGCAGATGAGATCGATGAAGACGTCCTTGCCGAACTTGCGGCGGTACTCAGTAGCCAGCTGGCCAACCCAGACAACTGCCTCTGGGTCGTCACCGTTGACGTGGAATACCGGGCAATCGAAGCCCTTTGCCAGGTCGGTGGCGTAGTGGGTAGAACGTGCGGAATCCGGGGTAGTGGTGAAGCCCACCTGGTTGTTGACCACGATGTGGACGGTACCGCCGGTGGTGTAACCACGCAGCTGGGACAGGTTGATGGTCTCCTGAACAATGCCCAGGCCGTTGAAGGAGGAGTCACCGTGCAGCATGACTGGGACAACGGAGAAGCCGTCCTGGCCCTTGTCCAGCAGGTCCTGCTTAGCGCGGGCGATGCCCTCCAAGACTGGGTCAACGGCCTCGAGGTGAGACGGGTTAGCAGCCAGGCTGACGTCGATTTCGCCGTCACCGAACATCTGGATGTGGTGACCCTGGGAACCCAAGTGGTACTTAACGTCACCGGAGCCACCGAGCTGGCCACCCTTGTAGTTGCCGTCGAACTCGCCGAAGAGGTCAGCCAGTGGCTTGCCAACAATGTTGAACAAGACATTCAGGCGGCCACGGTGCGGCATGCCGATGACGACCTCGTCGAGGCCCTGGCCCGCAGCAGTGTCCACGATGGCATCCATCAGCGGGATGAGGGACTCAGCTCCCTCGAGGGAGAAGCGCTTCTGGCCGACGTACTTGGTGTGCAGGAAGTTTTCGAATGCCTCAGCAGCGTTGACCTTCTGCAGGATGTACTTCTGCTCAGCGTTGGATGGCTTTGGCATGCCAGCCTCGAGGCGATCCTGCAGCCAGCTGCGCTCATCGCGGTCCAAGATGTGGGCGTACTCGGAGCCGACCTTCAGCGTGTAAGCATCACGCAGACGCTTGACGACGTCGCGCAGCTTCATGGTCTCCTGGCCACCGAAGCCGCCGACGTTGAAGGTGCGGTCCAGATCCCAGATCGACAGGCCGTGGGTCTTAAGGTCAAGGTCGCGGTGATCCGGCCAAGGCAGGCCCGGCTGACGCCAGCCAAGTGGGTTGACGTTGGCGAGGAGGTGGCCGCGGGAGCGGTAAGCCTCGATGTACTGCATGACGCGGGTGTTCTTGTCCACGCCGGTGTTCGGGACATCCTGTGCCCAGCGGAATGGCTGGTAAGGAACGCCCATGGACTCAAACAGCTCGTCCCAGAAGCGATCATCGGTGATCAGCTGGCCCAAGGTGCGCAGGAACTCGCCGGACTCCGCGCCCTGGATGACGCGGTGATCGTAGGTGGAGGTCAGAGTGACCAGACGGCCTACACCCATGTCAGCCAGACGGTCCTCGGAGGTGCCGGCGAACTCAGCCGGGTAATCCATGGAGCCGACGCCGATGATGGCGCCGGAGCCCTTGGTCAGGCGGGCGATGGAGTGGCGGGTGCCGATGCCGCCCGGGTTGGTGAGGTTGATGGTGACGCCGGAGAAGTCATCCATCGTGAGCTTGTTTTGGCGGGAGCGGTTGACGATGTCCTGGTATGCGTCAACGAACTCGGAGAAGGACATCTTCTCGGCTTCCTTGACCGCTGCCACAACGAGTGCGCGGGAGCCATCTTTCTGCGGGAGGTCGATAGCGAGGCCCAGGTTGACGTGCTCTGGCTGTACGACAGTCGGCTTGCCGTCCTTGACCTCGTAACGGACGTTCATGTCGGGGTGGATCTGGGTCGCCTTGACCAAGGCGTAGCCCAAGATGTGGGTAAAGGAAATCTTGCCACCGCGGGTGCGCTTGAGGTGATCGTTGATCATCGCGCGGTTTTCCCACATCAGCTTGACTGGAACGTCGCGCACGGTGGTTGCGGTTGGAATCTCGAGGGACTCGTCCATGTTCTTAGCGATTGCCTTGAACATGCCCTTGAGCTGACGCTCGCCAGCCTCCGGAGCCTCGCCGATGCGATCGAGCGGGGAATCTGGGTAGTTCTTCTTGGAGTCAGAATCCTTGCCTGGCTTCTCTGCTACCTTCGCTGGCTTTGCTGCTGGCGCACCGTTCGGGGTAGCAGAATCTGCAGCTGGCTTCGCCGGAGTGGACTTCTTCGCGGAGGATTGTGCAGCGGCTGCTGGGGCAGAAACCGCGTTCTTCGGTGCTCCGTTGGCCTCAAAGTAATCGCGCCACTCCTTATCTACGGAGTTGGGATCCTTTGAGTACTGCTGGAACTGTTCGTCAATCAGCCACGCATTGGGGCCGAAAATGCTCGAGTTGCTCACGGCAGGAATTCGCCTCATTTCCTTGTTAATTACGGTTCGTTAATGGGACTTTAGTAGGGCCTTTGCGCGGGTGCACACAGCACCCCGAAAAGTGTCTTCAACCATGATACGTTCCGAGTTGTTTTGCTCACTAGGTCAGGGGTGAAAGCGCCCCTTATGAGGTGGGCAAAGGCGAAAGTTGCTCGCCAGCATGCTCAATTACCTTCTTGGCAAGTTTCCGGTTGGCAGAAGTGCCGAGCACTGCACCGATGCCCATTGGCATCAGCTTGGAGACCCATGCCCATTTCAGGCGCTTGGTTACCTGCTTGGCAAAAAGCTTGGTGAGACGGCCGTTGAGACCGCTTAGGGTTGGGCCGGTAAAGCGCGACAGGGTGGCTGCGGAAGTAACGCCCTTGACGGTGCCCATGTCGCCGACCAAGGTGTCAACCAAGGCGCTGCCCTTAGAACCGGTCAGCACCAGCAGAACCAGGGCACGGCGCCGTTCTTCGTCTTCTATGTTGTCACCGCGCAGGTAAGCAGAAGACAATACGTACCAGGAGGCAGCTTCCAGGAAAACCACGGATTCTGCCGCGATAGCAGCGATGCCGGCGATGGTGCCTACACCCGGAACTGCGGCGGAAGCACCGGCAGCAGCACCAGTGCCAGAGACTAGGTTAAGCAAGTGCTTATCGAGGATTGCTTGGATTTGTGCTGGGCTTGACTCCGGATTGCGTTTGCGAAGGCCATCAACGTATTTCTTGATAACACCAGACTGCGCTGCGACTGCTTTGTCTAGGCCATCTAAAAGCGCGTTGGTGACGCGGTTGGCTTCCTCCGGGTTGATCTCATAAACATTGTCGGAGTTGGTGGGATTTGCCGGGCCCGTCGCGTTGTTAGAAACCCTCTTTTCAATTGCGCCTTTTGCCTTATCTAAAATGCTCATCTTCTAAATCACCTCTAAAACTGTTTATGACAACCGGTATTTGGTTGCCTGTTGTAAAACCACCGTAGCGAAGTGTCTCTGCTTTTTCCTGAGCGCTTGCTGTGGATTTAGCGATAGCGTTGGTCGAGAACTTTTTAAGTATCCAAACTCGTCTAAATGACAGAAACTTTTCTAGTCTTAGAAGTATGAAAGCTGAGGGGAGCTTCGGGGATGTACCCCGTGAAACTAGTTCCGCCGCTGCCCGCATGCATGCAGCGGATGCGCATCGTCGTGCGCGCGCTGCGGCGGAGGCCGCAGCCAACGTGTGGGAAGACGAGCTGACGGTACGGACTTCATCTGGCTGGGTACGTGGCACGAGGGAAGAAGATCTCCGTACAGATCGCCCAATTTCCGCGCCCGTGCGCTCTTGGAGGGGCATTCCATTCGGCGCCGATACCAGCGGCGCCCAGCGTTTTCGTGCTGCCGAGAAAGCTCCCAGTTGGGAAGGCGTACGCGAGTGCTATGACTTTGGTCCAGTAGCCCCGCAGCCTATCTATTCTTGGCAAGATCGCGTCGCGGGCAGAGAGGGTTGCTTGCATCTCGACGTCGTTCGCCCAGACAACGACGAAAAGCTGCCGGTGGTGGTCTACATCCATGGCGGCAGTTTCATCGTTGGCTCCTCGCACATGCTTATGCTGCGTGGATTCGAACTGGCTGCGCAGATGAACGTGGTCTACGTTTCCATCAACTTCCGTTTGGGGGCGCTGGGCTATTTGGATCTGCGCAGCCTGGGAGGCGAGTGCTCGGCCAATCCAGCGGTATCGGATCAGCTCCTGGCCTTGCAGTGGGTTAAGGAAAATATCGCCGCTTTCGGCGGAGATGATGGCAACATCACCTTGATGGGTGAATCTGCCGGTGGCGCAGCGGTGTTGACACTGATGACGGTGCCGCGTGCGCACGGGCTGTTTCATCGTGCGATTGCGCAGTCGCCGCCGATTGGCATGCTGCATTCGCGGGCGCAATCAACGTTCTGGGCGCGCGAGTTGGTCAACCGTATGGCCTTGCCGCGCGCGGCCAGCGTGGATGATTTGCGCGAGGCTGAATTCGGCGACATAGTGCGCGCCGGCCAATCGATGATGTGGCGTGCGGGCGAGCTTTTCCACTTGAATTCCTGCTACGCGCCCACGGTGGATGACGATCTGATTCCTTTGCATCCGTTGGAGGCTTTCGCCCAAGGCAAACAAGCCGATGTACCGCTTTTGGTGGGGACGAACTCGGACGAGGCGAGCTTTGGCAAGTTTCTCTACCAGCGTCAGAGTGCGCGCCGGCGCGCCGCGTTGCGCCTGCTTGCTTCCTTCGACGAGGTCAACGCCCCAGCGGTGGTGGAGGCCTATGGCGGGGCAGTTGCTCGGCAGGATTTTGCGCACCTGCTTACCGACGCCCTGTTCTGGGCGCCCACCGTACGAGTTGCCGATGCGCACTCGCGGGAGCACGAGACCTGGATGTATCGCTTCGATTTTGCGCCAGCGGCGTTGAAGTGGCTTGGGCTAGGAGCGATGCACTCGATGGAGCTGTCCAATATCTTCGGCGATCCTGGCGCTTCCCGGGTCTCCGCACTGACCCGCATGGGTGATAGTGCCCTGATGGATGACATGACCCAACTCATGCAGTCGCAGTGGTCCTCTTTCATCCATACTGGCCGGCCAAACGAGAACTGGCCGCGCTATGAGCCAAGCCAGCGCAAGACCATGATTTTTGACTCGGAGCCGCAGGTCGTGGATGCGCCCTTCGAGCGGCGTCGCCAAGCATGGCAGAACTATCACATGCTCGAGTGGGGAAGCGGTCGACCCGAGCTTTTGGCTGCACTCGGTTTAGAAACACGGCAGCAGGATAACGGGTAGGCTTTGAGGAGCCTTGGTGATTGCCATGGTGACCAACTGCCACATGGACGGATTGCACTGATGAGCTTTTTTGAAGATATCGCTTCTGCGTTGGACGCTGAGGGAATTGAGTCCCGCGTCAATGATGACGTGATGTTTGTGCCCATTACTTCGGATCTTGAGATTCAACTAGTGGAAATTGACCCAATCCTGCCTGCCGCGAATGTCTACATTGCGGCAGCGGATGTGGATGAAGACGATGAAGACTTTGAGGCCGTGCTGGTCTCGGTGGCCTTCTCCGTGGATGATGCAGTTGAGGCTGTGGCAAAGCACATCGCTACCGATCAGGTAGTGACGGTTTTGCGGGACCTGCTGGAAGGCACCGATGAGCGCATTGCGGACCTTGAGTTTATGCAGGATGAGTTCAACCCGAACCTCGTCGTGGCTGAGGTAGCTAACGACTCTGAGCTGCGCGTGCTCGTTGAGACTGTCGATGGCGTGCCCTCTGCCATCGTGCGTTTCTTGGCATTCGACTTTGACGAGGAAGAGTTTGACGAGCTCGAGGATGAAGCTATCAACGAGCTGTGGGAGCAGGACGAGGACGATGACTTGAGCGAGGAGCAGCGTCTTGCATTGTTTGAAGCCGGCGAGGCTCACGATTCCGCCCCAATCATTGAAGTCCCGGCCGAGGCCTTGGAGCTTGGTACCTACACTGACTTCGATCGCCTCTTTGATGTGCTGAGCTTGGTCTCCGATCAAGCTCTGGACTGGGAGTGTCAGTTGGTTTCCTTCGACGATGCACAGTTTGAGGAGCCCGACGTCTACGACATCTTCGGCGCTGACGACGATGAGGATGAAGCGCTAGATGATGAAGATGATGATGTCATCGATGACTACGATGACGAGGATGAGCTCTAAACTGGGCGCCGTATCGGGCCTCTTCCGCAATCGCTGGCGTCAACTAAGCGTCCTCTTCTCGGTGCTGGTTGCCGCAGGCGCGTGGTCTATGTCGACATCCCCGCAGTTCCGGGAGATAACCTATACCTTCTCGAGCCCTTTGACCATCACCATTTGGGCGTTGGGCTTGGTTGCAACTGCGGGCCTATTACTTTCTAGGTACGGGCTATTTCCGCGCTATATGATGTTCAACCCCGTGATGGGGATGGCGCTGAATATGCTTATTGGCTCTTTGGTGGTAGGAACGAACATCCCCTTTTATTTCGATACTTTGGGCACTATCGTGGTTGCCATTTTGTATGGGCCTACCTTGGGTATGGCTACAGGCCTCGGCGCTTCTGTGCTGAGCGCTAGTTATGCTGCGCATCCTTTAGCCTTTATCCCTGTGTCCATGTTCGTAGGGTATATCTTCGGTGCGCTGGCGCAACGGCGCATGTTCCGTTACGTGGCAACCACCATCGTGATTGGCCTGCTGGCCGGATGCTTGTCCGGCATGCTTGTCGTCTATCCCACGATCTATTCGCTCGGTGGGGAAGGCGATATCGGGCGTGAAGGCCTGTTGAACTTCTACCAGATGGTAACTGGAAATGACCGCTTGGCCATTATCTGCCAGGCGCTTACCTCTGATTCCATTGACAAGGCCTTCACGGTCGTTGCGGCGTGTCTCCTCATCCGTTTTGCCCCTGCCGGCTTGCGGTCCTATGCCGTCTATCCCGGAAACGCAGCAATTGCGGATAGCGTCTTCCGTGAAAATAGCGAAAACCTTGGGCACGGCGATGGCATTCGCCGCGGTTTGCGCTATATGGACCGTGGTATCAGCCGCTATGCTGCCTGGCTAAAGCCTGCGAAGAGTGAGACTGGAGAGTGAACCGGAAGGTAGGCACTGTCAACCAGCCACACGAACCGCTGCGCTTCGGCATTGGTTAGCTCGTGGACAGCGTTTGCTAGCTCCGGCGGCACCATTGCACGCACCCATGCTTCGGCAAGCTCCGGGGTAACAGAGGCTCCTGTCGAATCAGTAATTCGTACTGAGACGAGATACGCGGGCACTCGGTCTTCGCCATAGCCCAAGACTCGTGCGCGGGCGCGCTCGCCCACACGATGGCGCGTTATTGCCATGGTTAGTGCCGGAAAGCCTGCTACTGCCGGAAGCTCCTTTAATGGTGGCCGCCATGTTGGCGTGGGCCGCGCCAGCGAGCGTGGATGGCGCACTATCCCGTTTAGAGCGTTGAGCGTTTCTGTTTCATGGAAGAGGATGTCAGCGGCTATCTCGCCGGCGCGGAGGCGCTCGGACACATGCGAATGGCTATGGGTAGTGCGTGCACGCCGGCTTGCGGCGTGGCGGATGCCGAAACAGGTGTTTGTGGAAGCAGGGGAGTTCTTGAAGTTCTTCATGGCGCACAACCTAATTGGTGTAGCTGACATGAAAAGAAAATTGTGCGAAAATTTGTTCGAATTGGGATTTTTCTAAACTATTTCTAGTGTCATTTCCATCCTTAGCTGCCGGTTTGCCAAGCGGGTTAAGGTAAATGTTGCTATGCCCCACAATGAAAAAGCAGCTATTGCAGCAGATGAATTAAGTGCCGGTGAGCCCAAACCGCAAGCAGTGCCAAAGATCCCCCGTGAAATTTGGATTATGGTCTCGGCGGCCTTCATTATCGCCTTGGGCTACGGCATCATCGCGCCGCTGCTTCCACAGTTCGTGGTGAGCTTCGATGTATCCATGGCCGCCGCGGGCATGGTGGTCTCGATTTTCTCCGCCAGCCGTCTCATCTTTGCGCCCGGTGCGGGCAAGCTCGTGGACAAGTTTGGCTCGCGCTGGGTCTATCTGACGGGCCTATTTACGGTGGCGATTACCACGGCGCTCGTAGCGGTGGCCCAGGAGTATTGGCACATCGTGCTCTTTCGCGCCCTGGCGGGTATCGGTTCCACGATGTTCACGGTCTCTGCCATGGGGCTTATCGTGAAGCTTTCGCCGCCGACTATCCGCGGCAAGTGTTCTGCAACCTATGCCACGGCCTTCCTGCTTGGCAATATCATCGGCCCGCTGCTTGGCGCCAGCCTCGCGTTTATGGGCTTTAGGTGGCCTTTCGTGCTTTATGGCGCGGGCGTCGCGCTTGCGGCGGTTGTGGTCTGGGTTCTCATGCCTTCGCTTTCGCGCGATGGTTCTGCGGGCGCGGCGCTGCCGCCGATGAAGCTCAGCGAGGCATGGCACGATACCGCGTATCGGGCGGTGTTGACCTCAAACTTTGCGCAGGGCTGGATCAACATGGGCGTGCGAGTTTCCGTGCTGCCGTTGTTTGCCGCCTCGGTCTTTCATAACGGCGCCGCTGCCTCCGGCTTTGCTCTAGCTGTATTCGCTGCGGGAAACGCTGTGGTGCTGCAATTTTCTGGCAGGTGGGCCGATATCTACGGCCGTCGTCCTATGATCCTCATCGGATTGGTGGGCACGGGCGTGTTCGTGGGGCTTATGGGCTTGGCCGATACCATCCCGACGCTGCTCATTGTCTCGGCTTTTGCCGGCGTCGCCTCCGGGCTTATCAATCCGGCGCAGACTGCCGCTATTGGCGACGTCGTGGGCAACAAGCGCTCCGGCGGTCAGGTGCTTTCCACCTTCCAGATGGCCGGTGACTTTGGCCAGATTCTTGGTCCCATCGTGGTTGGCGGCCTGGCGGACTACTTCGGCTTCGCCAAAGCCTTCGCGGTATGCGCGGGCGTGGCCGCCATGGGGCTCGTGGCTTGGCTGTGCGGCCGTGAGACTCTCCAAGAACGCCGCGCTATCGTCCGCCGAATCCCGCTGCGCAAGAAGAAGCGCCTTTAAAACTCGCCAGTGTGAGCGTCCCAGATTTCCTCGACTCGTGCGTCGAGAAGGGCGGCGGCAGCGGCGAAGCTTCGCATGCCGGACGTGGTAACAATCGAGGGCATGGGCGGCGGCCTGTTGGAGGCGCTGCGCTCCAAGGTGGGCCAGGAGCAAGCGGGCGGCCTATTTGCGGGATTTGTACGCTTTGATGGCAAAGCATGAGCTGCGCGGTATTCCATTTGGTCACTTCGGTAAGGGCTGCGTGCACGTGCGTATCTCCTTCGACTTCGGCACGGATGAGGGCATCGCGCAGTTCGAATCCTTCATGAATGAGGCAGCGGAGTTGGTCTCGGCCCACGGTGGTTCGCTCTCGGGCGAGCACGGCGATGGCCGCGCACGCTCGGCGTTGCTGGACCGCATGTACTCGCAGGAGATGCGCGAGCTATTCGAACAGTTCAAGGAGATTTTCGATCCGGAGAATTTCTTTAACCCGGGCGTTCTAGTAAAGCCGGAGGCAGTGACTGAGGGGCTGCGCATGGCGCCGGGGCAGCGACGCTTTGAGCTCACGCCGGTGCACAAGTTGGGCAAGGACAAGGGCTCGCTGGTCAACGCCATCAATAGGTGCGTGGGTGTATCCGCGTGCCGCAGTGAGACAGGCTCGATGTGCCCGTCCTCCCAGATTACCGGCGACGAGATGCACTCGACCCGCGGCCGTGCCCGCATGTTCAGTGAGATGTTCCGTGGCGAGTCCATCAAGGACGGCTTCGGTTCCAAAGAGGTTGAGGAAGCTCTCGACCTGTGCTTGTCCTGCAAGGCGTGCGTTTCCGAATGCCCGGTGAACGTGGACATGGCGACGTACAAGGCGGAGTTCCTGCACAACCACTACAAGGGCAAGTTGCGTCCGGGTGCGCATTATGTGATGGGCTGGCTGCCGCTTTTGGGCTACGTGGCGCACAAGATTCCGGTGGTGCCCACGCTGTTGGATAAGGTGATGTCTGCGCCGCGACTGGCGCCGCTTATAGCGAAAGTCTCCGGGTTGGATGCTGGCCGTCCGCTCATCCACTTCGCGCATACCTCGCTGCGCAAGTGGCACAAAGAGCATGAGCCGGTGCCCGTGCTTGGCGACGCCGCGGTAAACCGAAGCACGGAAAGTAGCGATGAGGCAGTTTCTTCGGCCGCTCCAGTTCCACCATTGCCACCGGGGGAACGCACCGTGGTGTTGTGGCCGGATTCTTTCAATTCCTCTCTGGGTACTTCACCCGCGACGGCCACGGTGGAGGTGCTCGAAGCGCTCGGGTACACGGTGGTCATACCGCAGGAGTTTGTGTGCTGTGGTTTGACCTGGCACTCGACTGGGCAGCTCGACATGGTAAAGCGCGTGCTGCGGCAGACGGTCAAGGTGATGAAGCCCTACCTGGACCGCGGGCTGCCTGTGATTGGCGTGGAGCCCTCGTGCACCGTGATGCTGCAACATGAAGCCGCTGAGCTTTGCGACGACCCGACATACGGCGCAGTGATTAAAAACCTGGCGCGCAACACCCACTCGTTTAGCGAGTTTATTGCCAAGCGCCTTGAGCAATTCGTCGCCGCCGGCGTCATCGCGCCGGGCGATGTCTCCGCGTTGACACAGGTGCACTGCCACGAAAAGTCATTAGGCGATCCGCAACATTCCGCTGCCGTGCTGCGGGCATTGGGCATCAACGAGGAACAGATCGCTACCGGCTGCTGCGGCCTGGCCGGCAACTGGGGCTTTGAGAAAGGCCACGCTGAAGTGTCCATGGCGCTGGGGGAGCGCGAACTATTCCCGAAGGTGAAGAAGGCAGCCACGGAAGGCAAGGTTGTCATCGCTGATGGCTTTTCTTGCCGCACTCAGATCGAACAGGGCACCGGCACAAACGCCCAACACATCGCTGAAATCGTCCACGGCATCATCGGCAAGGCCAGTTACTACAACTAAGCAGGCGCCCGATAAAAACCACAACATCGGCCGGGGCTTCCGCCACAAAGTAGGGAAGACTGGCCGCTGGCTGTTTTGTACTAGCGCTGGTTGTTGGACCTGACCCCTGTTTGGTAGACACCTGATA